>JAFEEX010000009.1 GCA_018240895.1 Pseudomonadota bacterium | reverse complement strand
GATGAAGATCACCATGCAGCGCGAACGGCTGATCGAGCCGGTCAGCTTGCGCAGGCTCTGGCTCATCAAACGGGCCTGAAGGCCAACGTGGCTATCCCCCATCTCGCCCTCGATTTCGGCGCGGGGGACCAGCGCGGCAACCGAATCGACCACCAGCACGTCAATCGCGTTGGAGCGAACCAGCGTGTCAGTGATTTCCAGGGCCTGCTCGCCAGTATCAGGCTGCGAAACAATCAGTTCATCAATGTTGACGCCCAGCTTCTTGGCATAGACCGGATCAAGCGCGTGTTCGGCATCGACAAAGGCTGCGGTGCCGCCGTTCTTCTGCGCTTCGGCAATAACGTGCAGCGCCAGCGTGGTCTTGCCCGAGCTTTCCGGTCCGTAAACCTCTATCACCCGGCCGCGCGGCAGGCCGCCGATACCCAGCGCGATATCCAGCCCGAGCGAGCCGGTCGAGATCGCCTCAACCTCCATGGTTTCCTTGGAGCCCAGCTTCATCGCGCTGCCCTTGCCGAACGCGCGATCAATCTGCGCCAGCGCCGCTTCCAGCGCCTTCTGACGATCCATGTTATCCTTGCCTTCCTGAATCAGCTTGAGTTGTGCAGCCATCTTTCGTCCCCTTGCCTAACCAGCCGACCCGGAAGGTCAACTGTCATTGGTGTATTCCATTTGTTCTTGTGGAACAAGGGGGGAACGAAAATTTCTTAAGTCGGAGGAACAACCTCAGATTTCCAGGATTTTTCGCACCAATCTATCAGCTTTTGCCCCAACCGGTTGGCCGGCTGTTCTATCCGGCTGGCCATGATTCGCGCCGGGATGTAAAGCAGCGCAACCTCTGCAATATAGAGCGGGATCAGCAGCGCCGCCTGGGCATAGGGAACATCCGCCACAGCGTGAAGCAGCCAGGCTGAGGGACGCCAGACCAGCGCGAAATGGATGATGTAAAGACTGTAGCTGACCTTGCCCAGTGCGCCCAGCCAGCCGCCACCGCTGCCACCCAGCCGCAGAAGATTGCCGAGCAGCACCGCGCCAAGCGCGGCCAGGCTGGGAACAAGGCCATAGAACGGATCAAGCCCCAGCCCCAGGATCAGTGCGCAGGCCGTGAACAGCGCCGCGGCCAGCCCGGCATCGCGCCCCAGACGCGGCGCCATTCCCCCGCCGCGCCACGCCGCCAGATACCAGCAGATCCCGGCCACAAAGACCGGTAGCTGGTTGATGATCGCACCGTAAGCGAAACTGTTGTTGGGCAGCCAATGACCGTAAAGCAGACGAAATCCGATCTGCCAGCACAATGCCGCCGCCATGGCACCGCACCACGCGGCAAGCAGCGCGCGGTTACCCCAACGCGCCCAGGCGGCGGCGATCGCCGGATAGAGCAGCGGGAACAGCACATAGAACAGCACCTCTGTGCCGATGGTCCAGCCGCCCGGCACCACATTGTTGTTGGCCGCCGGGACCAGCCCGTGGATCAGCAGCACGTTGGCCAGGACATTGCCGAGCGTATAGGGTGCCCCTTCCCCGTCATGAATGAACATCCAGGCGTAGAACGCGATGCCCAGGTAATAGATCGGGGCGATACGAAACCAGCGGCGCATGACATAGGCGCGCAGCCGGTGCGGCTCGTTCCGGCGGTTGTCAGCCGAAAGGCACAGCGTGAAGGCCGAGGCGACGAAGAACATCTGCACCCCGGTCTGCCCCAGTTCGCCCCAGTTGCGCAGCAGCGGCGAGGAAAAGACCTGCAGGTAATGAATAGCGATAACCAGCAGGATACCTATGCCGCGCAAGCGATCGATGAAGGCAAGTTTGCCGGAATCCATAAGCGTAGCCGACAAGCAGCTTTGCGCGGATCGTGCAAGAGGCGCATTTCCCCCTGCCTTCGCCGCCATGAACCCAGACCGCCAACCGTCTGTAGTTGGCCGGAAAAATTACAGATATGCCTTTGCCGTGGTCAAACAGTATCTCCGCGAAGGCAGCACCGGATTTTGCGCATTTCGTACGCCGCATCGTGGACAAACGATGTTGAGGAAAACCCGCAAAAGCCCCCAAAACAATCGAATCTTAATGATGATACTCCGATACAATCTTAACGCTGACGCCTTATCAACAACATCAGGGTCGCATTGCTGCAGGAGGGAAATCATGCAGCCCGTGCTTGAATCCATCGCCAGAATTCAAGACATCATCCTTGCGATGCTAAGGCAGATTGACGATCACATCTACGAGGACGACTTCTTTCAGCGTATCGCCGAAAGCCGGTTCAAGATGAACGATCTGGCCTGCCAGATATTCGCCTATGCCTATCAGAATGCCACGTCGTTTCCCAGCTTTCAGCATCAGGAGGCGTTCTGCCGCAATCTGGAAACCTCGTGCCGGGTCATGCTGCAACATCAGGCCAAGTGGCCGAGGGAAGCGATTTTCAACGATGTGGAAGGATATCAGGCTGAAAGTCACGCGACTGCGGCAAAGGCGTTGATGTGGATCGGCAAATTGAGGGACGAGCTTAACGAGGAAGGTCTGGCAGTGGTTGTCAGCACCCGCGGGAGCGGTCCGTGAACCACGCCAATTCCCACTGAAGCCGGCAGGACCCGCCCGGGTTTCTATCCCGACCGCGCACCGATCACGCTGCCAACCAGATCGCATATCTGCTGAACGGTGAACGGTTTGGGCAGGAAGGCAACACCGTCTATGGCTATTTCCTTGCGCAGTTGTTCTTCGGCGTAACCTGACATGAACAGCACCGGCACCTGCGGATCGAGCGCCCTGATCGCGCGGATCATCGCGGGGCCGTCCATGTCGGGCATTACCACATCGCTGACCACCAGATCGAAGGCCGGATCGGCCCGAAATTTCTCAAGGCCTTCCTCGCCATCGGCGGCGGTAACCACGCTGTAACCGGCACGGGTCAGCGCGCGTTCGGCAACGGCGCGAACCATGTCTTCATCCTCGACCAGCAGCACCCGGCCGCCGCCTGACCATTGCGGCAGGGGCTTGACGGGGGCTTCAACGGGACCGCGCTGAACGGATGAGGGGTGTTCATGGTGAACCGGCAGATAAACGGTAAACTTCGTGCCCTTGCCATGTTCGCTGTCTGCAAAGATGAAGCCGCCCGATTGCTTGACGATCCCATATACGGTGGAAAGGCCAAGGCCAGTGCCCTTGCCCGTTTCTTTGGTGGTGAAGAAGGGTTCGAATATCTTGCCCAGATGATCCGCCGGAATGCCGGTGCCGGTGTCTTCTACTGACAGCGCGGTGTAATCGACCTGGGGCATGATGGCGTTTCGCATCCCCCGCACATCGGCCGCAGAAACGCGGCGGGTGGCGATGGTCAGTTTGCCACCATCTCCCTTGGCCTGAATGGCATCGCGGGCGTTGACCGCCAGATTGACGATCACCTGTTCAAGCTGGGTCGGATCGGCGCGAACCGGGCCAAGATCGCGGTCATGCTTGACCACGAACTGGATCTTCTCGCCGATCAGCCGCTTCAACAGATGCGATACGTCTGACACGACATCGGGCAATTGCAGCACTTCCGGCCGCAGCGTCTGCTGACGGCTGAAAGCCAGAAGCTGCCGCGTCAGGCTGGCGGCGCGGTTGGAATTTGCGCGAATCTGCTGGATATCGTCATAGTCGCTGTCACCCGGCGTATGGCGCAGCAACATCAGGTCACAGGTGCCAAGAATGGCCGTCAGCACATTGTTGAAATCATGCGCCACGCCGCCGGCCAGTTGCCCGACCGCCTGCATCTTGGTGGCCTGGGCAACCTGACGCTTCAGCCGGGTTTCCTCGGTACTGTCAGTCAGACCGAGCAGCACCGCCGCCTCGCCAAGGCCGCGCACCCCGGCAAGCGATAGCGACACGGGTTCTTCCGCCATGCCTTTAAGCCGCACGGCAATGTCCCCGCTGCTGGCCGGCCCCTGGGCAAAACGGCGGATCGCGTCGGACAGCGGCCCCTTGTCTTCCTGCACCACCAGATCGGTGGGATAGGTTGGTGCCACGTCCCGTTCCCGCCCGGCGGCGCGCATGAAGGCCGGGTTGGCGAACAGCAACCGCCCATCGCGATCGATCATGGCCAGCCCCAGCGGCAGCGGACCAAGCAGCGCCTCAAGATGCGGAACCGCCGCTGCACCGTCGCCGCTTCCTCCGCCAAGGCCCGTGCCATGATCGGCGAGCAGCATCAGCGATGGCGTAGTGTGGTAATCGGGCTCGATCGCCGAATCCGGATCGGTCACCGGCAGATAGAACATTGTAATCGGCGCGCCGCGCTGGCCATCACGCGCCCAAGTGATCCGGTCCCGGTCATCCTGGCGCAGCAGCGGGGTAAAATCCTGCCCGGTCAGCAGCGCGCCGCTGTCCCCGATGGCGCGCTGGGCAAAGCCAGCGCTGGCGGCGCGTATCTTGCCGTCCGGATCGACGATTGCCGCCGCAATGCCCGCCTGGGACAAGGCCCGGCCCAGCTTTCCATCAAGATGCAGGACAAGGTCCGCCACCAGATCGCTGCCGACAACCGGAGTGATCGTCCAGACAAGATAGTCGTCACCGCGGCCGGCGCGCCGTGCCTCCACCGCCCAGCGGCCCGAGCTCCCCTCAACCAGATCGGCCACGCCGCGCCCGTCACGCCACGCCGCGCGCCCCGCCTTAGCCAGCCGTTCCAGGCCGACATCGTCCACCGCCAGACGCGGCGGAGCATGGGCGATCCCGAACCATTCCTCGTGCCGGGCATTGGCGCAAACCAGCCGTCCCGCCCGATCGGTAATTGCCACGGCGGCATCGGCGCGATCGATCGCGGTAACCGTGACTGACCAGTCAGGCAGGGCCAGTTCCGGCGCGGCGGCTTGACCACGGGGCCGCTGCAACACCCAGGCCAGCGCGCCCAGCGCCACAAGCCCGGCAGCGAACACCACCGCCGCTACTACCTGGCGGGTCGCCAGCCACACGGCTGCGCTGCTGACAGTCAGACCCAGTGCAACTATCAGGCGTTCGGCGGTGCCGGTTGCGGCTGGCGCGGGGGTGGACCGGGCCTTGCTCATCCCGCAGGCTCATTGATCCGCGCCGCGGCGAGGCGGCGGCTGCGTTTGCGCGCGATCCATATCCGCCAGCCCAACCCGGTCACCAGATAACCGACAGAGGCCAGCACCGTGGCGATCACGAACAGGCCGAAGGCGGTATCAAGCCCGGCACCGGTCAGGCGCTGAAGCAAATGATCAGTCTGGGTCTGCTGCATGGTTTCGCTGATTGGTGCCACCGCCGTCATCTGGTCAAGTTTCAGCACGGTCTTGCCGATTTCATAAGCGGCGGGAAAGATGATGACCCAGGTTGCCGGATTGCTGACCCAAGTGGCGGCAATCGCCACCGGCACATTGGCCCGCACGAACATGGCGGTAAGCGCGGCAACCGCGCTGTGGGCAAAGGGAATCAGGATGCCCACGAACAGCCCCAGCGCGATTCCGCGCGGGACCGACCGGCGGTTGAAGCGCCACAGGTCCGATCGCAGAACACGGTGCGCGAAAGGCCGGACGAACCGGTTGCGTTCAAGCTGTTCGCGGGTTGGTACGTGGTCGCGCAGCCAACCGATCACACCGCTGCTCACTGCCTGAGCCTCCGTTGCAGATTTCTCCGCTTGTGGCCAATCCACCAGCGCCAGCAGACCCCCGACACCAGATAGCCAACCGCCGCTGACACCACTGCGACAATCACTAGACCAAGCGCCAGCGATTTACCCTCCGACGTCAGCCATTCAATCGCGTCCCACACGTCGGTCAGCGCGAACAACCGGTCAATCGCCCCGCCGGTATGGCCGTCAAGGTGCAGCAACCAGTTGCCGATCTGATAGGATATGGCCCAGATGATCGGCGTGGTGAACGGGTTGGTGACAAAGGTCGTCAGCGCCGCAACCGGCACGTTGGCTCGCACCGGCAGGCTGAGCAGCGCGGCAAAAAGGATTTGGGCAAAGGGCAGGATGATGCCGACCAGCAGCCCCAGCGCCACGCCGCGCGGCACCGAACGGCGCGTGAACCGCCACAGTTCCGATCGCAGCACCGAATTGGGGATCCAGCGGCTGCGTTCAATCTGTTCAGGCGTGGGCATCATGCGATGTCCCCAGGCACGCAGTCGCTGGAACAGCCCGTTCATCCGTGATCCCGCATCAACCGCGATTGCTCGCGCTTCCAATCACGTTCCTTGATCGTGGCGCGCTTGTCTGCGGTGTTCTTGCCGCGGGCCAGCGCCAGTTCCACCTTGGCCCGCCCCTTGCCATTGAAATAGATCGACAGCGGCACCAGCGTCATGCCCTTGCGCTCAACCGCGCCGGTGAACCGGTCAACCTCGCGCGCATGAAGCAGCAATTTGCGCGGGCGCTTGGGTTCATGGTTGTAACGGTTGCCGTGGCTGAATTCGGGGACGTTGCTGTTGATCAGCCAAACCTCGCCATTCTTCACCTCGGCATAGCTTTCGGCAATCGAACCTTCGCCAAAGCGCAGGCTTTTCACCTCGGTCCCGGTCAGGGCGATCCCCGCCTCGGTGGTATCCTCGATATAATAGTCAAACCGCGCGCGCCGGTTTTCGGCGACGATCTTTTTCTTGTCGAACTGGGCGAAAGCGGGGCGAGCCATGGTCTGCGCCATGTAGGGGCACATTGGCGAAAAGAAAACCGGGAAGGCCATCAAAATCATCCTGCATCGAACAGCGATGAGGCAGGGTTTCAGCCGGCACTTTCATCCATGATTTCCATTCGGTTCAAAACCTGGTTCGCGCAGTTGGCCCGCTGGCTAGCCGGTCTTTTCCGCGTGCAGGTCACGCAGGAACGAACGATATTTCCCGGCTATCGCCGGCCAGGCAAAGTCCGCGGTTCGCGGATCGCTTGCGCCCCTCCCCCGCTGAACGGCCCGCTCCAGCGCGCTGATCAATGCAGCGCGATCGGTTGTGTCGCACAATTGCTGCCCATCACCCACGATCCAGCGCAAACGCGGCGTATCATGACCGACAACCGGCAATCCGCTGGCCATCGCCTCAAGGAAGACGTTACCGAACGATTCCAGCAACGACATATGCAGGAACACGTCTGCCGACCGGTAAAGCGCGGGCATTTCCGCCGCGGTCAGCGATACCCGGCTGAACCGGCCCGGAAGCAATTGCGCCGCCAGCCGCTCCACCTCATCGCGCAGCGGGCCGTCGCCGGCCACCACCAGATGCGCGCCGGGCACACCCGCAACGGCGCGCACGCCATCGGCAACCCGCTTGCTTTCGATGAAGGCGCTGACCATCAGGATGATCGGTCCAGATTCCGGCAAGCCGAAGCGGCCGCGTTCGGGTGCGCCATCGCCAAACCGCGCCAGATCGATACCGTTGGGAATCAAGGCAGACCGCCACCGATCCTGGTTGCGATCGAAATAGTCGGGATTGGTGCAGACCAGCCCGTCACTGCGGAACAGCCGGTATTCGGCATTGTCGGCAAAGGCCGGCCAATCGCCATTCTGTGTAACGAAAATCTGCAACGGTCCGGGCCCCGCAGTAGCCCGGCGCAAGGCAAGGTGAGTGAACGGATAGGCGCAGGTGACAACGGCATCAAACTGATCGGGCCTGTACTGGGCCAGAAACGCCGCCGCAAATGTTGCGTCTTCCCACATCACGACATCGCGAAACGGCGGGAACGATGGCAGCCATTCAAACCGTTCGCGCGGCACCGCGCCAACGTGCCGGAAGTCATAGGCCGTGCCTTCACGCGGCGCGCCCGAACCGAACACCGTTACCTGATCCCCGGTCTGCGCCAGGGCATCGGCAACCGAAAGCAGGGCGACTTCCGCGCCGCGATCAACGCGGTGAAATCCGGACAGGGCAAAGGCAATCCTCATGAGCCGGCCATTACCCGTTTACACTCGCGAGACAAACCGAAACCGCCCGCATTTACTTTGCCCGCCCAACGTCTCCCAACACGGGACTGTCAGCGAAACAGACAATTAGCATCCTTGCCGATTGAAGGCGGGTCGCATAGGACGCCGCTTCGATACCAGCAACCAAAGCCGCACGGCTCACAGCCATTGGTGGCGGTTCTGGTGAAACCAGTGCGGAAGGCATCCTGACGTGAAATGGGTCGTGTTGGTGGCATTGATCGCACTCGTCCCGCTGATGGCGACGTGGTTTCGCGACAACCGGCGAAACGCGCATTTTGTCTGGACCATCATGGGGGCAATGCCGTTCGTTTACGGCCCCTGGCATCTCAACGCCTCGCCAATTTCCTGGGCGCTGTGGCCCGGTTACGTAAGGGGTATCGAAATTTCCGCGCTGGATACCCTGGCGCTCGCGGTCATTCTCAGCGGTTATCCAAAGGGGTTCCGGTTGCCGCTCCGGTGGCCGATGATCCTGTATTTCGTTGCGGTTGTGGCGGCAATTCCGCACGCCAATCAGATGATGGCCGGAAACTTCTACGCCTGGCAACTGATCCGGATGTTCCTGGTTTTTGCCGCCGCCGCGCGCATCGCCAGTGAGGAACGCGGCGCACAGGCCCTGTTGACCGGCATGATCCTGGGCCTGACAATCCAGACCGGGTACGCCATCTCCGCCCGCGCGGGCGGCGCACTTCAGACCGGGGGCACGCTGGGGCACCAGAACCTGCTCGGCTTCATCTCCCACATGGTCCTGATGCCGTGTTTTGCCCTTGTTCTTGCCGGCAATCGCACCAAGCTGGGACTGTGGGGGCTGGCGATGGGTGCCATCGCCGTGGTGCTGACGGCATCACGCGCAACGATTGGCCTTAGCGCGGCCGGTTTTGCGATCACCTACGTCTTGTCGGCTATGCGGCACTGGTCGCCGCGCAAGGCGGCTGTGGGCCTGTTCGCGCTCGTAGCGCTTGGCGTGGTTTTCCCCTTCGCCCAGCAATCGCTTGAACGCCGCTTTGTGGCGCAGGGAACCACCGCAACATCGGACGAAGGCGAATACAGCGAGCGCAAGGCATTCGAAAAGGCCGCCAAGATGATGATGGCCGATCATCCGCTGGGCGTTGGACCAAATATGTACGTTCAGGTTGCCAATCTGGGCGGCTATTCAGACCGCGCCGGGGTGATCTGGGCCTTCGGCAGCCGTTCCGCCAACGTCCACAATTCCTATCTGCTGGTCGGGGCTGAAACCGGGTATCCGGGGATGATCGCGTTCATCCTGCTTATCGGCAGCGCAATCATCTATGCGCTGCGATCCGCCTGGCGCAATCGCAACGATCTGCGCGGAGAACTGCTGGTCGGGATAGCAGGCGGATTTATCATCATGGCCATCCACGCCCTTTACGAATGGGCGTTCGTCATTTCACCGTCACAATATATGTACGCGCTTTCACTGGGGCTGATCGCAGGCATCGCCCGGCAAATGGCCCAGCCCAAATCCGGCAGCAGCACCGTTCAACCCCGGCCCAAGCTGGTCGGCCTGCCCGTTGTTCGCCCGCGCGGCCAAGACCTGCCCGGCGCGGCTGCGTGAAACTGGCCAATGCCCTGGTCTGGACGACGGTTGCCGTCGTCGCGCGCTATGCGCTCAAACTGTTGGGCAACCTTACGCTAGCCCGGCTGGTATCAGCTGAAGCATTCGGGCAGATGGCAATCGTTCTGGCGGTGGTCAACGGGATTGAGGCAATCACCGACGTAGGCACCAAGGCGGCACTGATCCGCAGCCCGCGCACCGACCCGGCCTGGCTGAATACCGCCTGGACCCTGGGGATCGTCAGGGGTGTTGCAATCGCCGTGATTGTTGCCGTGGCGGCCGTGCCGGCGGCCGCCTTCTTTCGCGAACCGGAACTTGCCGCGATGATCGCGGTAACCGGCCTGATGAGCGCGCTGGTAGGCCTGCGCAGCATCGGCGCGGTGATTGCGGTTCGCGATCTGGACGCGCGCAAGCTGGCCTTTGTCGAACTTGCCGAACTGATCGCCTGCTATGTCCTGATGATTGGCTGGGCCTGGTACTGGCCCAGCGCCTGGGCACTGTTGGTGGGCACGATTGCGTCCTGCGCGATCTACACCGTGCTCAGCTACATCGTCTTTGCCAAGCGGCCGCATCGCTTCGCCTGGGACCGGGCAGTGCTGCGCGAACTGGTCGGGTTCGGCAAATGGGTGATGGCCGCGTCGCTGATCGGGTTCTTCATCCTTCAGGGTGACCGTTTCGCGGTGGGGAGACTGGCAGGAATTGTCGAAGCGGGAATCTATACCATCGCAGTTACCTGGGCCATGTCGTTGCAGACGGTGTTCGGAATGTTCCTGTCACGCCTCTATCTCCCCGTGGTGGCGCAACTGCGCCGGGACAGTGGGGACGGGATTGCCGCGGCAAACCGGTTGCGGCGTTCGATCCTGGCGGTGATGCTGGTTCCCTTCACCTGGGCCGCTGGCTGCGCGGTGCCCATTATCGGTTTTCTCTACCCCGCTACCTATTCCGCCGCCGGGCCGGTGATGGCGATACTCGTGGTCGGTGCCTGGTTTGCCACGCTGGAATTTCTGTACAACGACCAGCTGATGCTGGCTAATCGGCCAAACGTGCGCTTCCGCGCGCAAATCTTGTCAATCGCAGCGATGGCCGCCGGCCTGATTGCCTTGCGCGGCCATTATTCGCTGATTGCGATTGCAGCCATTTTCGCGGGCGGCAGCTTCATTCGCGCCGGTGTCCTGCTGATTGCCAACGATGCGCGAAATTTGCGCCCCGCCTTTAATGACATGGCAATCACTGCCGTGTTCGTGGTGTCAGCCTGGCTTCTGTCACACCTGGTTGCGGCACAGGCACCCGTTCATGGCGCGGCGGTGCTGTTGCTGGCAAGCTTTGCCGCCCTGGCGCCAATCGGCGCAGTGCTGTGCTGGTTTGCCCTGCGGCAGATCCTGTCGCTATCCCCGGCAAACGTCCAGGACGAGGCTGCCGCAGATCGCATCGGGCGAACTGCAATCACTGTTCGCATTGCCGAAGAACCGCTGGGCTGACCGGCTACCAGATTGTGGCGGCACCGCGGCGGCGCAATACCCGGTTGGCCATTACGGCCGGCGGCACTGTCAGCACAGTGGCCGCAAGCAGGACGGGAAAACGCAGCACCCGCTGGAACAGGCTTTTCCCCGCCCCGGCCCGCATCCGGCGCAGGATCAGCGATGCCGGTATCACCCATTTGCGCGAATTGACGCGTTCTGCGATCAGATTTTCGACCCAGCGCGGGTCTCCGTTGTTGAGCCGATCGATGATTGGTCCCGCCGGTTCGCTGAGCTTCAGTGACCAGAGATATTCGAATATCCAGCAATTGATCATGGTGCCGACGATCATGCGGCGTTCGTGCGCGAAAAACTGCAGGGGGCTGTGCGCTTCAAAATAATGCGTCGGCACCGCAGAAGCGGCAATCGCACCAGGCATCGAAGCGCGGGTAAAACCGTTGGTGTCGACCATGGCGTTGATGAAACCGTCTTCGCCCGGCGTTTCATCGGGCAGCCAGATCGAGGCAAGGCAGGCGCTTCGGATTACATAGAGCGAACCGTTGATCCCGCCGACATAGCGTGTGAGGTCCGACGTTTTCAACGAAAGTTGATCAAGTATGCCCTTGCGATCACGGGCGGCGACATTCTTGATTGGAAAGCCGGAATAAGCCTGCATGGCAGGCCGTTCGTTCAGTGCGCGAACCGCCCGTTCCAGAACATCGTCGCCGATAAAGGTGATGTCAGCATCGATAAACGCGACGAAATCGAAATCCCCGGGCATTTCGCGGTGGACAAGGCGGTTCCACGTTCGGCTTTTCCCCGGTTCGGCGAAGTCGAAAATCCGGTAATTGATGCCCATTGGTGCAAGCGTTGACCCGGCGGCGTTCGCGGCCTGCGCCGCAGTGTCATCGGTGCTGCCGTTGGCGGCAACAAATACGGTTGTCGATACCGACCGGTCGTGCAGCAGGGTTTGACGCGACAGCGCGGCCAGAAAGCCACCAATCGTGGCGGCCTCATCCTTGGCCAGGATACATACCGCAAGTTTCATGACTTTGCTTTAGGTGGCCAGCCCCTGTTAGACAAATGTGATGTTAGCATTTCCCTTCAACAACCTGATCACATTGGGACACTTCATGAATGGTGGTCGTATCCGGCCGCCATTTGGTTTAGGCATCACGAAATCCCGGCCGATCCAAAACGGTGACGCTTGAAATCTGACCGAACGGCGATGGAGGCCAAGGCACGATGAGTTTCTATGACAGGCCCCAATACGCCGTGAAAAAGCGCGTCCTGGTCACTGGCGGCGCGGGCTTCATCGGTTCGCACCTGTGCGCGCGCCTGCTGGAACAGGGGCATCAGGTTCTGTGCGTGGACAACTTCTTCACCGGCACGCGGACCAATATCGCCCCCTTGCTGGGCCATCCCGAATTCGAAGTGCTGCGCCATGACGTGACGTTTCCGCTGTTTGTTGAGGTTGATGAAATCTACAACCTCGCCTGCCCGGCCTCGCCCGTCCATTACCAGTTCGATCCCGTACAGACGACCAAGACCAGCGTTGTCGGCGCGATCAATATGCTGGGGCTGGCGAAGCGGCTGCGGATCCCGATCCTGCAGGCCTCCACCAGCGAGGTCTATGGTGATCCCACGGTCCATCCCCAGGTCGAAAGCTATTGGGGCAACGTCAACCCGATTGGCCCGCGAAGCTGCTATGACGAGGGCAAGCGCTGCGCCGAAACGCTGTTCTTTGACTATCACCGTCAGCACAATCTGGCGATCAAGGTGATCCGCATCTTCAACACCTATGGTCCGCATATGCACCCGCACGACGGGCGCGTGGTGTCCAACTTCATCGTCCAGGCCCTGCGCGGCCAGGACATCACCATTTATGGCGACGGTCAGCAGACGCGCTCTTTCTGCTACGTCGACGATCTGGTCCGCGGGATGATGGCGATGATGGCATCGCCTGCCGATTTCGTTGGACCGGTCAACCTGGGCAATCCCGGCGAATTCACCATGCTGGAACTGGCGCAGCAGGTCATCGAATTGACCGGCAGCAGCTCAAAGCTGGTCTATCGCCCCTTGCCCCAAGACGATCCGCGCCAGCGCAAGCCCGACATCACGCTGGCCAAGAGCGCACTGGACTGGGATGTCTCCGTCCAGTTGCGCCAGGGACTGAGCAGCACCATCGATTATTTTCGAACCGTGGTGGCGGAGATTGACGCGCGCAGCGAAGCCAGCCTGTAGCGCCGGCCTGCACAGTTGAAAGGTTGAATGTTATCAGCGTGGCGGCGCGCCGGGCGGTGCGACGATCTTGCCGGCCTGTCCATCGTCCGCCTTCAATGTTCCGGCGGTCTGATCAGCCAGGGGTTTTTTGGCATCGGGCAGGTTTAGCCGGTTGGCCGGCAGCGTGCTGTCTTCCGTCCGGCGATCTTCAATCAGCGGACCTTCCGGCTTGGGGCCTACGGTGGCCGGGGCCCCGCTCAGAACGTCCGGCGGCAGGACAAGCGATGACGTGTCGAAAGGCAGCAGCGAATCGGGAGAGGAAAGCTGCGTTGCGGCTTCGCGTCCGGCATATTGACCGACAAAGGCCTGACGTTTCCCCCAATAGCCATCCCACCGGTAGAATATGTGGGCACCGATGGTGGTGATCTTGGCCAGCGAACTTGCCCAGTAGGGCAGCACCCATACCGTGTGGTAATGCGTTGCCATGCCAACGGACGATTCGACGCGGCCGTGCAGCGCATCATCGGCAATCCGGCGGGCACGAGCCCATGCCGGCGCTGAAGGCGTGCGGCGCAGGCTGCCGTCGCAGGTGAAGGTAAACTGGCAGCCGGTTGTGCGCTCCGCCCCCTGGAACACCACGCCGCACACCGATTTTGGGAAGGCAGGGTGGCGCAGGCGGTTCAGCACGACCTGGGCAACACCGCGCTGTCCTTGCTCCGTTTCACTCGCCGCTTCGTAATAGACTGCAGCGGTCAGGCAATCGAGCGCGGAATGCTGGTCGATCTGCGTGGCTGGCGATGCCAATATGTTGAAGGGCCTGGCAGGCTCGATCGGAAGATCGGATGTCACAATCGCCAGGTTGGCCTTTTCAGCCTCCTGCGGGCTGAGAGGCTTGAAAGCCTGCTCCGGCAATGGCGGCGGAACGGAAGGCACGGCTGCCGCAGCGACATTCGGTGCAACGACCGGTTCTGCGATCCACCACCGCCAGCCGAGGTAAGCACCGGCAAGAATCACCGCCGCAGCCAGCAAGAGCCACAGGATCATCCAGCGTTTGCGCTTTGGTTCAGAAGTACCTGTAATGGGCAGCATCCACGGTCTGGCATTGCCGCGCCGGGTCGACGCGGTTTCCGAAGTGCGGCTGTTATAGAGGGTTAGCGGTTACGCAAGCGCTAACCAATCGAAGGCGATGTGTGCCGATACGGCACCCGCGCAGCTTGCCCGTTTGATCAACCTTCATCTTCTGTCTATGTGGGGCTTTGAAATTGTGCGAATTCATGCTGGGCATCGTGTGAAACTTGCCCGGTATCAGGCCAGGTGAACCTCCACGTGTACGAAACTGCGATCGAGCCGGACACCGCACAGCGCAAAAAATGGTTCGGCTGGCCGATTGCGGTTCTGTGCCTTGGCGCAATTGCCCTGGCCATCCCCACCATGCTGTTTGTTGCGCGTGAAACCTGGTCGACCGAACAGGGCGCACACGGGCCAATCGTTTTGGCGACGGGCATCTGGTTGCTGGTTCGGCTGTGGCCCCAGGCCGCACTGGCTGCACGCCGCCCCAATCTTGCCGTTGCCGGGATGCTCTTTGCCATCCTGCTGCCTGCTTACGTTTTTTCGCGCGTCACCCAGATTATCGAGATTGAAGGTTATCTGATGTACGCCAACCTGCTGGTTGCGCTTTACAGCGTGATCGGCCTGGCCGGAATGCGCAAGCTGTGGTTTCCGTTGTTCTATCTGCTGTTTGTGTTTCCGCCGCCGGAAAGCATCGTCTGGGCTATCACCTTCCCGATGAAGCTGTGGATTTCGAAAATTGCCACCACCTTGCTTTATTGGGTAGGCTATCCGATCGGATCGCAGGGCGTTTCCATCTTCGTCGGGCCCTATGAGCTTCTCGTCGCGGCGGCCTGCTCAGGGCTTAATTCCATCATATCGCTTGCCGCATTGACCCTGTTCTATATTTATCTGCGGCACGAGGCGAACTGGAAGTACGCCTTGCTGTTGTCAGTATTCATCATTCCGGTCGCGCTTCTGGCCAATCTGGTTCGCGTGCTTGCCCTGATATTGATGACCTATCATCTGGGTGAAGCGGCAGCGCAGGGTTTTCTGCACAATTTCGCCGGCATCCTGATGTTTGTCATCGCCTTGCTGACCATGTTCGGAATCGATTCCGTGCTGAAACCACTTGTTGAAAAGCGTCTCGGGGCAAAATCATGAACCAACCGACCGGTCCTTCCGGCCTTGATGCCCTGCATGAAGGAATGGCTTCACGGCGCAATTTCCTGATCGGGGGAGCCATGGCCGCAGCTTCCGGCTTTGCTTATGTCCGCCGGCCAAAGCCCGTCAATCCGCGGGTCGAGAAAAAGCAATTCGAAAGCTGGGTTCCCACCAAGGTGGGTCCGTGGACGTTTGTTTCTGCCAGCGGGGTGGTTCTGCCGCCACCGGATTCGCTGTCCAACCGTCTGTATGACAATCTTGTGTCGCGGGTCTATGACACAGCAGACGGCAGCACGGTAATGATCGCGCTGGCCTACAACAACATCCAGAATGGCGTGCTTCAACTGCATCGGCCAGAGATATGCTATCCCGCCGGCGGATTTCGCCTGTCACCAACGCGGGAAGTTCCGATCCGTTCGGCGCAGCGCGCAATCGATGCGAATTATTTCACCGCAGCGGGTTTCGAACGGACCGAGCAGGTGATGTACTGGACGCGTGTTGGCAACCAGTTCCCGACCAGTTGGTTTGATCAGCGCATGGCTGTGGTCCGCGCCAATCTTGAAGGGGTGATTCCCGATGGAATGCTTGCGCGGTTTTCGGTGATTGGTCAGGATCCCGACAGCGCGCTGGTCACGCTGCAACAATTCGTTCTGGAGTTCGAAAAGGCCTCCGCCCCTCAGTTACGCAAACTCTTGGTGGGTTAGCGCAATCTCAAAGGCTCAAAACCATGTCAAACACGACTAGGAACTGGAAAAACAAGGCGTTGGCAGTGTCCGCGCTGGCGATTGTGCTTACCGGCTGTCAGAAGCAGGCCACCGGTCAGGTTGCAGCCGTGGTCAACGGCGAAGAAGTGACCTTGCAGGAAATCAACGCCGAAATCGGCAACGCCCAGATTCCTGAAGGTGCCGACAAGCAGGCCGTGCAACGCGCCGCGCTGCAACAGATCGTGGACCGGCGTCTTCTGGCCAAGACCGCAAAGGACGAAGGGCTGGACAAGACCGGTGACTATCTGATCCAGCTGCGCAAGATGCAAGATCTCCTGCTGGTCCAGCAACTCAGCCAGCAGTCTGCGAAGACCATCAAGGTTCCAACCGCAGCCGACGCGGACAAGTTCGTTGCGGCCAATCCGTGGATGTTTGCTGACCGCCAAATGCTGGGGTTTGACCGGATCCGCTTCATGGCACCTTCCATCGAAAATGCCGTTAAACCCTTGATTCCGCTTCATACCATGGGTGCAGTGGTGGCAAAGCTCAACGAAACCCAGATCAAGTTCCAGCGTGATACGGCGCAATTCGATACTGCTCGCCTGGACAAGGGAATGCTTGACCGGATCAAGTCCCTTCCGCCCGGAGAGCCGCTGATCGTTCCGGAGGGTAGCATCGTGTCGGTCTATGTGCTGACATCCACCAAGCCAGCCCCGTTGACCGGCGAGCAGGCACGCCCCCTGGCCGTTCAGGCGATCCGCAACACCGCCATGGCCGGCGAGCTGAAAAGGCGAATGGATGCCGCAAAGGCGGCAGCCAAGATCGAATATCAGCCCGGATTTGCGCCGACGCCGCCCGTGCCGGAGAAAAAATGATCCTCCGCCACTGACCGCTTTTGGGACAATTGTCCCGGAACGGCACAGAGAAATCAAGATTCGTACAAAATCAGAGCGCTATCTGGAATTTAATTTCCCGATAGCGCTTTTTTTCGCCCGAATCGCACAACAAATTTCCGGCACGGCCGGGCGAACCGTTACCTAACTACATTGAATTTTGGTAAATTTCGGTTTAACACCTCCCTGCGATTCGCTCGGGAATACAATTGGTCGCCTCGGGACAATGGCTAACTGGAGGACGTTGTGATGATTAGGAAACTTAGCTTGTTGGGCGCGTTGTCGACCCTTGCAATGGCGCCGGCCGCGATGGCCAGCGTTACCTGCACCTCAGGCAACTACAACTGCACGATAACGCCGAACTCGTCGGTCCTGCCGACGGCGACGACGCCTGGCGCTTACTTCACCGTTTCGGGCAATCCGTTCGTGGGTGACGTCAGCGGATCGTTCGGCCGTAGCGGACTGAAGGCCGGCACTTTCACCGACCTGTTCACCTTTACGCTGGGTCAGACCGGCATCGGCAGCGGTTCAGTCACCACCAACTTTGCTGGTAACATACTGAGCGCAGCCACTAACCTGGACTTCACCGGAGTTTGGTTCAACAACGGCACCACCACTTATGATCTGATGCCGTTCCTGACCCATACCGGCAACCGTGAAGACACCGGCATTGACAACGTGCCGATCACAACCGGTGTGCTGAACACGATCACCGTGTCTTATCTGGCGCGTGGTAACGGTTCGTACAGCGGTACGCTGCAGTTCACCCCGACCGTTCCGGAACCCGCCACCTGGGCTCTGCTGATGGCTGGCTTCGGTGTTCTTGGCTTTGCTCTGCGTCGCAGCCGCCGCGAAACCGTGCGCGTCCGTTACGCATTCTGATCAGGTTTGACCCTGACGAAAAAGGGCGGTGCCTGGCACCGCCCTTTTTTTTGCGCCCCTCTGCGCGATGCTTCTGCTTTCAATCGAGTGTGTGCAGCAGCTCGTTCGCGATGGATTGTTCCAGCTCGCGAGAAAAGAAATAGGCATATAGCGAGCGCCGCTGCGCATCGGCTTCGCCATTGGCAATGCAATCGGCAATCTTGGCGACGGACAGCCACATCAATTGTGATGGGGCATTGACCTGAGGATTGACCTTTAATCCGCCCACCCTTTCAAACCCCAGCATCCGCTCATAAAAAAAGACATGGCGCGGGTTGACCTCTATCAGCAGGTCGGTGCCAAGAAAATTCGTGGTCCCATAGATGAACACGAAGTGGAAGAGCGAGGCGAGGACAGGTTTGGACGGATCCACGCAATCCACTGCAAACTTCTTCAACTCGCACAGCACCGCATTTGGCTTGCGCCGAAAATATTGCATCTCGGATGGGAAGGTCTGATCAACCGCAAGGCCCCGCTCTGAATCGGCAACCAGGGTAATCGTTCCGACAAGCTCATCATCCGCGCGCGCGGTGAATGTCGTTTCGCTGCGCCGGCCTGACAGCTTCTGATTGGCGCCATAACCGCGCCAGGCATAACGCCGATTGACCAGATCGAGCGCGGCTTCGCGTGTTTCAGGTTCGCCGGTCAGGGTGATGGACAGGTTTCGATCACATCCGTGTTCAACCCGGGCAGGAATCTGGAACGTTTTGTCTGCTTCCACAATGGGGACAAATGGAAATGCTCCCGCGCCTTGCCGAGAAGCCAATTTTGCGACACCCATGTCACCCCCAAGAACCGAGCGCATCATCCGTTTGCGCTCACCGAATTGCGACCATGCCGGGCATTCCGCCCATGCAATCAAATACCAGGGTTTGATAAATGCCGGATGATGAACCACGGTTAACAAAAGTAACACCGCGTTGCGGGTCGGCGGACAATTGGCACGTTTTGGCGAATTACCCGTCCGTTTGACAAACGATCGTTTCTGGCACGCAGCGGACCGTGATCCGAAATCCCGGATTGCCGCCCGGGCTTGCCGGACCGGCTTGAGTCTGGCCTGCACCGGCAATGATGGTTTAGGGGGTCGTTGATGGAAACGATCCTGCATATTGCGGCTTGGCTGATCGCCCTGGCACCGCTTCCCTGCCTGCTGTGGTTCATCATCGAGATGGCCTGGGGGCTGCGTCCGCTTCGGACGGAATCCGGCCAGGGCACCACCGCCCTGGCATCCAGCGCCATCATCATTCCCGCCCATGACGAGGCGGGAGGGATAGCGGAAACGGTCCAGGCCCTGCGGACCGTGGCCCCTGCCCAGTGCCGGCTGGTGGTGATTGCGGACAATTGCACCGATGCCACCGCCGCCAGGGCACGCGCCGCTGGCGCGGAAGCGATCGAACGCCGTGACGATGCGCGGCGCGGCAAGGGATACGCCCTGGCCTTTGGCCGCGATTACCTGGCCCCTTCCCCCCCGGACATTGTCCTGATCGTTGACGCTGATTGCAGGCTCGATCCAGGGACAGTAGAGGCGCTGGTGGCGGCGGTAAATGCATCGGGCCGGCCAGCCCAGGCGCTTGACGTGATCGAGCCGGATCTCGCCCTTGCCCCGCTTGCCCAGATCTCCGGCTTTGCCATGCTGGTCAAGAATGTGGTGCGTCAGCGCGGCCTGATGCGCGCGGGCGGATGCAGCCTGCTGTGCGGAACGGGGATGGCCTTTGCCTGGCGCGATTTTTCCACCGCACCGCTGGCAACCGGCAACGCGGTTGAGGATCTTGGTCTGGCCGTGACAATGATTCGCGCTGGAACCCGCCCGCAACTGGTTGAAGGCGGCCGGGTGACCAGCCGTGCCGCCTCGGTTGCAGAGACGGTTGCGCAGCGCAATCGCTGGGAGCACGGCTTTTTGCGCACCGCGCTTCGCCACGCCTTGCCTGAACTGGCCGGAGGCATCGCCACCGCGAACCGCGCCAGATTTGCGCTGGGGCTGCATTTGCTTGTTCCGCCGCTGGCCTTGTTGCTGGCAACCTCTGCCGCGCTGCTGGCGGTCTCCACCCTGATCGGCTGGCTCAGCAGCTTTTGGCTGCCAACCGCTGTGCTGGGTGTTGCCGTATTGCTTGCCGGGCTTCTGGTCATCATTGCCTGGGTTCTGGAAGGACGTCAGACGCTGGCATTTGCCGCGCTGCTGCGGGCACCGCTCTACGTCCTGTGGAAGCTGCCGATCTATCTTCGGTTCCTTAAGGCGCCTCAGACAGCGTGGAACCGCACACGGCGCGAGAACGAGGGATAGGCGCTGCGCCCGACCGTCAAGCGTTCCGGCGCGGACGCGCACGATACCACGCCAGCCAGATCGGAAATATGCGCGGCCCATCGACCAGATAGCGCCGCCAGAGCCGCCCCGGCTCGCTGGCCAGCCGAAACGCCCATTCCAGCCCCAGCCGCCCCAATATCGGCGGAGCGCGGCGTTTCTCTCCGGTAACGAATTCAACCGAAGCGCCGATGCACAGCGCCACCCCGCGAGCCTCCTTGCGGGCGGAGACAAGCCCGGCCACGATTTCGCTTTGCGGAGAACCGATCGCCAGCAGGACTATGTCAGCGCCCCCCGTAACGACGAAATCGGCAACCTCCTGCTGCGCCGCGGCATTGGTGCGCAGCCCCATCGGCGGCACATGATGCAGCCAGGTGATCTGCGGGTGGCGTTCGGCAAGCCACTCGCATTGCCTTTGCGTGCCGCCGATCAGGGCGATTGATCTTATTCCTTCCAGCGGCGATGCCAGCAGGGCCGCGGTAAGATCGCTTCCTGTGACAACGGGCAGGCGCACCCCGCCAAGCCGTGCCAGCCGCGCAAGTATCCGGCTGTCGCAAAGGCATAATCGCGCTGACCGGTAGGCAGCCCACAAGGCATCCCGCGCCGCAGATGGCGCGGCCTGATGCAGCCGGACCACATGATCGACATTGGGCGTGACTACCAGGCTGAAATGTTCCGTCCGGGCCAGCCCAAGGACAACGCCGGGCACAGCCTCGGCCGGAATCAGATCAAACTCGATACCCAGAAATTCGCTTCGTTGACCGGGCATAGTGCGTCAACGCTGCGGCAACCGCTGGAACAGCATTCCGCGCGGCGGTGGTTCACCGCTTGGAATATCGATGCCCAGCAACGTGTTCGCGCGCTGAAGCCCGCGCGCAGCTTCGGCAGCGGCGCTGGAATCTTTCGCCGCAGCCGCCACTTTCCCATAAAGTTCCCAGCCACTGCGAAGCGCCGGGGCGTTCACCGCCAACCGCCGGGCCGGGCCAAGGGCGCGGCTGGCCTGGCCATTGCGGATCAGCCAGTCGATATAGCGAGCGGTCAGGAACGACTGGCGCGGATTGGCGGCGATCCCTTGTTCAAAGACCCGCCGCACACCAATCGAATCCTGTTTCATGTCATAAGCGCTGGCCAGCAAGACCCAGCCCCCCGCATCAAGCGGACATTGGCTTTGCGCGGTTTGCGCGGCCAGCAAGGCGGCATCGGCCTGTTGTTTGCGCAGCGAAAGGTTGGCGCGGGCCAGCAAGGCATCGCAATTGGTCTTGTCGCTTTCCAGAACCTGATCAGCCGCTACCTGCGCTTCGGCTTCGCGGCCGGCCGCTGCATCAAGCCGCGCGCGGATGGCCGGTGGGGCGCGATCAGCGGCATTGGCAAACAACGCCTTTGCGGCTTCGTACTGGCCGCTGGTGATATAAAAGCGCCCAAGGGCTTCTACAGCAGCGCGATTTGCGGCTCCGCCAAATTCCGCAAGCCCCGGACCATCGAAGGGCGTGCGGTCATATTCGGCTATCAGGTTTACGAACTTGAGTGCCCATGCCTCATTCAGGCTCCTGGATTGGAGCGCCGCTGCAAGCACTTTACGCGCCCGTGCGGTATCGCCCGTCTTGTAGGCGAGATTCACCTCGTCAGCCCGCAGATCGAGATCTTCTGGCAAAAGCCCGCGCAGCGCCTCAAATGCGGCCAGCATTCCAGCCGCGTCGTGCCGAACCCGGGCAATCTCCAGCTTCATCAAGGTAATATCGCGGGCCTGCTTCGGGTCATTCCCCAAGGAATTTACGGTTTTGAGCGCTTCGTCAGGCTTACCCAAAACCAGCAGCGCGCGCGTTTTTAGCAGCAGGCCCAATGCGTTCCCGGGATTGTCCTTGAGCATATGATCAGCGGTTTCCAGCGCCTGTTCGTCCTTGTTTCTGGAAAGCTGCAACAACCCGCTGGCGATCAACGCCGATGGATCGCCTGGATTGAGCGCCAGCATACGGTTTATCGCATCCTCGGCCTCAATAACATGGCCAGTCTGCAAGCCCAATTGGGCCACGGCCTGCAGCGCCTCTGTATTGCTGGCATCCAGGGCAAGGGCCTGGGAATAGGCAGCATAGGCATTTTCGCGATCTCCGGCCGCCATTTCGATCCGTCCCTGCAGCAGATAAAGCTGCGGGATATCGTCGGATTGCCTGATCGCATCCCTGACCGTGCGCCTTGCTTCCGCGATCAGCCCGGCCTGATATTGCTGTTGGGCAAGCGCGCCGGTTGCCATCGCCTTGTCCTGGCTCTTTCCGCAACCGCCAAGCCCGGCAACCACGGTCAATGCCGCAACAAACGGCCACCCCCGTCCCACGATGCGACGATAACGTGAGATATCAAGGTTAAAGCTCTGGTAAGGTTTCATGTCACAGCCTATAGCCACTGCCAATCTTACAGTCGACTGCCAGGGAGCAGAGGAAGTGGACATGAGGCGAAGCGTTTCCGGTTTGATCGTGGCAACTTGGATAGCAATGTCCCCAGTTGTCGCCACTGCACAAACGACGACCCCGTCATCCCCATCGGCTCCGGTTGATTCTGCGGCAAAGGTAGCAAGAGCTTCTCCCTATCTTATTAACGCCGGGGACGAGCTCGAGATTTACGTCTGGGGCGAAGAGCGGTTGCAGCGCGTTGTCAGGGTATTGCCAGACGGAACAATCGCATTTCCACTGGTCGGCCAGCTTGTTGCCCAGGGCAAGCAACTGAGTGATCTTGAAGCCATGATCAGCGAACGGTTGACCAGCCAGTACCGCGGGCAGGTTCCGCAAGTGACTGTGTCGGTAAAGGATCCGTCAGGAATGCAGTTTTCGGTAATGGGACGGGTAAAATCGCCGGGCAGCTTCAGTCCTGGCCGCTATATCAACGTGCTCGAAGCCTTGAGCATGGCTGGCGGACCGGCCGATTTTGCCAACCTCGACAACATTCTGGTGATTCGCAAATCCGGCAACGCAGTCCAGACTTTCCGCTTGCGTCTGGCAGGAATTTTCCGTTCGGGCGGATCGGGTACGGCCGACAGTACCAATATCGTGAAGATCGAAACCGGCGATACGGTGATTGTGCCATGAAAAAAGCAATCGGGGCCAGAGCGTCACTTTCATCAGTTGCCATTTTGGGCGGTCTTGTCGCCGCAGGTGCCGTTCGGGCCGAGACAACCAAGAGCGTTGTCGTTTCCGCCGATCTGAATGCCGCCAGCAACCCTTTCTTCCAGACATCCGGAAGCAACGGGGCGGTTTCCGGTGCAATTTCCGTGCGCCCGCAGATCACCAAGCACGATGACAACACCACCTTCACCGTCGACGGTGATTTTCAGGCCAGGCAGTATTTCGAGAAGTACGGGACCGACCTGTCGGGCTATGCAGGGGCCAACCTGTCGCAGCGCCTCAGCGAGCGAACCACCGCCACGGCCTCGGCAGGATTTCGCACCAGCCGCACGGCAATGCGGGATGTGCTGCACCTTCGCGGAGACCCGGCGGCAACCAACAACCCCGACCTGGTGCTGATCGATCCCGGGCTGATCGGAACGCGGCTGCGGACCGAGATAGTGCAGGCGTCCGCCGGGCTGACCTACGTTGCCAGCCAGCGCAGCAGCTGGACGCTTGGTGCCAACTACGCGCAAAGCTGGACCGATAGCGCGACGGCAAGCGACTATCGCTATCTGGGCGGGCGGATTGGTTATTCTCATGTGTTGTCGGAACATACCAGTCTGATCGCATCGGTTGACGTTGGATCATCAAACTACCTCAAGACCAACGCCGGTGACGGCTTTACTGTTTCGCCGCAGGTTGGCGTTTCAACCCGGCTGAGCCCGACGGTGACCTTGTCCACGCAAGGCGGTGTGACATTCGCCAGCGTGACCCAGCCGGACGGCAGCAAGCGTCACTTCACTTCGCTGGCCGGCAGCTTTCGCCTGTGCAAGGCGGGGGCGAATGACAGTTACTGTCTCAACGCATCGCGTGCAGCGCAACCAACGGTGTTTGGCGGGCTTCGCTCGTTGACGCGTATCGCGCTGGATTATACCCGCACTTTGAACCGCAGGGATTCATTCACCGTCACCGGCGACTATACCCGTAACGACGGCTTCAAAGGGTCGGGCGTGCCTGATCAGCCAAATTATTTTGGCGGGCAAGCATCGTTCAACCGCAAATTCAACGATCGGTTTTATGGATTCGTAACGGCTGGGGTAGAAAAGGCCACCAATTCGATAATCAGCCGTCCCGCCAATCTGTTTGGATCGATTGGCGTTCGCTACGTATTCGGGGATTTGCGGTGAAGCCGAACGAAAACGGTGATGCGCCAAGTTCTGACGACGCCGCCAGCGGTGGCGGCGGGTTTCTGGCTCATCTTCCAACAATCCTGTGGCAGCGCAAATGGATTGTCCTGATCCCGTTCGTCCTTGCCACGCTTGTCGCACTTGCGGCGGTTGTGCTGTTACCCTCGGTATATCGGTCAACAGCCCTGATGCAGGTTCAATCGCCGCAGCTGCCCGGCGAGGTCACCGGCGGCAACAATGCGGAAATCGTTGACCGCCGGATTGCGCGCATTCGCCAGCAGGTGACCAGCCGCCCGGATCTGGTTGCCCTGATCGAAAAGCACGGCCTCTACAAAAGCGAGAAGAATCGCAAGCCGCTGTCCGAAGTGATCAACGATATGCGCGATGCGATTGTCTTGACGCCAACACTTGCAGATGTGCCTTCGGCCCGCGCCGACCAGCGCACAATCGCGTTCGAGCTGTCCTATGACTATTCGGAACCCGGCCCGACCCAGGCTGTCACCCAGGAATTGACCGATCGCATCCTTCAGCTGGATGCCACGACCAACGCCTCTCAGGCGACGAATACCGTGCAGTTCCTGTCCGACCAGGCCAAAGGCCTGGAGGAACAGATTGCCGCCGTTCAGGGCCAGATCAACGGCATCACCGCGCGCTACGGGAATGTTCTGGGCCGCACGGGCATTGGCGTGATGGGGTCGAACTCGGGTAGCTATGATATCCAGATCGCGCAGCTTCAGCGCGAGAATGCGACCCTTGCCGAACAGCGCGATGCATCGAAAATGGGTGACAATCGCGACCCGCTGGTGGTTGCCGCGGAAGGGCAACTTGCCGCCGCGCGCGCGGTCTATTCGGAGAACCACCCCGACGTCCAGATTGCAAAGCAGCGGCTGGCCCAGGCCAAGGAGCTTTCAAAGACCCGGCAGGCGGCCTTGCCCTATGAAGCTATCGATCGTCAGATCGCCTTCAACAATTCACAGATCGCAACCCTGCGCGGGGCCAAATCGCAGGAACTGTCCCAGGCCGCCGCCTCGATGAATGCGCAGGCCCAGGCACCCGCCGTGCAGCAGCAGATTTCTGACCTTCAGGAGCGCCTGAGCGGCCTGAATGATCAATACAAAACCGTGTCAACGCGGCTTATGGCGGCTCAGGCAGGGGTCCGTGCCGACGACCAGATGATGGGCGAGCGCCTGTCGGTGGTTGACCCGCCGGTACTTCCGGATTCGCCGGTCAAGCCCAACCGGCCGCTGCTGCTTGCGCTGGGCGCGGCGAGCGGGCTTGCCCTGGGCATTCTTGCGGCGCTGGCCATAGAGCTTTTGCTCAGCCCGGTTCGCGACCCCGCGCAACTGGCTGCGCTGACCGGCGAGGCTCCCTTGTGCGTCGTTCCGCTGATTGAGCCGCGCGTGGCCGACAAGTCAAAGAGGGAACGCCCCCGCACCTGGTGGCGTTTCTGGCAACGGGGCAAGGCCCTTCCCCAGTAATGGCAGCCAATATGACCATGCATGAACCCGAATTCGGTACATCACAGCCTGCCAAGGCCGATGACGTGCTTGAACTCAGAATCGATCAGATGGAGGTCGTGAAGCCCGACGTTGTCTCGCTTGAAAAGCATTCGATCGTCGGATTCAAACGGAGTGATGAGCGCGCGCGGCCGTTTGTGTTGCTGCGCACCCAGATTTCCAAACGGATCGAAGCCAACGACATCAAGCTGATCGGCATCACTTCTGCAACGCCGAACGCGGGCAAGTCCTTTGTCGCGCTTAACCTGGCCGCGGCGCTGGCCCGGGTTTCGGAACACGGCGTCATGCTGTGCGACTTCGACCTTCGCCGCGGATCAATTGCCACGGAGCTTGGCCTGGAGATTGACCGCGGGGTTTCCGATTTCCTCAGCGGGGCGGCCCCCAGCCTGGAAGTAATCGGGCGACGCATCGAAGACACGCGGCTGGATGTGTTGCTGACAAATCCGGTGGATTACGAATCGGCCGAACTGGTTGCCGGCCCGCGCTTTGACGAATTGATCAATGACCTGCGCACCCGCACGGGCAAGTCGATCGTGCTGTGCGACCTGCCGCCCGCTTTTGCGAATGACGAAGCCATGATGATGATGCAGCATCTGGACGCCTACGTTTTCGTTGTCGACAGCGGCCACAACAACCGGCGGCAGATCCGCAATGCTTTGTCGATGTTTACGCCAACCCCGTGCATCGGCACGGTGCTGAACCGCTATCAGGGCGGGCTGGTAGACGATTCGGGCTATGGCTATGGCTACGGCAAATCCGCGTACGCCCGGTATTATTGATCCGGCAGTGGCCATGCCCGCAGGCCAGCCCCGCCCACCCTGGTTGAATCGTTTGGTGACCGGCGCGCTGATTGCCGTTGTGCGCCCCTATGTGCGGCGCGAACTGCCCGGTTGGGGCTATCTGTATCGGCATCTGATTGGCGATTACCGCCGGGATTCGCTGTGGCGCGGGCAGCCGGACCGATGGATCCGCGGCAAGCTGCACGGGCACGAGATCAAGCTCAACATCTCCGGCTGGTCAAACCGCGCGACCTTTTTCCTCGAGCGGTTTTACGATCTGCCAACCCAGTTGCTGCTTTCTGCTGTGCTCCGTCCGGGCGACCTGTTTGTCGACATCGGCGCGAACGAGGGCATGATGTCGCTGCTGGCGTCGGCCAGGGTTGGCCCAGCCGGACGCGTCATCGCATTCGAGCCAAATCCCGGGCCGCGCGGACGCCTCGATGAAGCGATCACACGCAACGCGATCGCCAATATCGATTTGCGCGCCTGCGGTCTGGCGGATTCCCCCGGAACGCTGTCGCTGTTCGTCCCCAGCAACAATTCCGGCGAAGGAACCTTTACCGATGCCGGACGCGATGATGGCACCACCATTCAGGCGCCTGTCGAAGTTGGCGATGCCCAGCTTGCCACCGAAACGCCACGCTTGATCAAGATCGATGTCGAGGGGTTCGAATTCCGCGTGATTGCGGGCCTGGAACAACTGCTGAAACGGGCGCGACCAATCATCGTCATGGAAATGATCGCCGGCCACCTGGGCCGGGACAGCCAAAGCCCGGAAGCGATCATGGAACGGCTGAAATCATTGGGCTATGCGGCGCGGCGCATGGATCTGGAAAAAAGGCGTGGTGTCCAGGCGCTCGTCCTGCGGCCGGTGCCGCAGCCATGGCTTGACGGTGACTATGTGTTTGCGCCTGCTGATCGGATCGATCACATCTTGCCATGACGCAACGGATCACCGTTGAAACCGCACCGTTCACAGAAATTCCATCCCCAGATGCAGGCACTTTCTTACAGATGGCCAATTAGAGATTGCCTGGTCGCAATGATTGCGGCCACAACGATGCCCAAGCTTCAGGCGTTAGAACCATTCGATCCAGCGTGACAGATTCAGGCACAAATCCGCCCCCAGGGCCAAGGATCGCCTATGTCAGCGGGCCAGTCGATGCGGTTGCGATGTATCGGGATTACCGCGCCGAAACGCACCAGCACAATTTCGGGACGAGCTATCTCAAGCAACTGTTTGCCTTGAGCGACCGTCATGGGGCCGATCTGCTGGTGATTACTACCCTGCCCGATACCACCTATGACGTCACCATCGATCGGGTGACAATGGTCAACATCCCCATCCCAACCGGGCTGCGTGGGCTTGGCTTTCACCGGGCGATGATCGACTGGGCCAGGCAGACCCGGAATCGCGTTGTGGGATTTCGCGCCAGCGCCGTCTTGCTGACGGCTGGACAAAACTACTTCTTCGTTTTCGACAGTCTGCGCAGGCATGGCATAACCTTGCTCATTTCGCTGCACTGCGTGCTTGCGCCAAAATTTGGCCGGCCGCCGGCTTCATGGCGCCTGCTGCAATGGCTTAACGCCCGCAGCGTGTTCCGCCACGCGGCGGCCATCATGGCCGTATCCGGCGATGTGATAGAACAGGTCAGGGCGCTGGAGCCGTCAACAAGGGAGCGGACAAGTGTGTTCCGCCCAACCTATGCGCGTGATGCATTCGCCGGGGTTCCGGCTCCTGATTGGAAGCCGGATGGGCGTTTTCGCTTGCTGTTCGTTGGACGGGCAGAAGCGAACAAGGGCGTGTTTGACCTTGTTACCATTGCCAAAATCGCGCGCGAGCACCTGCCCGGCCGCGTGCAAATAGACATATGCGGTGGCGGTTCCGCCTTGGCTGAACTGGAACGCATGGTTGCAAGCGAAGGATTGGGCGATTGCGTCAGGATCCATGGCGAATGCGCCGCGGCGCAGGTTCGGGAGTTCTACGGCACCAGCCACGCGGTGATCGTACCGACGACCAGCACCTTTGAAGAGGGTTATAACAAGGTTTGCGCAGAGGCGATCCTAGCTGGACGACCGGTCATTACTTCAGCCGTTTGTCCGGCCTTGGCCGATGTTCGTCCGGCCGCGATCGAAGTTCCACCCGACGATGCCCAGGCCTATGCCGATGCGGTTATCGCGCTGGCGAGCGACAGCGCTCTTTACGCCCAGAAAGTCCAGGCAACTGCGGCATTGCAGCAGCAATATTATGATTCCGCCAACAGCTATGGTGCCGTGCTGGAATCAAGGCTCCGTTCAATCGGCCTGTTCAAGGACGCAGCCTGACTGGCTGATATGCCGGCCGCGGGGCGGAAATGTCCGCGCAGCGGTGCCACCGCCACGTCTATGGCAAATTCAGCCATTACTTTTTGATGCGCCGCATCGGCCAACCGTTTTGCAAGTGCCGGGTCCGCAATCAGCCGGGCGATCGCATTGCCCATCGCGTCCCAGTCGGACGGGGGATAGAGCAGGCCGGTGACGCCATCTTGCACCAGTTCGGGTATGCCCGCGACCTGGCTGGAAATGACCGGTACGCGCAGCGCCATCGCCTCCATCAGCACCACCGGCAGCCCTTCCATGAAGGACGGAACCACCAACAGATCGGCCCCGGCAATTGCGTCCAGCGTTTCCGGCTCGGCCAGGCGGCCAAGGAAGCGAACGGAAGATTTCAACCCATACCGCGCCACCAGCCCATCAAGAAATCCGCGTTGGGGTCCATCACCCACAAGATCAAGGGTGCAATTGATACCGCGCGCGTGCAGCGCCGCGATCTGGGCAATCAATCCGGCCTGCCCTTTTTCCGGTGAAAGCCGCCCGACGCAAACGATCCGCGGAGCCGCCTCACTCCCTTCGTTCCGGCGCGCCGGCAACACCGCTGGATCAACGCCGCAACGCACCAGGATCAACTTGTCCCACAACGCCGGCGCTGAAATCCGCATGGCCTGGGCGCGGCCAAACCACGATACACAGGCCGCAAAATCGGCACGCGCAAGTTTGTCAGGCAGAAGCAGGCCGGCGGGGTAATCCGTTTCCGAAATCCCGTGCAGGGTCAGGCTCCAGGGTATTTCCAGATAGTGCGCGGCAAGCATCCCCACACTCGCGCCCGAATTGGCAAAATGGTTATGCAGCCGGTCAATCCCGGCGTCCGTCAGCATCCGCGCCAGCAGAACCGCCTCGGCAAAATGAAACAGTGACCAAAGCCCCGCCTTCGTGCCCGGTGCGCGGTGCCGCCATGCCAGACGCAGCGTGCCCAGATAACGCGCGGGCTTTCGCAGGATGGCCCAGATATGCGCCCTTGCCAGGCCGGGCAGCGACACTGGCAGGACGTACTGCGTTTCCGCAAAAGCCGCGCGATCATCCGCAGAGCGAATTTCGTCATCATCCGGACGCCGGACGCTGAACGTGGCAAGGTCCAGCCCCGCGCGGCGCAGCGCCGCCACCTCGCGGCGGATAAACGTGTGTGACGCCGCTGGATATTGGCTGGTCAGATAACCGATCCGCATGATGCGCCTTTATTTGTAAGACGTTGGCGGCAGGGGCCGCGCCTTGCCGGCTTCACCGGCATAGCGAAGTATGCCTTGCAGTTCAGGCCATTTTGCCAGCGTGAGGAAAAATGCCTTCTGCCAGGCCAGGCGGCTGCCCCCCCAGCGCAGTGCCAGCCGGATCACCTGAAGCAGCGGTGCAGCCAGCAGCAGCAGCCACCATGGGCTGAAGATCACCGCCATGACGATGGCGGTCAGCGGCAGCACCCCGGCCCAGATCACCGCGCGCTTCACCTCGGAAGCGTAAAGCCCGCGCAGCCGCCAGACCTGGGCATAACCAAAGCCGCCCCGAACGGCACGGCGCCACCATTGCCCGATCCGCAAGATTGCCGCGTCGTGAATTGTCATCGGCGCATCGATTCGCCAGACTTCTATGCCGATCGCGCGGAGCCGCGCGCACAGTTCCGGCTCCTCGCCAGCAACGACCGCCGGGTCATAACCGCCAACCTGCCTTAGCGCCGCCAGACGCATCAGCGCGTCACCCCCGCAGGCATCGGCTTGCCCGACCGGCGTATTCCATTCCGCATCGCAAAGCCGGTTATAGACCGAAGCATCGGGAAAGCGTTCACGGCGGCGGCCGCAGACAACACCGGCTTGCGGATGGTCATCAAGAAACCGGGTCGCGGCCGTGATCCAGCCCGGTTCAAATTCACAATCGCCGTCGACGAATTGAACGTAGACGGTTTCGGGAGCCAGCCGTTCAAGCTCGGCCAGGCCGGCGTTGCGCGCCCGTGCGGCGGTGAAGGGAACCGACAGGTCAAGCTCAACCACCTTCGCTCCGTACTGGCGCGCCCAATCAACGCTTCCGTCGGTGGACCGGCTATCGACATAGATCACGGTCGTGCCTGCCGGGATAGACAGCAGGCAGCGGCGCAATCGCTCGCCCTCATTGCGCCCGATCGCGACAATTGCAGTGGCTGGCGTCATGGCTTCAAAATCCCGCGAACTGTCATCGAAACCACGGCTCAAACCCGACCAGGCGTTCGATCTTCAAACGCCGGGCAATGGCAACCAATACCAACGGCCCCGCCAGCCCTGCAACAAAGCTGACGGTCAGGATCAGCACCGGATAATCCGTACCGATCGCGGCAACGATGGCATCCCGGCTGCCCGCGGCAAAGAACACGTGGGCCAGATAGATCGGCAGCGATTGACGCCCCGCCAGGGCGAGAAGGTTAGCAACCCGGGGCAACCTGACCAGCGCGACGGCCCCGCGATAGACAGCATAACACGCCGCCAGCGAGACCGGGATCGTCATAGGAACTGTTGGCGGCACCAGCCCGGCCGCCTGGCATACGAATGCTCCACCCAGGAAAATGGCGGTGCAAATCGCCGTCAGAGTAGACGGCCGAGCCATGGTGATCGGCTGCGCACGCAGGAGCGCGCCAACCAGATAAAACGTCACGTAATAGTCCACCGCATAGTAGCTGAACCCCATGACTTCGCGGAAAACCAGACACACGGCGATGGTCAGGCCCAATGTCAAGGGCGTGCGCAGTACGTACAGCAAGCCATAGCCGATCATGATGACCGGCAGGAACCAATAGTGCTGGATCGGGGCATAGAACAATGCGGCAAACGAAGCGCCGATCGATGACTCAGGCAGGGGCTGGCCGACTGCGATCATTGCCGAAAGGCTGAGCACTGACCACAGAAAGTAGCTGTAACCCAATGAAATCTGCCGGTTACGCTGGGCGATGGGTTGATTGGCACGCGGAAAAGCCAGGTAGCCCGAAATGACCAGAAAAAGCTGGACGTGAACCAGATAGAGCAGCGTATCGATCAGCCTGAAAGCCGATCCATCGCCGATAACGCCATCGCCCTGCGCCCCGCGCATGACGTGCGAGACGACAACCGCGATCATCGCCATGCCCTTGGCCACGTCAAACGCCGGATTGCGCGCCGGGGATGGTGTCGCGCCGGTCATGCCAAACCCGGCCTGGCTTTGGTCCGGCGGTTCGCCAGGGCGCGGCGAACAGGGCCATCGAACCACCGGTCCGCCATCCAGCAAACAATCATGATCCCGCCCAGCACCACAATGCCGGCCAGTGGCGGTGTGGGATAGGAGGGCAGCCGGACCAGTAGGTTCAGCGCCACGATCAACAATGGAACGTGTAGGACATAAACCGCATAGGACAGCCGCCCCGCCACCAACATCGCTGCGGGACGAGCGGGTTCCGTTGCGCCGCCCAGGGCAACCAGCGCCGGAAAGACCACCAGTACCGATGCCAATTCGCCAACCAGGCCGATCGTGCGCGCACCGAACATCACCAGCAGCAACACGCCGACGAGCAGCAGCGCCGGCACCCTGGGAACAGGGATACGTGCCCGTTCCCGGTAGAGCAGCACCCCGGTGAAAAAGCTGAAGAAAACCCTGAACAGCCCCAGGGAAAATCCGCTCCACATATCACCGCGATCAACCGTCCCGGCGGCGCAGGCTTCAACGATCAGGCCCAGCGCGCTGGCCGCGATGATCACGATCAGGGTTCTGGTTGAAAGGTGACGCCAGCACAGCGCGGCCACAAAGTTCACCAGCAGTTCGAAGAACAATGACCAGGCAGGTTCATTGGCGGGGTAAAGCTTGCTGTCCCACGGGTTGGGCAGAAACAGAACCGCCGGCAGCAGAATGCGCAGGCTGTCAGCCAGCGATCCGCTTCCGAGAAATGCCGAGGCCAACAGCATCACCGCCTGAATGACGAGCGCCAGCGCGAACAACGGATAGAGCCGAAGCAGCCGCAGCCAGGTAAAATGGCGCAGCGACATTCCAGCGTCCAGCTTTTGGCCATAGGCATGGGCGATGACGAAACCGCTGAGGCAAAAGAACAGATCGACCGCCAGATAGGCAGCCGCTGGCCTGACCGGATCGAACAGCAACGGCATATGATAGACCGCAACTGCAATCGCCGCCACACCGCGCAGGCCATCCAGCGTCGCGAACACATGGCGCTGACTGGCCGCTGGCGAACTCACTGGCGCACTCCAAGCCGATTGCAGACGGGTGGGGGTAGATTGTTCAAATGGTTTGCCGGCATTCTTTGCTTTCTGGTCATGCGGTTACCAGTTGAGCATGAATGCCGCCACCACATTAAGGATAGGATCTGCCGGACGGTCCCACAGTTGAACAGGTGAATACGAATTTCTGCATCACTCCGGCGTTGCCCGCCAAGGCCCGCAGGGCCGTTAGAGAGCGATTGCCGCGCTGTTTGGCGCAGGCCAGACGGCGACTGTTGTTTGAAAGCAGGGCAGCGTTTGCCGGCCGGTCTGATTCAGCTGGAAGTCGGCAGGGCGTTGCCTCCGACCACATTCCCCGGTTCGCTGTAACGGCACACCAGAATATCTTCTGCCCGGCCCTTGGCCAGGGCGCAACCGACCTGGGTCGTCCGGGGCCAGATCACCTGGGTATAATGGCTGACATCTTCTACCCGGCCGGTCGTGCTGTTCCGGGGAAAGGTTCCGGGTATGAACCGTGCCCGCTCGTCAATCCACAGACCGATCATATCTTCCGGCTGGTAGGCTCCCGTCGTACCGCCCCAGATGTTCTCGCCCTCCAACGCCTGTCCCGGCAGGTTTGGCGAATGTTCGAAGCGTCCGGTCTCGGCAAGATGATCCGCCCATGCCTGGGCACGGCGCGCCAGGGCGGCATTCCAGTGCAACTGGGCTGCCCCTACCCGCATCCGTTCCCGGTTGTGGCTTGCAAGCAAACGCGTCTCAAACCCGGTCATCTGCTCTTGCGCGCCGGTCAACAGCGTCAATGCCGCGCCCACTACGCCAAGACGAATCCAGCCTGATCCACCAGCACCCATGTTGCCCACCCCTTGGTTCGGCAGCAACTGTGCCGCGCCAAGGCTAAACACCAGGTAGGTGGCTATCGTTAACGCTGCGTTAGGTTGTCGGGTGCCCTGGCATCCTGCTGGACGGGGTCGATTTTACGATGGTGACAAGATCACCTTGCTGCGCCGCACCGAACAGCGCGCGGGCAAAGGGCAACGGCAAGCCGATGCATCCGTGAGTGGCATGATCCGACGCCATCTTGCTGCCGTGCAAGGCAACCCCGGTACGGGTTATGAACAGCGAATACGGCATCGGCGCATCGTAGCTGGCCGAGTGATAGTCGCTTACTTTTGACAGGATCGGATAGCTGCCAGTGGGCGATTCCATTTGCGGCGCGCCATAAACGATAACGGCGGTGCCGATTTCAGTCCCGCCGCGGAATACCGAAATCATCTGGCGGGTCAGATCAACCCAGATGTGAATGGGGCCGGAGGCCGTTCCCTGATCCGACCACAGGTATTCGCCGTGCCGCAAGGGGGTGCGAAGGTTCATCACAGACCGCGCAAAGGGCGGAAGCACACCTTCCTGCTGCCCCCGCCGCAATTGTTCCGATGTCAGCGTGACGCGCGACACCCATGACGCAGACCCTTCCGCGCGATAGGTTTGCGGCTGCACGGCTGCGCTGGCGGCCACTGCCGCACGCTCGGCCTGATTGGTGCGATAGGTCCAGATTGCCGCGCCCAGGCCAAGGCCCAGAGCCACGATCAAACCCAGTATCCGCGCCAGTGCCACGCGTCAGTCAGTTTGCGGAAATTGCTACACCGCCCGTCAGACGACGGCGAAGGCCAGCGCCCATTACGAAGAAACCGGTGAGCATCATCACCCAGACCGATGGTTCAGGCACCGATGGAACAGGAATGGGGGTGACGCCGCCGGACGTTCCCCCCGAACTGGTCACACCACCAGAAGTCGTCGTGCCGCCGCTTGTCGTGGTACCGGTGGTTGTATCGCCGCCAGTGGTGCCACCACTTGTAGTGCCGCCACTCGTGGTGCCCCCGCTGGTGGTGCCCCCGCTGGTGGTGCCGCCGCTTGTCGTACCGCCGCTCGTCGTTCCACCGCTGCTCGTCGTCGTCGGATCAGTACCGCTAGGGATAATGACCGTCGGCCCCAATGGCGATGCGATGGGGCCACCCGGGCCGCCGGACAACGTCTGCAATCCAGGGTCGCCAGCCGGTGCAGGCACCAACGGATCGTTGACGAACGAATTTACGTTGCCTGGCGGTACGTCAAACACCTTGCCCAAGGCGCGCTCGGTCGGCTTGTCAGCCCCGGCCTTGGGTTTGGAAGCCTGGGCCAGCTTGTGCGCCTTGCCCTTCAGATCCGAAACCTTGGTTCGCTGCCCTGGCGAACGGCCGACAAAATCACGCAGCGCATCGGCCCCATTGGCCATCAGTTGCGAAGCCTGCAGCGGCGCATAGGCAGCAAACCCCAGCCCGCCAAGCACGGTCGCGGCCGCGCCAGCGACCGCCAAACCGCGCCAAACCGTCGATTTACGAACCTTTGCCATCCCTGTTCTTCTATCAGCCCCTGGTCATGCTTAAAAGCGCATTAACCATCCTGTGCCTTAAGAGAAGGTTAACCAAACCCAAGCCTATCCAGCGGATAAGGCTCGATTATGGCCCGATCGCCTGCGCCCGATCAGGCCTGGGATGCGCCGATTGATCCGCGTCAGCGGCGGGAATGTCCTGAATTCACACCTTGACGGACTGACCAAGGTTTGCCCGAAAGATGAAATGTCCGGGCCAGCGCAACGGCCTGACTGCCAGCCGAAGCCACCGCCGTACCATTCGCGTCCGGCCGCTGCCCGGTTACATATGGTCCCATTTCAGGACACTGGCGAATTTCGGGTCTCGACTTGCGCTGCTAACAGACGTACCTTACGAATCGTAAATCCAGCCAAATTGGGTCGCATAAGGAACCTTGTGGAATGCGGTGACGTATGGCGCGTCGCGGCGATCTCGGAGGTATTTGTTATGCGCAATATCAACAAGATTGCATTTGCTGCGGGCGTTGTAGCCGCCGCATTTGCCGCGCCCGCCTGGGCAGGCGTCGAACTGGCCAATCCAAGCTCGTTCAACGGCGCGGAAATCCTGTTCAACACACCGGATTCCATCACTTCGGGCAACCAGTTGCTCGGCTTCACCAATGCCGGACATATCGGTTATTACTTTCAGGGCACAACCATAACCGGCCCTGGCGGAACGACCGGTACCGCGCTGGCGAGTGCGGGCGGCGGACAGGCCTATCTCACTGCGGCCGGGTATTCCACCAATCACTATCCGCGGCTCACCGGCATGACCTATTACCGGCAGGACGGCGGAACATTCAACAATACCGAGTTTAAGCTGGAAGATCTGACGGACTTTATCCGCAATACCAGTCTGGCCGTGCATCTCTATGCGTGGGACCAGAACAACGTCCAGCATGACCTTGGTTTGCTCACCCTTGGGGGGGACAATCGTTTTGGAATCATCGGTACGAACGGCGATAGCATAACAAGGGTTTCCTACGTGGTGACCGGTGGTGCAATCGGCAGACACAAACAGACCCGCCTTGACAGCCTGACTCAAAGCGCGGTGCCGGAACCTGCGACGTGGGCGCTGACCCTGTTCGGCTTTGGCACATTGGGTATGGCACTGCGGCGGCGCAGGCAGGGTGAACCCCTGCGCCGGCTTCGCCTGGATCTGCCGGCCACGATTTGATCCGGATCCGCCGGGGTGAAACGGGCCGGCCGCATGACCGGTCCGTTTCACGTTTTGCGCCTGTCGATTGGATTGCCGCGATCACACAGCGGGCTTGGCTTGTCCCGGAACAGCCAGGCAAATCAGTGTCGAAACGATCGTGCCGATCGCGAGTTGCCACGGAAACGCCAGCTTGCCGACGACCGCGCCCAGCCCCAGCAGCCCGGCCACATAAGGCTGAAGCGCCAGCACCGCCGCAAAACCGCCGATCAGCGCCGCCGCCACCGATCCGCTTGATCCGCGCGCCGAAAACAGCGCGGTGAAATAGACGCCCAGCAGCCCGGCATAGGCGAAGACCATTACCTGCAGCGCGAATTCCAGCAGCGGCATATCGCTGCTGCGCTGCCAATAGAAACTGGCCACCGCCATCGCGAACATCGCCAGCCCGGCAATCGCCATGCCCCAGCGCCCGGCGATCACGAAGTGCCTGTCGGCCAGCGGTGCGCCGCGTTCACGCCAGGGCCGGTAGAAATCCTGAACCATGACCGAGGACATGGCGTTGAGCGCCGAATTGGTCGTGGCGATTGCCGCCGCGAATACCCCGCAGGTTACCAGGCCGCGCAGGCCCGCCGGCAGCTGCGTCAGGATATAATGCATGAACACGTTGATTGATTGCCCCTTGAACTCGCTCGCCGCCTCCAGCGTGCGTCCGCCCATCAATTCGGGCCGCTGGTAAACCACATGAAGCAACAGGCCGATGGTGATGAATATCCAGACCACCGGCACGCTCGCCACCAGCGACAGGATCAGCCCGCGTGCGCCGGTTCGCGCGTCTGGTGAGGCGAGCAGGCGCTGCGTCACGTCCTGATCGGTTCCGGTGCTGGCGATGAACAGCAGCGACAGGCCGACAACCGTGGCCGGCAGCGAAAACGGCTTGGTCAGATCGAACGAGAGATCGATCACCCGCAATTTGTCCACCCCGCCCGGCGCATGGTGCAGCCCGGCCACGATTGCCGCAGCGGGAGCGGGAATGGTAGTCCACAACCAGGCCAGCACCGCCAGCGCCGCGCCAAGGTAGATGGCAAATTGCATCAGGTCATTGAGCAGGACCGAACGCAATCCTCCCGCAAAGGTGAACAGGAAGGCCGCGATCATGATCAGCCCGGCGGACAGCACGATTCCACCCGCATCAACGCTGGCGAAGATCACCATCGAAAGCGCGATCGCCGCCAGATAGACCCGCGCACCGCCGGCAAAGACCCGCCCGATCAGGAACATTCCCCCGGCCCAGCGCATCGCCCGCGCATCAAAGCGCCGCTCAAGCAGTTCGTAAACCGTGGTTGCGCCGATCGCGTAGTAACGCGGGATCATCAGCCGGGCGACGAACACCGCGCCGATCAGCCCGCCGATGTTCCCCGCAAGATAGGTGTAATCATGCCGATAGCCATAGTCCGGCCCGCCGATGAAAGTGGCCGCGCTTTGCGTTGCCGACAGCACCGATATGGCCGCCAGCCAGCTTGGCACCCTGCCCCCGGCCAGAAAATAGTCCCGCGCGGTCTGGCTGCGACGCGGCCGAAACAGCCAACCCCCGGCAAACAACAGCAGGGTGTAAAGGCCCAGAACCATCCAATCGAGCGGTGCGAAGGGGCTGTTCATCGGGTCAGCCTATCCCTCGGCGAAGGTTTCAGGCGCACACGAAGACACAAAGACACCAAGATGCCCCGGTTAGCCGATCGTTCCGTAATAGCCATTGGCGATGCGCTTGAGGCCATCCTTGAAAGTACCCTGACCGAAATTCATCAACAGACCCAACGGCAACCCCATCAAGCGCAAATAGGTCAAGACCTGCTTGGGATGTACGGGCGAAATCCGTTCCACGGATTTCAGTTCAATCAAAAGCTTCCGTTCGACCACGATATCTGCGCGGAATGCTTCATCGAGTGCCTTGCCGTTGTAAATGATTGGAACACGAACCTGCCGATCAACCACCAATCCACGTTCGCGCAGATATTCGGTCAATAGCGCTTCGTACACGGATTCAAGCAGGCCCGGCCCCAAATCGCAATGCAGACGATAACCGCAGTCCACTGCGGTTCGGGCGAGTCTTTCGATCTCGACCGTGTCCAGCATCTTCATGCCTTCGTGGCTTCGTGTGCCCCCAAATTCCCTATTCCACCGTCCAGGTCTGCCCCTTGGCCAGCAGCTTGCCAAGATCGGCGCTTTTGCCTTCGCGGGCCTTGGCGTCCTGGCCGAGCACGCCGTCCTCATAGGTCGGGCGCGGATCGTCATAGAGGACGCCCAGCGCCATCGGGAACGGTCCGAACGGCATTTCGACCAGCATGTGCGCGATCGAGCGGTTGGTAACATCGTGAACGATCACCCCTGCGGCCTGCCAATCGCCATCACTGACATCGACCACCTTGAGCGTCAGTTTTTCGGTATCCAGGGCAATGCCCTTCACCCCGCCGGTCTTCTCGCTGCCAAACAACATCGGCTCACCGTTCTTCAACCAGAGCTGGCGGTCTTCCGCGCCCTTGGGGGCTGCGAAATCCTCGAACACGTCCTTGTTATAGACGATACAGTTCTGAAAAATCTCGATAAAGGCGGCCCCGCGATGGGCATGAGCCGCTTTCAGCACGTTCGGCAGTTCCTTTGACACGTCAAACCCGCGGCCGATGAACCGCGCGCCCGACCCAAGCGCAAAGGCCGCCGGGCTGGCCGGGCGATCGACCGAGCCAAGCGGCGTGGTCGGGCTGGTCGTCCCCTGACGGCTGGTTGGCGAATACTGCCCCTTGGTCAGCCCGTAGATCTCGTTGTTGAACAGCATGATCTGGCAATTGAGATTGCGGCGGATCAGGTGCATCGTGTGATTGCCGCCAATGCTCAACCCGTCGCCGTCACCAGTGACCAGCCAGATGTCGAGATCGGGGTTGGCCAGTTTGATCCCCGTCGCCACCGCCGGCGCGCGGCCGTGGATGGTGTGGAAGCCATAGCTCGCCATGTAATAGGGGAACCGGCTGGAACAGCCGATACCCGAAACGAACACGGTGTTCGCCGGGTCCGCGCCGATCTCCGGCAGGGTGCGCTGCACCGCCTTGAGGATGGCATAGTCCCCGCAGCCGGGACACCAGCGGACTTCCTGATCCGATTCCCAGTCCTTGAGGGTGGTGGTTATGGGGGTGATGGCGTTCATGCTCGTACTTTCGACTGCGAGAATTCAAAGTCCTGTGCTGAACACAAGGTGGCGAAGGTACCGCTCCAGATCGCGTTGTGATGTGTCACGATCTGTTCGGCAGAAAGGTAGTCTGTGTCAAAGGTCGCGTGACCATCACCGATCAACGTGACGTCGTATCCAAGCGAGAACGCGCGGCGGCAGGTGGTGTCGACACAATATTGAGTCATCATTCCCGTCAAAATCAGATGCGTCGCCCCAAGCTCTGCAAGCGATGCCTGCAAATTCGTGTTGTGAAACGAATCGCAATCGTTCTTTTCGACAACTGCATCCCCATCCCGATACCCGGTTCCGGGGTTAATTTGCCAACCTTCGGAAAGCCTTTCCAATTCGTCGCCGACGCCGCCGTCATGCTGGACGAACACAACCGGCACGGAAGCCGCGCGCGCCCGCGCAACCAAACCGGAAATGCGATCCAGGAACGCTTCGTTATTTCGCAACCGGCTTTGCGGTCCCGACAACGCGTTCTGAACGTCGATGACGATCAAGACCGCGTTGCTCACCCCAACGCCCCCTCAATCGCGGCTTCAATCTCGGCAATCGTGAACGGCTGCCCGCTCACCTTGTTCAGCGGTCTGGCATCTACCAGGAACTGATCGCGCAGCACGGTCTTGAACTGGCCAGTGTTCATTTCGGGAACGAGGATTTTCTCATAACCCTTTAACAGATCACCCAGATTTTCCGGCAGCGGCCAGATGTGGCGGACATGAATGTGGCTGACGTCCAGCCCCCTGGCCCGCGCCCGGCGCACCGCCTGATGGATCGGGCCAAAGGTGCTGCCCCAACCAACCACGGCGAGCGTGCCCTTGGTATTGCCAAGGCACACGTCCTGCGCCGGAATACCCTTGGCGACGCCATCCACCTTGGCCTTGCGCGCATCGGTCATGGTCTGGTGCGCGCCGGGGCTGTAATCGAGATTGCCGGTGCCGGGGTTCTTCTCGATCCCGCCGATCCGGTGCATCAGGCCCGGCGTCCCCGGCTTGATCCACGGCCGGGCGCCCTTCTCGTCACGGGCATAGGGCAGCAGCGTTCCGTCCGGGCCATTGGGCTGATCAAGGAACCTGGCGGGGAACGGCGTGAAGCTGTCAGGATCGGGCACGGCCCAGGGCTCTGCCGCGTTGGCGATATAGCCATCGGTCAGCAGGATCACCGGGGTCATGTACTGGGTGGCGATCCGGCACGCCTCAATCGCGCATTCAAAGGCATCGCCCGGGCTGCGCGCGGCGATCACCGGCATCGGCGTATCGCCGTTGCGGCCGTAAACCGCCTGATAGAGATCGCTCTGCTCGGTCTTGGTCGGAAGGCCCGTGGAAGGCCCGCCACGCTGCGAATTGACGATCACCAGCGGCAGTTCGGTCATCACCGCCAGCCCCATCGCCTCTCCTTTGAGCGCGATGCCGGGGCCGGATGACGAGGTAACGCCAAGATGCCCGGCATAGCTGGCGCCAATCGCCGATGCGATCGCCGCAATCTCATCCTCGGCCTGAAAGGTGGTGACGCCGAATTCCTTCATGCCAGTCAGGTAATGCAGGATCGAACTGGCCGGTGTGATCGGATAGCCGCCAAAGAACATCGGCAGGTCGGCCAGCCGTGCCCCGGCCACCAGCCCCAGCGCAACTGCCTCTGCCCCGGTTATCGTGCGATAGAGGCCGGCCGGGGTCGCCACTGCATCGACGTGCTGCTTGTGCAGCTGCCCGCCCAACTCCGCCGTTTCGCCATAGGCATGGCCGGCGTTAAGCGCGGCGATATTGGCCTCGGCCAGCACCGGGTTCTTGCGGAACTTGCCGTTCAGCCAATCGATCAGCGGCTGCCGATCGCGATCGAACATCCACAGCGCCAGTCCCAGCGTCCACATATTCTTGCAGCGCAGCGCTTCCTTGTTGCCAAGGCCGAAAGGCTTGACCGATTCCAGCGTCAGCGCGCTGATATCAAAAGCCAGCACGTTCCATTTGGCCAGGCTGCCATCCTCAACCGGATTGCTTTCATACCTGGCCTTTTCAAGGTTGCGCTTGGTGAATTCGCCGGTGTCGGCAATGATCAGCCCGCCGGGTTTGAGCGCGCCGACATTGGTTTTCAGCGCCGCCGGGTTCATCGCCACCAGCACATCGGGCGCATCGCCCGCGGTGTCGATCTCGGTCGATCCGAAGTTGATCTGGAAAGCGGAAACGCCAAACAGCGTGCCCTGGGGGGCGCGGATTTCGGCGGGAAAATCGGGAAAAGTCGCGAAATCGTTGCCCGAAAGCGCGCTCGACAGGGTGAACTGCCCGCCGGTAAGCTGCATCCCGTCGCCGGAATCTCCGGCAAAGCGTACTACAACAGCTTCTGGATGGTTGCGGGTGGATGCTTCGGGTTCGGCAATTTGGGTGGCCATGCAAAGTCCTACTTCAGGCGGATCGGGCGCCATGTCCCAAGCGCCCTAGTCCTCACCAATACCTGCGCGCAATCAAGAAAATCTGTCGCGCGGCCAATCCGACAAGAGGCCCGCCAAAGCGGCTAGTCAAGTGGCATTCGGCAATTTAACCTGACGATTAAAGTCTGCTGGAGAGGATTCGCCAATGCCTGATGATCAACCTTATGTGCGCCCTGACGTGGCTGGCTTCCTGGCCTTCCTCAACAGCCAGGAAGGCCCCGAATTGAGCGAACTGCCGCTTGACGAGGCGCGCACAGCCTATTTGGCCATGGCTGCATTGGCAGAGGCCGATCCGGTGCCGCTGGCCGTGATCCGCGATCTTGAATGCCCCGGCCCCGCCGGGCCGATCCCGCTGCGCCTGTACGATCCGCGCGAAAAGCGCGGGCCCGGGCCTGTGGTGATGTTCTTTCACGGCGGCGGCTTCGTGATCGGTGATCTGGATTCGCATCATGCGCTGTGCACCACCATCGCGGCCGAACTAGACCTGCCGGTGGTGGCGGTCCACTATCGCCTTGCGCCCGAAAGCCCCTATCCCGCTGCTGCCGATGATTGCGAGGCGGCGACTCGCTGGGTTGCGGGCGGCCCGGCCGAACTGGGGCGGCAGGTTACCGGGTTGATCCCGATGGGTGACAGCGCCGGCGGCAATCTTACCCTGGTAACCACCCAGGAACTGGACAAAAAACCGGCTGCGCTGCCAATTGTCCTTCAGGTTCCGCTCTATCCGGCAACCGACGAATCGCAGGATGGATCGATGGCACAATTCGCGGAGGGCCATCTGTTGACCCGCGCGGCGATGGACTGGTTCATGGGCAGCTATGCCGCCGTGCCGGGTGAAGCCCGCGCCTATCCCTTGAATGGCGATCTGAAAGGATCGCCGCCGGCCGTGCTGGTCACCGCCGGGCTTGATCCCTTGCGCGACCAGGGCCGCCGCTATGCCGCCAAGCTGATCGCGGCGGGCACCGATGTAAGCTATATGGAGCGGCCCGGCACGATCCACGGCTTCTTCAACCTGCGCAAAGCCGTGCCCAGCGCCCAGGCCGATACACTGGCGGTTCTGGCCACTGTGCGCTTGAAACTCTCTCAGTTGTAGGGCTAAGGGGCCGCGCATGAGCGACCCGTTTGCCGCCCTTCCCTATCGCCCCTGTGTCGGCGTGATGCTGGTCAACTCCGATGGCCTAGCCTTCGTCGGCAAGCGGATCGACACCCGCGGGCAGCCCGATGAGGGCGGGACATATTGGCAAATGCCCCAGGGCGGGATTGATGAGGGCGAGGAACTGCGCGCCGCCGCGCTGCGCGAGTTGTGGGAGGAAACCGGGGTGGAGGAACGCCACGTCACCCTGCTCGCCCAGACGCGTGAGGAACTGCTCTATGACCTGCCCGACGATCTGATCGGCAAGCTGTGGGGCGGCAAGTATCGCGGCCAGCGCCAGCACTGGATCCTGGCCCGCTTCAACGGGGTGGATGCCGATATCGATCTTGCTCGCCATGACCCCGCCGAGTTCGAGGAATGGCAATGGGTCAGTCCGGTGGAGCTGCCCGACCTGATCGTCCCGTTCAAGAAACGCGTCTATCGCACTGTTCTGGAAGAGTTTCGCGATTTGATTTAGGCTGTGTGAGCGGATTGCGGGTGGATGGATGGCCGGTTTTGGAGTTTCCGCAGCCAGGACCAATCGGCGGCGGCGTTGGAGAAGCAGACGTTCGACAATAACGTGTCTCTGCCTCTTTGACCGTTGCGTACGGTAGATGTTGACCGACAAACACCTGATTGTCGGCGCGTCGCCCGTTTCTTAAGAAACTCTCGCTACTCACAGACCAGATTCGCGGGGCTGGGTTAGGGGCAAGACGATGGCGCTATTTGGGTTTGGCCGGAAAAAGGCGAAAGATAGTAATGATCGGTGGGTCGGGTGGCCCGAAACTCTCGATGTTCGCGATAGCGATGACGTAAATTGGATCAAGCAAAGCAACGATCCGCTCGTATGGCACGCAGCCGCATTCGCCTGCTTGATCTTTCGCGGTGATGAGCATGGCCTGATGGCATGGCTTGCTAGGCAGCCGTCTCTCGACAGAGTGACCGCAGCGGCCATGTTCATGCATGGCAGCAACGGGGTCCGCTATCTCACGAAGGGTCACGTCGAGGCTGTCCGCATGAAGCCAACTCAGGTGCAGGAGATGATCGATCTCCTATGCGACCTCAGCGAAACACACGTTCTCACCGACAATGGAATTGATATGGCATCCGGTTGGGAAGCGGAGAGGGCAGAGACCATCGCGGCTTTGGCTGACAATCCGCGCGCGCCGATGAGGATTCTCGAGCGCCCTATCGATCAACAGACTGCGGCGATGCCATACACCGATATTGGTGAGGGTGAACTGGTGTCAGAAAAGTTTATACGCGAGAATATGCCATTTTTGCGTGACTGAGGGCGTTGGGTTGCGGGACACACTTCCCAAGAGATAGATAAAACTCACTGACCTGGCCTTCCTTGCCGGAAACCACACGGCGCGCGGCATGGCGACAAAAGCCTGTTTTTCGGCATGTCGCCCGTTTCTTGGAGCATCATGTGTTTAATCTGCAA
>JAFEEX010000099.1 GCA_018240895.1 Pseudomonadota bacterium | reverse complement strand
TATGTTAAATGAATCTTGACGCACTCGGCACAGCGGCTGCCCTATCCAATGAACGCGCGGGCTGCCAGGGCCACCACCACGATGATCCCGATCCAGATCGCCGCCAATGTCAGCAACCGATTGGCCGGTAAACGGTGCGATGCCAGCGCGCGCCAGTTGATCAGCAGCACAAGGCTGGCCGAAACGATCGCCAGGACGATCTCACCATTGGTCATGCCGCAATCTCCATTCCGTCAAACCCGACCAGCACATTCGCCGGAACCTCTGCCGATATGGTGGCATAGTCCATCGACTTGTCGAGATGAGTCAGCACCCCGGTTTTCGTGCCGGTTGCCGCAATCAGTTCCAGCGACATGGCCAGATGTGCGTGCGTGGGATGCGGCTCGCGGCGCAGGCAATCAACCACCAACAGGTCCGTGCCCGCAAACAGGTCAATCATCTCACGCGTAATCTCGCTGAAGTCCGTTGCGTAACCGATTGTCTTGCCGTCGCAATCGAACCGGTATGCCGTGCTTTGCGCCGGACCGTGCGGCATCTGGCAGCTCGCCACGCCAAAACCGGCGCACATCCGCAGCCGGTCCAGCGTGTCCAGTTCAACAATGGTGTGATAGCCAAACTGGCCTGCAAAGACATAGCCGAACCGCTGCCGCAGCCGCCTGACGGTTTCGCTGGCGGCATAGCCGGGTATTGGCCCGCCGCGGCCATAGCGAAGCGGGCGCAGGTCATCTATCCCGTGGCAGTGATCGGCGTGATCATGCGTCCAGAACACCGCGTCAAACTGGTCAATCCCGGTGCTGAGCAATTGTCCGCGCAGATCGGTCGAGGTATCGACCAGAAGGCGTTGACCAGCATTGCTTTCCACCACGATCGACACGCGTGACCGGCGGTTTCTGGGTTCTTGTGGATCGCACTGTCCCCAATCGTTGCCGATCCTGGGTACGCCGGTTGACGTACCGCTGCCGAGCATGATCAGCTTCACAGGCCCGCCTTGGTAAACAAGCGGGTGAAATTGCGGGTCGTCCGCTCGGCAAGGCGGTCGGGATTTTCGCCGCGCAGTCCGGCAACGAAACGCGCCGTATCCGCCACGAACGACGGCTCGCACACCTGCCCGCGATGCGGCACCGGAGCCAGAAACGGCGCATCGGTTTCAACCAGCACCCGGTCTTCAGGCAATCCAGCGGCAATGTCCTGCAACGCTTTGGCATTCTTGAAAGTAACGCTGCCGGACAGCGATATGGTCAGGCCAAGATCCAGCACGGTGCGGGCAAAATCGGCCGAGGCGGTGAAGCAATGGATCAAGGCCGGATAGGCCCCCTTCTCCATCTCGTCAGTCAGGATCGCCGCGGTGTCGGCTTCGGCATCGCGGGTGTGGACGATCAGCGGCAGCCCGGTTTGACGCGCGACTGCAATGTGACGCCGGAACAGCGCGCGCTGCGCCGCGCGGTCGGAATGATCATAGTAGTAATCAAGCCCTGTTTCACCGATCGCAATCACGCGCGGATGTTCGGTCGCAGCCAGCAGCGCCGCCTCGCCCAGATCGGCGTGGCCATCAGCCTCGTGCGGATGAATGCCGACGCTGGCCCAGACGTCCGCCTGACGCTCTGCCGTGCCGATCACCTGATCCCATTCGCGCTGGCGGGTGGAAATTGAAAGGAATCCCCCCACCCCGGCCTGCCGTGCCCGGGCCAGAACCCCGTCCTGATCCTCGACCAGCCCCTTGTATTCCAGGTGGCAATGCGAATCGATCAGCATCAGGCGTCTTCTGCGGGCAGTTCAAGCCGCGGAAACAAGGGCGCTGGCGCGGCCATGCGAAAGTCGCTCTCTGCCAGGGGGGAATACCAGTGCGCGCCGATCCCTTCGAAGGTGCGGTTTTCCAGCGAAATTCCCATTGTATCGAGCAGCTGGGCCGCCTTTTCGGGAATGACTGCCTGAATGCCCACCGCAAGCTGGGCTATGCAGATGAACAGTGTTGCCAGCACGGTCTGCATCCGTTCGGGATCAGTCTTGCGCAGGCCCCAGGGTGCCTGCGTATCGATATAGGCGTTGCAGGCGAACACCGCCTGAAGCCAGGTATCGATCCCCTGCTGCAAGGCCAGATCGGCAAAGGCGGCGGGGATTTCGTGCTGCACGGCCTTGCCCACCACATCGAACAGATCGGCATCGGCCTGATCGTGGCCGAATATCTGCGGAAGATAGCCATCCAGGTTCTTGACGATAAAGCTGAGGGTGCGCTGCGCCAGATTGCCGAAAGCATTGCCAAGCTCTGTATTGCCACGCGCAACAATCGCCTCGGGCGAATAGCTGCCGTCCTGCCCAAAGGCCACCTCGCGCATCAGGAAATAGCGCAGCACATCAACCCCGAACCGGTCGGCAAGATCGATCGGATCGGTGACATTACCCAGCGATTTCGATTCCTTCTGCCCGCGATTGAGCAGGAAACCGTGGCTGAAGACATGGCGCGGCAGGGCAAGGCCCGCGCTCATCAGGAAGGCTGGCCAATAGACGGTGTGGAACCGGGTTATGTCCTTGCCAATCAGGTGCAGGTTTGCCGGCCAGTATCTTGCAAAGTCGCCAGTTTCTTCAGGAAAGCCAAGGCCAGTCAGATAATTGGTCAGCGCATCGACCCACACATACATCACATGGCCGTCGCTGCCCGGAACCTTGACGCCCCAGTCGAAACTGGTCCGCGATACCGAAAGATCACGCAGCCCGCCTTCGACGAACCGGGCGATCTCGTTTCGGCGGCTTTCGGGACGGACAAAATCAGGCTGATCGGCATAAAGCTTCAACAGCGGCTCGGCATAGTTCGACAGGCGGAAAAACCAGCTTTCCTCCACCGTCCATTCAACCGGGGTGCCCTGGGGAGACAATTTCTCCCCCCCTTCCCCGGCGGTTAGTTCGCTTTCGTCGTAATAAGCTTCATCGCGGACCGAATACCACCCTTCATAGCGATCGAGATAAAGGTCGCCCTTCTCCTCCATCCGGCGCCACAGTTCCTGGCTTGCCGCGTGGTGGCGCGGTTCGGTAGTACGCAGGAATACGTCATAGGAAACATTCAACTTGTCACACATATCAATGAAATATTGCGACATTTCAGATGCAAGAGCGGCCGGGGTCGTGCCCAGGTCACGCGCCTTCTGCGCCATCTTCAGCCCGTGTTCGTCAGTGCCGGTCTGAAACCGCACCTCGTCCCCGATCTGGCGATGAAACCGGGCGATCACGTCTGCTGCAATCGCCTCATAGGCATGGCCGATGTGCGGCTTGCCGTTGGGATAGCTGATCGCGGTGGTAATGTAATAAGGTTCGGCCATGGCCGGGGCGGTCTTTCCGGTTATCAATGTGCCGCCTCTCTAGGCATGGCGAGGGACGCCAGCAACCCGCCAATTTCCATGGCAAGCAGCCCCGGATCGAAGTTGTAGGTCGGGGCTTGTCCGGCCAGACGCGCCAATTCGCCATGAACCGTGATCACCTGCGCCTGCCGCGTGCGATTCGGCTTCGCCAGTTCAGCCGCGGTGACCGCACCGGCAAGATCGATCACGGACTGGATCCGTTCACGGTCGGGCCTGGCGCCAATCGCTTCGGCCAGGCTGGCGCGCAGGGACAGGTGCTCATCTCCCTCTGCAATCAGGCGCAGCATGATGGCGTGCAGCTGGCCAAGATTGCGCTGCACGAAATCGATCGCCGCGCCGGGCGATCCCTCTGCCGCGGCGATTGCGGCGGCGCGGGCCGCCGCATCGGCCTGGGGCGAATGATCGCGCAGAATCCGGTCGATTTCCGCGTCGACCAACGGGGCGAAGCGCAGAATCCGGCAACGCGAACGGATCGTGGGCAGCAGGCGGCCGGGCCGGTGCGCCACAAGCAGGAAATAGGTGCCGACCGGCGGCTCCTCCAGGCTTTTGAGCAGCGCGTTGACCGCACCCTTTTCCATATCGTCAGCCGGATCGATGATCACCGCGCGTCGTGCGCCCAGCGTCGGCCGGGTGACCAGCCGCGCCTGCATCCGCCGCACCTGATCTATGGTGATATTGCGCTTGGTCTGGAACGGTTTGCCTTCCGCCCTCTTCTCTTCCTCGGTATCGTTGGCTGGCAGGTGGTCGAGCAGGATGATGTCCGGGTGTGCGGCCCAGTCTGGCTGCGCCTGTCCCGGCTCGGCGACCAGGCGCTGCGCCGCCGCGCGGGCGAACTGCCCCTTGCCCAGCCCCTTTCTGCCCGCGAGAATCCAGGCGTGATGCATCCGCGCCGAGCCCAGCGCCTCGTTCCAGGCGAGCCAGGCCGGATCGTGGCCGGTCAGGTCGCTCATGGCCGGCTCAGCATCGGCATGACCGCGTTCGTGATCGCGCCATGGACTGCCGCCGCATCGCCATTGCCGTCAATTCGGGCAAACCGGTGCGGTTCCGCATCGGCAATCCGCGAAAAAGCCGCTGAAACAGCGGCATGGTAAGCTGCATCGCGCCCACCGATCCGGTCCGCGCCGGCCACATCGCGCGCGGCAAGCCGCTTGGCGGCAGTGTCCGGATCGATTTCAATCAGCAGGGTCAGATCGGGCAGCAGGCCGCTGCTGCCGATCCGGTGGAGGTCAAGCACGTCGGCGTCGGACAGCCCCCCTGCCCCGCCTTGATAGGCCCGGCTCGAATCGACAAAACGGTCGCAGATCACCCATTTTCCGGTCTCCAGCGCGGGGCGGATCAATCGCTCAACATGGTCAGAGCGGGCCGCGGCGAACAGCAGGGCTTCCGCCCGGGGATGCCACCCCTCCCCCTCAAGGCCAAGCAACAGTGCGCGGATCGCTTCGGCTCCCGGGGTTCCGCCCGGCTCACGGGTGACGGTGCAGGCAATGCCGCGCGCGCCGATGGCATCAGCAAGCAGCCGAGCCTGGGTCGATTTGCCCGCCCCTTCTCCCCCTTCCAGGGCAATGAAGCGCCCACGGGTCATGGCATCAACCCAGCCAGTCCATTGATCATCCGGTCAAGCGGTCCGGCGGAATCGACCGCATTTGCCGCAACCAGCGGCACGGAATAGGCGGGCTGTCCTTCCACGTGTACCTCCAGCCTGCCGATTACCGCATCGCTGGCAATCGGCGCAACCAGCGGCCCGGAATAGACGATGCGCGCCGAAAGGCGCGGCGCGGCGGCGGAGGTGGGAAGCGTCACCATCCAGGGGCGGGCAACCGTTACCGGTACGCTGCGCGCGGAACCCTGCTGCACCTGCACTTGCCCCAGCACCATTCCCGGCACAATCCAGCGATGACCTTTCCAGGCGTCATAGCCCCATTCGGCCAGCACTTTGGCCACCTGCGCCCGATCGGTTTCAGTGCGCAAACCGGCCACGACCAGCACCAGCCGGCGATCAGCGCGCTGCACCGCGCCAAGAAAATTGAACCCGGCTTCAAAGGTATGGCCGGTCTTGATTCCATCCGCGCCCGGCAGGATTCCGGCAAACGGATCATGGCTGGCAAGGCGGCTTCCGCGCCAGTCCATCGCCTGCTGGCCCACATAGCGGCGGTAAAGATCGGGGTGATCGGAAATCAGTGCAGCGGCAAGCTTTACCAGATCGCGCGCCGTTACATATGTTGCACCGCGATCGGGAAAACCGTTGGGGGTGGAGAAATGGCTGGAATCCATGCCCAATTCCCGGGCGCGCGCATTCATGACGGCGATCCAGGCATCGGCACTGCCCAGCGCTGCCTCACCCAGGGCGACAGCAGCATCATTTGCGGAAACCGTTGCCGTTCCTTGCAGCAACTGGCGCACGGTAATCGCCTCGTTGGGGCGCAGGTTCAGCGTGGTTCCCTTCCCTGCCCAGCGCGCTGCCGTTTCGGGACGCACGGTGACCACGCTGTCTTCGCGCAAGCGGCCATCGGCAATCAGATCAAAGGCGACCAGCGTGGTCATCGCCTTGGTCACTGATGCCGGCAGAAAGCGGCGATCTTCGTTTTTGGCATAAAGCGTCTGGCCGGACGACAGATCAACCAGCAAGGCCACCGGTGCCTTTCCCACCACGGCGGGCGGCTGAGAGGCGCTTGGCGCCGGGCCGTCGCTATCGGATGCCGCCACCGGCAACAGGCCGGCCAGAGCAATCAGCACAGTCCATTTCTGCAAGTCAGACCCCGGCGCGGTTTGGCGCCGTGACGCCGGGATGCGTCAGTTGGCGCGCTGGATTCGGGCGTCGCTATAGCCCGCGCTTCTGGCCTTCGCCAGCGCTGGCCCGGCTTTGTCCGCATCGGCAAACGGCCCAAGCCGAACCCGCCACAGCTTGCCCGACTGGCTCACCGCACCGCCGGCTTTCTTTGCGGCGGCTTCGGCATTGGCCTTGCTGGAAAAAGCCCCGATCTGCACGAAATAGCTTCCCCGCGCTTCCGCCGCAGCCGCTGGCTGGACATTTGGCTGGGTTTCCGGCTTTGGTTTGACCTGCGGTTTGGCCTCTGGATTCGTTTTTACAGCCGGCGCCGCGGGCGTAACCTTGGGTGGCACCTCATACCTCGAAGCCGGCTTCGTCACAGCTTTTGCGCCTGACTTGGGCAATGTCGGCGTGACTGTGGGCGTTGTTGAAGGCTTTGCCTGTTCCGTCGAAGCGTCCGGCTTTGCAACCGCCTGCGGCTCGACAACCGGCGGCGCAACTATCCCCATCTGCTGATCAAGTTTGCGCTGCAGCACTGCCAGCAACGATTTTGGCGTATCCATCCTGTCAGGCGCCTGTTGCCCCTGGCGCAGGGCCGCACGCTCCATCTCTGGCGGATTGACTCGCCGCACCCGCACGCCGGGCTTGGCAATGGCGGCCAAGCCGAGCTGGGCAGCCGCGCCGGGCGAAAGCTCGATCAGGCCGGAACCGGTCATCGGCCCGCGCCGTTCGATGCGGACCAGCACGGTCTTGCCCGTGCCCAATGCCGTAACCTCTACATAGGATGGCAGCGGCAGGGTGCGATGCGCGGCGGAAATTGCCCCGCCCCCGTCAGGGCCGACAGTGGCAATCCCTACGGCATCGTAATTCATCGTATCCGACGGAGAATAGGTAACCCCGTCAATCACAAAGGGTGCTCCGATTACCATCGGATAGTCGGCCGCCGGGCCGTTTGCAGCCGGTGGCGGCACATCCCTGACAGAGGCCCCGCCACCACAGGCAGAGAGCAGAATCAGCGCCGCAAGCGGCAGGTTTCGGTTAACGGGCAATCTCATCTGCTAGCAATCCCACGGACAACGCGTAGTAGTTTGAGCAGTTATATTGGAGGATAACCCTGTAATTCCCGGTTAACAAGAAGGCCCAATCCCCCTGGCCATCCGGTTCGAACAGCGTTGCCATGGTCGAATCGGCGATCGGCGCCTGCGGGACAACCCCCAGCGCGCGCCATTCAGCCACCGTTTTCCACTGTGAATGGCGGGCATGAACCTGCGGGCAGGATGGCGCTGAAAGCTTGGTGGCAATCGCGCCCCGGTTAAACCCTGCCGGCAAGGATGCCCTCACCCCCCATGGCTCGCCGGATCGCCAGCCGGCATCGCGAAAATAGTTGGCGATCGATGCCAGCGTATCGGCCCGGTCATTCCAGATGTCGATATCGCCATCGCCGTCACCATCGCGCGCCACCCGCAGATAGACGCTTGGCAGGAACTGCGGATTGCCGAATGCCCCGGCCCAGCTTCCAACCAGCCGCGAACGCGGAACCCCGCGATCAACCATTTTCATCAGCGCGATGAATTCATCCGCGAACAGATCGCGCCGCCGGCCTTCAAAAGCCAGCGTGGCAAGCGACCGGGCCAGATCGAAATCCCCCTTGTACCGGCCATAATTGGTTTCATGGCCCCAGATGGCGATCAGGATCTTGCCCGGCACCCCGTACTGCCGCTCAATCTGCGGCAGCAGGTCGCGGCTCTGGACAATGGCACCGCGCCCGCCAGAGATTCGCGCGGCGTCGACGTGGTCACGGTAATAGGGACGAAATGCCGGAGGGGATCCCGGGGTTGAACCTGGCTGAGATCGATCAAGCGCAATCACGCGCGGATTGAAAGTCAGCCCCTGGGTCACACGGGCAATCGTCACCTCGCTCACGCCCTCGCTCCGCGCCCGGGCGGCGAGCAATTGAAGATAGCCCAGAAAGGCTTGCTGCTCATCCATTTCCACCTGGGCAGTAGCCACCGGGATCGGCGTAAGCAGCGCCGCAAGGGCAGCAATCAACGGAATATGGAAACGGATCGCGCGCAACAATTTCATTGCAAAGGCTTTCGCATAGCTATCGCCGAATGAAAACCGCTAAGGGCGTGACATTGCCCAGCCAACGCGCTAGCGGGCGCAAATACCGGACAGGTGGCCGAGTGGTTTAAGGCAGCGGTCTTGAAAACCGCCGTGGGTGCAAGCTCACCGTGGGTTCGAATCCCACCCTGTCCGCCATTACTTTTTCACGGTCGGAATCCGTCCCCAACATCTTGAACGGCAAAGACAATTCAGGGGTTCGAACACCCTCATTCCAGTCGTATTCCAAATGAGTGGCCAGAACCAATTTTTGGACGATACGTTTGTCTTCAAAACTCCCGGTTTCCCATAGTTTCCAAGGGTTTCCGAGAAAATCAAAAGCGGTTCGAAAAGTTTCGTCATAGCCTCGCGCGACTGTGCCGCAGCGACTGGTCTTCTCGACCATCACGAGCTTCTGACGTTCCAGTTCTTCAATCTTGCGCTCATATGCACCGATCACGGTTGCGCTGTCGGATTCAACGATGCGGTCCAGAAAGTGCGCGACCTTCTTTTCAATCGCGGCGATCTCCAGCTTCATTGAAGCGCGAGTCTCTTTCGCCTTGGCCTCCGCTTCATCCCAGCGTTTGCGGAACAGCTTGGAGACGAGCGTGAAAAGCTCTTGGCTTGGCACAAGCGCGCGAAGCAGCTCTTCAAATGCGTCTTCGATCTTCGCGCGTGCCACCGACTTGCCGAATTTTTCGCAGCCCCGGTGACGACAAACATAGTACGGGAATTTCTTGCCGTGGCGGCCTGTCGAGAAATTCGCGGTCATCGGGTGATGGCAGCAGCCGCAAGCGGCAAAGCCGCGCATGGGGAACTCGACATTGATGTCCTGACGGACAGGCGCATAGACCTTGCCAGTCAGGCGCTCCTGAACCCGTTCAAAGGTTTCGAGCGACACAAGGCCTTCATGCTGCCCCTTGCGGAGCGACACGCCCATTTCCTTGCTCTCGATATACCCGGCATAGATCGGGCGCGTGAGAATACGGTTCACCTGTTCATTCGTCAGGAAGCCATGACGGCAGAGCGGAAATTCCGCATGATCCTCGAAAAAACGCTTTAACTCAGCGCGCGATCCGAAGCGACCGCTGGCATAGCCTTCGATGCCTTCCGCGATGATGGACGCCAGAGGCTCATCACGCACGATCACGCTGCCGCCGCCCGAAGCTTTTTGGTAGCGATAGCCGAAGGGCGCGTTGAACACCCAGAACCCGTTTTGCAAACGGGCCTTCATCCGGTTCTTCGCCTGTTCGCCATTCTTCTGACGCTGATGCTGGGAGACGCTTGCGAGCAGATGCTCGACCAGCAGGCTATCGGAGTCCGTGCCAAACTCGATGGACGGAGATTCCAGCATCCCGCCCGCGCCCGCAATGTCGGCGCGGAGTTTCAGGTGCGCTTCGATCCCGCGCGCCAGACGGCTGATGTCGTCGATGATGACGACCACATTGTCTTTGCGATGCTTCTTGAGAAACGCCAGCATGGCGATCATGCCCGGACGCCCAGAGAGCGAGCCGGACATATCATCGCTAAAGACCTGCACGACCTGATGACCACGATAGCCCGCATATTCGCGGCAGCGCGTTTCCTGTGAATCCAAGCCGTTACCTTCACGGGCTTGCTTCTTGGTGCTAACGCGACAGTAGATGACGGCTTTCTGGTTTGTTTTTCTGGTCATGGCGCAAATTGATCCGCTGATCGTTCGGGTTTCGTTACGCCATCGGCTTCGGCGTCAACTTGCCCAAATGTACCGGATGCAAGGACTCCGCCGCAAGAGTCAGGGGCCGAAAAAGCCCGGTTTGCCCTCGCAGAAAGCGAGATTTGGACCGGACTCCAGCCAAATTCCTGATCGATGATAGAAATGATGATGTTGTCGATGAGCCGGATCAGCTCTTCCTGCCTGTCATCCGGCAGGCCGAGCGTCGCAATATCTGCGCGCAATTCCTGCATTTCTTCCGGCGTTAGCATCTTCATCAAATGACTGTCCCGCCGCCATTGGCGGCTCTCGAATGAGCAAGGTCAGTCCGATCTACAGATGCCTGTGTGACGGTCGGGGGGATTACTCTCCCCAAGCGCATTCGCTTAAATTTCCGTGGGCCTCATGTCTCCCCGATGCCCGAATATACATAGTGCGCCATGGCGCTTATGAAATAATATTACCACAACCTGCAATTGATATGCAATTAAACGACAATCGGGCCGCGAGAGCTGCGCGGCCCGGCCTGTCAGATGATGGCCAATTCAGCTTGTGTGGGATTGGCAATGGCGAGCGCCAGCCAGAGAAGTTTCAGCCGAGGCACGACCCTGCCTTGCGCAACGCGCTTCGGCATCGACATCCCCGCCTTCAGAAAATCCGATAGCCAGCGTTCGGATGGGTCAGCATCAGTGCGGAAAATTTCATCGACATCAATCTCAGCCACATTGATGCCGCGCCCCTTCTCGTCAATGGCAACGCCGTTGAATTCCATGAAGGCATTGCACAGGTGATCGAGGACCGAGCGCCGGGACAGCCCCTTGGCACGATAGGCCATTGCGAGACGGTGATAGGCCGAAGGCCGAGCGAGCATGACATCAGACGGAAGCCGGATGAAGGCCAGATCAAACGCGCTGTTATCATTGGCGCTTGCCTCGCAAACACAGGCAGCCTTCAGAAACAGACAAGTGCGACACGTCTCCATTTTCTTTCTCCTCGCTGCTTTGACCTCAGCAGTCTGTTGAGAAAGATGTCGCAGATATAGGCACTTAGAGCGGTCGCATTCGTGTCGTGCCCGTCGCGATCCAGCGCGACAAGTCGTTGACATCCATGGGACAGATCGCGACAAATTCGCGACATGAGGGACAAAAACGAGACACCGCAATTTGATGGTTCACCTGCCTCGAACCAGATCATCAAATCGGCAGCGAAGGCCTTGCAGGAGAGCTTGTCTTACAACACGCAGGCCGTTGAACTGTCAGAGTGGTCACGCCGCAATGTCTCCCGCTGGCCCGGAGCCTACGCCGTCTCTCTCGACCGGAAAAAATGGCAGCGGTTTGTTTCCAGCCGCGCGAAATATAAGCCCCGGCAGCGCAGCCTCGCAATGCTGGCGTGGCACTGGCTATTCGAGGTATATCCTCACGCCATTACTCCGTTGTGGCGTGAGGCCACAGGAGATCGCAGTCCCCTTCCAAACGCGCTGGTTCCCGCCTTGAACAGCTTCATGTCGCCGGGGGGCAATCCGATCAACATGGAGGCTCTGACTTACCTCAAGGGGGATTATGCCGTCTATCGGCCCTCTTACATCAATCTAAAAAACATCATGGTCATGTCGATGACGTGCGGTATGGGCGATGATCCTTCACGCTTTGTCATTGAAATGGCCTCGTCGCTCGACGAGACGAGCAAGCCCGAATACGTCGAGGGCTTCGCCATTCCCTATCGCGAATGTATCCTGTTCCAAGGTCGCATCAGGAACACGGGCGCACCGTTCATTTTCGTGATGTCTGGCTTGCCGCTGAACGCGGATGGCGAGGGATATGAACGTGGTGACGGCACATTACTGGTCGGCGCGAGCGGGGCGCGATCAAGCGCCTACCCGATTGCCATGAGGCGAAGGGGCGAAAAAATGCCTGTGAGAACATACGCGCCGAAACAGTTTGAGGCTCTGTTCTCAGCAGATGACAAGCCCATGCACAAGGAGATCATCGAACTGTTCAATCGGGGGATTGTCGGCTGGCAGTGAACGCCGCGTCCTGATCCCAGTTCGTCCGCCAGAGCGCGATAGGTTCGCTGTCCAGAAACACAATCTGCCGCCCGGTCTTGCGGTCGAAGAGCCGCGCGATTTCATCCGGGTTCAGCAGCGCCGTTCGGTGGATGCCTTCATTCGCGGTTTCGGTCGCACTGCTGCCCGATGAACTGCTATCGCCGTGCTGGATGCTCTCGCCGCCTGAGACGCCCTTCTGATTGGTTACGCCTTCACTATGCCCCGTGCCGCTTGCGCCCGAGCGCGCGATGAAAGGCAACAAGCCCGATCCGCCATCGCGGGCCGCAAGGCGCGATAGGTCCGGCATTTCAGATTGCCCCTGCGAAGTGCCGTTCGATTCCGACCAGCCCGCCGTTTCCGTGCGTCCCTGGCTTTTCGAAATCTGGGTCGTCGTTGCCGATGACGTGCCGCGCGTTTCGCGGATCAGCTCAATCTGACCCATGCGCTTTGACAGCCATTCGAGCGTTGTCAGATCGGCATTGGCGAAGAACTGCAAAATCCCGGCATTGCCGAGGAAGGTTTCCCATGACTCCTTATAGTGCCGCTTGAGCTGTCCCAAATCCTGCAAGATCGGCCAGAGCTTCACGCCGTACCCGGCCATAAGCCCCGCCGCCTTTTCGATCACTTCGAGCCGCCCGAGCGCGGCAAATTCATCAAGCACGAAGAGGACCGGATGACCGCATTGCGGTTGCTCAAGTCCCTGCGCTTCCATTCGGTAGAGCATCAGGTTCAGCATCAGGCGCAGAAACCGCGCATGAGTTGGGATGAAGCGCGCGGGCAAACACAGGTAAACTGACAAGCCCCCTTTGGCGGACTTCAACTCGTCGATGTCGAGGTGATTGCCGCCCGAGCCGTCGAGGCAGGATTGTAGCCACGGGCTATCGATGAATTTAGTATTGCGCCGCGCAGTCGATAGAACGCTGCCGCGCTCATTCTCGCCCATGTCGCGAACCGAGTTTGCGGCCCCGGCGATCACATCGCGAACGGCGCGGTTTACCGCGATGGAACTGGACATCTGAATCCACAGCGCATCGAAAGGCGAAACCTCAACGGCCTTGTCACCTTTTTTCGCGGCGCGCTCCGCATAGAGCTGGTCGGCATATTCAGGATCGCCGATGGTGAGCAGTTGCCGGACACGAACGAGCGAACGCCGCGCGCCATATTCGCTTGTGGCGACATGGAGTAGCACGGCCTCGAATATCTGCCGGGCGCTCTCGACCCAGTGAATATCCTTGCCGTCTTCCCCGCCGACCATCACCGCGTCGCCGATGGCGGCAGCGATGTCGATGGCATCATCCTTATCAGCGTCGATCAGGTCGAGCGGATTGAAGCTCATACGCAAGCCATCCGGCACATCGGCGCTATGATGGGGATCGATCACCGCCACGCGATGACCGTCCCGCTTTGCGCGGATCACGGCGGTTCGCGTCGCATTCTCACCCTTGGGGTCGCTTACGACGCAACTGCCCGGCCACAGAAAAAGGTTCGGAATGATCGCGGATCGGCCTTTGCCAGATCGGCTTCCAGCTACCGTTACGATATGACGATCATCGCCGTTGCCGACCGCCTCACCCTGATCGCCGCGCCCGAGCCAGAACAGGCCTTTGCGCCACTCGGTAGAGGTTTCTGACCACCTCGCCGTCCCAAGCAGCGATTGCCGGGATGGATCGCCGGGAACGCCGCGCGGGAAATCGGAGAAGATCGACACGGACACGCTCCCAATAAAAATCCGGCACATCTTGCGATGCGCCGGATGGAGGCTTGGGGGATTTGGGCGCGTTAGCGCGGCGAAGCGCGCGAACCTTTGCCGCGAGTGTTCGCCATAAGCGTTGCAGGATCGGGAACGCCTGCCATCAGGTTATTGATCTTCTTTGCCAGATCGCTCTGCGTCAACTCGCTCGCTTCTTGGATCATGCCTGCGCGAGCCTGACGCGCACTCTCGCAGGACTGCTGCTCGCCGATGGCGCAAAGCATATCGTAAACGGCTATGACCGTTGCACGACCGCCATTCGTCTGCTGGAGCAACTGCTGGCGAAACTGCTGCGCAATCGCCTCCATGCGGAGACCTTCTTGCGCGATCACGTTGGTTCGCTGGTAAAGTGTCTGATACGCGCCGACGAGGATTTCCTTGTCGGCCTGCACGTCGGCCAGTTCACGCTGAAAGGCGATTTCCGCCTTGGCCTGCCCGGTGCGTTCGGCTTCGGCGATCTTCGCGCGATACTGATCTTCAGTCAGGGTCATTTCGCCCGGAGCCGCGCCCATCTTCTGATTGAAGATGCCCGCTTCCGTCCGGGCTTCGATGGTTGCGAGAATGTCCGTCGGGCGGATGCCGGGGCGCAGGGCCAATTCCCCGAGGCCTACGCCAGCGACGAGGATCAGGCCTCCGCTCGCGAGCGCGGTCAGGATTTGCTTCATGCGCCGCGTGCCGTGGAATTCGGCGCGCGGCGCTGGCGACGGCGCGGCCATCTTCGGAGCGGGATTGTTTTCGCCAACGGCCTTCATCGGCGGGAGTTCGGGCGGATTAACTTGCATATCACCTCCTCAGAAAAACGGAGCCGCAGGATTTCTGCGGCTCCACAAGGCGATAAGGTCCGATCAGAACCGTTCGGGGGGATAGGCGATTAGAATGGAATTTCGCTATCCAGATCACCGTAGCTTTCCGGGTCGTAATTGAGCATTTCGGGATAGTGGCGTTCCACGAAGCCATCATCATCTTCGATGCCGTTGCCGAGCAGAATGTCAGAGAGAATGCGTCCGATAGCGCATTCTTCTGTTCCCCATCCCGCGATCAGGATCAGGTCTTCACGGACGCTTTCATCAAACCGGATTTCGAAGGTGAGATCGCCAACCTTGGTCACACCAATCATCATCGCACTGCCTTTCGCTATGGTGGAAAGGCAGGCAGTGGCATTTCAGGTCATGAGGATCGGGGGCTTTGGGCGACTTGGCCAATTCCGGCGAAGGAATATGATCCTATAACAATCAGCGAATTGTTATGTTAAATTATCTCAATGAACGAAATAAGACACATATTTACTCCCGAACATCTCGAAACAGTAAACCTGTATTTTAATAAAGTCGCAGAAAAGAATGACGGACTTCCGAGAAGTGCAGAACTAATGAAAAACAGAATTGATCTTGTGGCCAGCCTCCAATCGGCAGCACGAGACGCACCGCTTTCTACGGAAGATGCCATCGTTTTTGCGAGACAATGAAAGACGGGCATACAATGATATGCTTCGTTTAACCGTGGCAATGCGCTTTGCGGATAAGCAATCCCCTGAAACTCCAAAAGAGGATTTTGAGAGGCCGGGAAGACATAGATTTTACGGGGATAATCACACAATCCGAGGCCCCAGCCGAGGCCGATAAATACCTTTATGCGGAGATTGCCGCCCCTATTCTCCGCACTGTGTGCGGAGAATAGGGTTGCCCCTTGCGGAGAATATGGGTTATAATCTCCGCAAGAGGTGCGGAGATTATGACATATATCCATGAGCGGCCCGAATGGCCGAAATTCGAATGGAACGCCGATGAACTGGCCGCGACGCTTGCAAATGTCCGCCATCGGCAGGGCCGATTGATTGGCCGCATGGAAGGTCTGGGCTTCTCGCTCCGTAAGGAAGCCGTCCTCCACACTCTCACCGAAGACGTTCTGAAATCCAGCGAGATCGAAGGCGAGCAACTGGACAAGGAACAGGTGCGATCTTCTATCGCGCGACGCCTTGGCATGGACATCGCCGGACTGGTTCCCGCCGAGCGCAATGTTGAGGGCGTCGTCGAGATGATGCTCGATGCCACACAGAATTATAGCGAGCCGCTAACAGAGGAACGGCTCTTCGCTTGGCACGCTTCCCTCTTCCCGACAGGTCGAAGCGGCATGACCAAGATCATCGTCGGCGGATGGCGCGATGATGCCAATGGGCCGATGCAGGTTGTATCTGGCCCAATCGGACGCGAGCGGGTTCATTATGAAGCCCCCGGAGCAAAGCGCCTGCCTGATGAAATGGCGGCGCTTCTCGACTGGATGGAACGCGATGCCGGGATTGATCCCGTCATCAAGGCAGGCCTTGCCCATCTATGGTTTGTTACCATCCACCCGTTCGAAGACGGAAACGGGCGGATAGCCCGTGCGATTGCCGACCTCTATCTGGCCCGCTCCGAGCAAAGCCAGCAACGATTTTACAGCATGTCGTCCCAGATCAGGGCCGAGCGCAATCGCTACTACGACATGCTGGAGGCCACGCAAAAAGGAGGCCTCGACGTGACAGAATGGCTGCGATGGTTTCTGGACTGCCTTGAGCGCGCCATTGACCGGGCCGAGGAAACGCTCGCCTCCGTCATGGAAAAAGCGCGCCTGTGGGATGCCATCAAGGGGCAACCCATCAGCGAAAGGCAGCGTCTTGTCATCAACAGATTGCTGGACGGCTTCGAAGGCAAGCTCACCTCTTCCAAGTGGGCGAAGCTGGCGAAATGCTCGCAGGACACAGCCGCCCGCGACATTGACGACCTAGTGAAACGCGGCATCCTTGTCCGCAGTGAAGCAGGAGGAAGAAGCACCAGTTACACGTTGGCAATGCCCGTTGGGGATGCAGAAGCCCCATAAGGCAGGAAGCAAAAAGCTCAGTTCTAAAGCAAGAAAGAACGGGCTTACGCTGACCGCAAGATGTGCGTGGTAGTACCGCGCCTATCTTGGCAAGGGAGACGCTGGCGCTCTCCCGTTGCATCCCTCTCGCAATGGCGCGGAAATCGGCATCGAGCCTTTCCCGCACCAATGGGGAGCCTTCAGCGCTCCCCAAACCCCATCGACCAAGGGGCGTGCCTGCCCCGTTGGAACCCAGCCGCCTCCGGCGCGGCAAGGGAGCGTTCCTGCTCCCTTTGAACCCATGACCAACCCTGCGCGGATTGGATGCCCGGCAGAGGCTTGGAGATTTACCTCTCCACCCTGCACCCGAACCATGCAGCAACTTCATGTCCGTTGCATCGACAGCGTTTCAGAAAGAGGCCGTGCCCTGTGGATAGCTGCCACTCCAGCACACCTTTCAGATGACATTCAACGATGGCACCATTAGTAGTTTATCAGGGGCAAGAGGGCGGTTTTCCGCCTAAAACCAGCGCGCCCCATCATTTGACGTAATTAAGCCATGGAAGCGCATGAAGCTGATTCAAAATTCGGGAAACGAGCGAGTCATCGACAACCTCCAGTCATGGCTGCCGTCAAGCTCATCAGTCGATATTATGTCGCCTGCGTTTTCGCTTTATGCGTTCGCCGAAATTTATAATCAGCTCAAGGAACCAGATCGAGCCCGTCTCCTGCTTGGCCCGGAAAGCGCCTTGGCTGACACATTGCATGGCAGCGCCAGCGACATCGCTGCCCGTGGAAAATTGCAGGGCCGCTGGTTGGCGAGACTTGCAAAAGAATGGATTGGCAAAAGCGCGGAGATACGCAACGCGCCGGTTGCTCCGCCTCAGTCGATGATGGTTGTTTCCGATGGAAGCCAGCGCCATGTACTCACCGGCTCCTGCGCGTTTACGACCGATGGCTTAGGCGTCACGCCGGGCGGCCAACTTAGTCTCGTTCAAGCGTCCGAAACCGATGCCGAAGCCGCTTCTTATGCCGAATGGTTTTCATCGAATTGGAATGCGCTGAAGCCAAGCGAGGCTACTTCACTTGCCTATCTTCTCAACGATGCCGCAGAGCATCGCGCACCGTCACTTCTCTATTTCAAAATCCTGTTCGAGTTGTTCAAGGATCTTGGCGATGAGCTGGATGAGGACCGGATCATCAAGTCTGCCACCGGCATTCGAAATACGACCATTTGGAAAAAGCTATTTAAATTTCAGCGTGACGGTGTTGTGGGGGCAATCGACAAGCTCGAACGCATTGGCGGCTGCATCATCGCCGACAGCGTCGGCCTCGGCAAAACCTTCGAGGCACTCGCGGTCATCAAATACTACGAGCTACGCAACGACAGGGTTTTGGTGCTCTGCCCGAAGCGGCTGCGCGACAACTGGACGCTTTATAAAGCCAACGACCGGCGCAATATTCTCGCGTCTGACCGTTTGAACTACGATGTGCTCAACCATACCGACCTGTCACGTGACGGGGGTATGTCCGGAGATATTGACCTCAGCCACGTCAATTGGGGCAACTATGATCTTGTTGTGATCGACGAGTCTCATAACTTCCGCAACAAGGCGACCCATAAAGATCGTGACACCCGCTACGACCACTTGATGAAGCGCATCATCAAGGCAGGCGTAAAAACCAAAGTGCTCATGCTGTCGGCAACCCCGGTTAACAATCGTCTAGCTGACCTCAAGAACCAGATTGCGTTCATGACCGAAGGCAATGACCTCGCGCTCATGGGCCACGGCATCCACAGCATTGAATCCACCATCCGCAAGGCACAGACGCAGTTCAACCGCTGGCTGGACCTACCCGATACAGACCGCCGCCCCGCGCGCCTTATGGATATGCTTGGTTTCGATTACTTCAAGCTGCTCGACCTTTTGACAATCGCTCGGTCGCGCAAGCACGTTCAGCGCTACTATGGAACGGAGGAAACCGGCCAGTTCCCGGATCGTCTTCGTCCTGTCAACATTAAGGCCGACGTGGATTTGGCCGGAGAGTTCCGGCCTATTCGGGAGATCAATAACGAGATCAGGCGGCTGACCCTCGCTGCCTATGCACCACTGCGCTACGTCCTGCCGCACAAGCAGGCCGTCTATGACGAGAAATACAGTACCAAGATCAGGGGCGGTGAAAGCTTCTTCCGTCAGGTGGACCGTGAGGAAAGCCTGATCCACCTGCTGCGCGTCAACATCCTGAAGCGTATGGAAAGCTCGGTCGCATCCTTCGCGCTCACCATCAAGCGTCAGCTTACCGACGTGAACGCGCTCTTGGCAAAAATCGACGCCCATGATGAAAGCGTGGATGAGCTCGCCATCGACGATGTGGATATTGATGACCCAGCATTCGAGGCGCTGCTATGTCCCCCGTCAGCACCAATGGC
>JAFEEX010000098.1 GCA_018240895.1 Pseudomonadota bacterium | reverse complement strand
GCGATCGCGACCGTCGAGAGCAGCGATCCCAAGCTGGTCGTCACGGTGCGCGGCACCGCCTTTGACAAGGCGGCGCGCGAGGGCGGCAGCGGCACGATCGAGGCCGTCGGCGGCGCGAGCGATGCGGGCACCGCGACCTTCGTCGGCGAGGAAATCGCCAAGATGGAGCGCCCCGAGCTGACCAGCGCCAAGATCATCGTCTCGGGCGGCCGCGCGCTGAAGGATGCGGACACATTCAAGGCCACGATCTTCCCGCTAGCCGACAAGCTTGGCGCAGGCGTCGGCGCCAGCCGCGCCGCGGTTGACGCGGGCTATGTCCCCAACGATTTCCAGGTCGGTCAGACCGGTAAGATCGTTGCCCCCGAAGTCTACATCGCGGTCGGCATCTCGGGCGCGATCCAGCACCTTGCCGGCATGAAGGATTCCAAGACCATCATCGCCATCAACAAGGACGAGGACGCCCCGATCTTCCAGGTAGCCGACATCGGCCTGGTCGCGGACCTGTTCAACGCCGTGCCGGAACTGACCGGCAAGCTTTGAACAACAGGCAACGCATGAAAACAAAAAGCCCCGCTTTGGCGGGGCTTTTTTGTATCCATCCCACTGTATAGTACGGCTTTCATTTGAAAGGGAGCGAGCATTGCGATCCTTGATCCTAGCGGCATCTGCCGGAGTGCTGGCGTTTCCGCAATCCGCTGCGGCCAAACCGCAGACCACGGATTTGCCAAAAGTCGGCAAATGGGAAATCAACTACGACAATGACAGTTGTCATCTGTATGCGAAATTCGGCACCGGCGACCAGGAAATTATCCTAAACCTGACCCGCTATCAGCCGGGCGCTGACCTCGAACTTCGCATCTATGGCAAATCCTTGAAGGCGCTCGACCAACATTATTCTGTGACGACCGATTTCAACCCTGAGGGCAATCCCGCAAAACCGACGGCTTGGTCGGATCGAACGGGAAACTGCCAATGGTGTATTATGGACCTGCGCGCCTTGACGACTGGACACCCAGTAAGGACGACACAGTCGGCCCGGTCATCACGCCCGAAATGGAAACGGCAGTGACGACTGTCAGGTTAACGACCCCCAATGGCCGTACGATCCGGTTGTTGCTTGGTTCCATGGGCTTGCCAATGCAGGCAATGCGGCGTTGCACAAATGACCTCGTCCATTCGTGGGGTTATGATCCAGCCACTATCGCCACGCTTTCAAAGCCCGCCGAACCGGCAACAACTCCTGGCACTTGGCTCAACTCTTACGACTATCCCAGCGATATGTTGGTCAAAGGAGCGATAGGTTTAGTACAGTTTCGTCTCGACGTGGGTGAAAAGGGTGCGATTGCTGGTTGTCATATTCTGGACAGAGCCGGAGATGAAAAATTTGCAACGACCACCTGTGCGTTATTGGCAAAGCGTGCAAAAATGCATCCAGCCCTGGACAAGGCAGGAGTACCGACCAAAGGGTTTTTTATCAGCAAGGTTCGCTGGGATTTACCACACTGACCATTGGATTTCAGCGTCCAACCCGTTCGTACAACAGAAGCGCCGCATCCTGCCCTTCGCGGCAGTGTTGCCCTGTCTGGGCAAACCCCAGCCGTTCCGCCACCCGCACGGACGCCGCGTTTCCTTGTTCGATCATGCAGGCAATCCGCTGACGCCCGTGCGTTTCATCAAACCACGCCAGCGCCGCGCGCATGATTTCCTGGGCTGCACCCTGGCCCCACAGGTCGTGGTGGATGATCCAGCCTGCTTCAATCGCGTCGTCGAAGCCAAGGTCCGCGCCAAAGCCGCGGTGGCTGCGGAACAGGCCGCAGTTGCCGACGATGCGGTCCTGCCCCTTTCCCCGAATGACGAAGGTGCCATAGCCGTAGAGCGCCCAGCTTCCTGCATTGCGTAGCACCCGGGCGAAAGCATCGCTTTCTGACTGCGCCATGCCGCCGAGGTAGCGTGATGTTTCGCTGTCAGCCAGCATCGCGTGAATTCCGTGATGGTCACCCGCGCGCGGCTGCCACAGTTCGAACCGCTCGGTCGTCAGGACGGGCTGCGCTGTCACAGCAAGCGGTCCACGGTGTGGATCGCCACCCCAACCAGCCCGCCCACCAGCGTGCCGTTGATGCGGATGAATTGCAGATCGCGCCCCACCGCGCCCTCGATCCGGTCGGTCACGGTCTGGGCATCCCAGCGTTTGACGGTTTCGGAAACCAGCCGCACGATCTGATCGCCATAACGGCTGGCGATGCCGACCAGGGTGCGGCGGGCGAAGCGGTTGATCTGGTGTTGCAGCGCGGCATCGTCACGCAGGTGACGGCCCAGTTCAGTCAGAGCCTCGGCCAATTGTCCGCTGCTTTCCCCGCCGGGCTGACGCAGCCGTTCCAGCATCGATTTGCGCAGCCGTTCCCACACCCCCTGCCACCATTTCGACACCGCGGGATTGGCCAGCAGCTCCCCCTTCATCCGTTCAACCCGGGCGCGCAGATCGGCATCGTGCTGCAGATCCTCGGCCAGCTTGGCCAGCCCTTCCTCAACCTTGGCACGCAGCGGATGATCGGGATCGACGATCACTTCGGCCAGCAGCTTGTAAAGCCCGTCAATCACCGAGCTGGCCAGCCGCTCGTCCAGCCCGGTCCAGCGCAGCACGGCATTGGCGCGGCGGTGAATCAGGTCGCGGATCAGCTCCTCATTGTCTTCCAGGGTCAACCCGGTCCAGCGGATCAGCGAATCGATCACCGGCAGATGGCGGCGATCGGCAATCATCGTCCCCAGCATCTGCCCAAGCAGGGGCGAAATCTCCAGCTTGTCAATCTGGCGCACCAGCGCGCCGCGCACCTGATTGCCAAGCCGTTCAGGATCAAGCGATTCGAGCACCTGTGCGGCAAGGTCCGCCGCACCATCGCGCAGGCGTGAACTGCCCCCCTTGGCCGGATCGGCCAGCCAGTCCCCCGCGGCCCCGGCCAGGTTCATAGCGTGAAGCCGGCGGGCCACCACCTGCGGCGTCAGGAAGTTTTCGCGCAGGAACCCGGCCATTGTATCGGCAATGCGATCCTTGTTTTCAGGAATAATCGCTGTGTGGGGAATGGGCAACCCGAGTGGATGGCGGAACAGCGCGGTGACCGCGAACCAGTCCGCCATGCCGCCAACCATCCCCGCCTCGGCGAAGGCCAGAACATAACCCCAGGCCGGATGCACACCGAGGAAATGCCGCGCGACCAGATAAAGCGCGGCCATGGCCACCAGCAGGCCGGTGGCGAACAAGCGCATCTGCCGCGCCCGATCAGGGGGGGGCGATGCCAGAGAGAGGCGCCGGACCGCCTGGCTTACTCCGCCGGGACTGGGCCGGGCTGCTCACCGACCCGCGCCGCCGGGATTGCGTCCGGCCGATCACGTCCCGGCGCGCCGTGAGGGGCACCGGCGACCGCCTCGCTATCCGGATCATAGGTGAGCAGACGCGTGCGCAGCCACGGGCCGACCCGCTTTTCAAAACCATCGGCCAGGCTGAAACCGGCGGGCACGATCACCAGGGTCAGCAAGGTGGATAGCACCAGCCCGCCCATCACCACGATACCCATCGGCTGACGCCAGGCCCCGTCGCCTGACAGCGACAGCGCGGTGGGAACCATTCCGGCGGTCATCGCCACGGTGGTCATCACGATCGGCTGGGCGCGCTTGTGCCCGGCATCCTTGATCGCCGCCAGCTTGGGCACCCCGGCGGCCATTTCCTCAATCGCGAAATCGATCAGCAGGATCGAATTCTTGGCGACGATACCCAGCAGCATCAGCAGGCCGATGTAGACCGGCATTGATATCGGCTGCCCGATCAAGGCCAGCGCCAGCAGTCCGCCAAGCGGGGCAAGCAGCAGCGATGTCATGTTGACCAGCGGCGAAACGAAACGGTGATAGAGCAAGACCAGCACCGCGAAGACCAGCAGGATGCCGCTGACCACGGCGACCATGAAATTCTGGATCATTTCGCCCTGCCACTTTTCATCGCCAACCGGGGCGTTGGACACGCCGCGCGGCAGGTTCTTCATGATCGGCAGCGCCTGGATCTTTTCCATCACCGGCCCCTTGACCGCGCCCTGAGCCAGATCGGCACCGACAAAAATGCGCCGCGACTGGTTATAGCGCTGGATCTGGGTTGGCCCGGCTCCGAACTTGATTTCGGCCACCCGGCTGAGCGGCACCGATCCGCCCGATGCGGTCGGCACCGGCAGGTTCTGGATGGTGGAAATGTCGCGCCGTGAATTTTCCGGCAGGATCACGCGAATCGGCACCTGGCGGTTGCTGAGCGAGAACTTGGCCGCGTTTTGATCGATTTCGCCCAGGGTGCCGATGCGGATCGCCTGGCTGAGCGAGGCGGTGGTGACGCCAAGCTGCGCCGCCAGATCAAGCCGCGGAACGATCACCAGCTCGGGCCGCTTCATGTCCGCGGCGATGCGCGGGGCCACCACCCCGTCAACGCCCTGCATCTGTTCGGTCAGGGTCTGCGCGGTTTTTTGCAGCAAATCGGGATCGCTGCCCGACAGCATCACCGATATGTCGCGCCCGGTACCGAAACCGCCCGATTGCGAGGCGAAGGTCACCCGGGCATCGGGAATCGCAGCCAGCGCCGGGGCCACCCGCCGTTCAAATTCTATGCTGGTGGTGTCGCGCTTTTCCTTGAGCATGATGTACAGGCGCGCATTGCCTTCGCGCACCCGCTCCATCACCCGCTGCACTTCCGGCTGGCCCGTGACGATCCGGGCAACCTTGTCAGTCACAACCTCGGTCTGGGCGATGGTGGTGCCGGGAACCATCTCGATATTGACCCGGCTGGAATCGTCGTTGATCGTCGGCTGGAATTGCTGCGGCATATTGGTGAGCAGAACCACCGTCAGCACCAGGGCGGCTATCCCGATGAAGAAGGCCCGCATCCGGTGATCGCCGCGCAGCCGCGCCCCGATCCGCGCCACGAAATAGCGATGCCACCGGCCCAGCCCGCCGCCGATCGCCTTGACGATCCAGCTCAGCAGTTTGCCCACCAACACGCAGACGATCAGAAATGCGGCAAGCACCAGTGGGACGGTGACCAGCGCAGGCAGCTTGAACGAGGCCAGCACTGCGGACAGCCCCTGGGACGCCCCGATGCCGCCAATCAGCGAAACCACGCCGATCACCACTTCCACAATGTAATAGGGCCACTTGCTGGGCGCGCGCGGGATGCCGGCGCGAATTTCCTGCGCCTTGCTGGTATCCAGCGTCCAGGCGAGAACCCGGGTGTAAAGGTCCATCATCCGGCCTTCGCCGTGTGATTCCTGCCCGTGCGCCTTCAGGAAATAGGCCGCGACCATCGGCGTGATCATCCGCGCCACGGCCAGCGAAACCAGCACCGCGGCAACCACGGTCAGCCCAAAATTCTTGAAGAATTGCCCGGAAATGCCCGGCATCAGGCCCACCGGCAGGAACACCGCAACGATGCACATCGTGGTGGCGACAACCGCCAGGCCAATCTCGTCCGCCGCATCGATAGAGGCCTGATAGGCGCTTTTGCCCATGCGCATGTGGCG
>JAFEEX010000097.1:8257-9109 GCA_018240895.1 Pseudomonadota bacterium | reverse complement strand
GTCGCCCTGGCACGCCTCGCAGCGTCCGCCCTTCACGTTGAACGAGAAGCGACCGGCCTGATAGCCGCGCGCCTTCGCCTCCGGCAGGCCGGTGTACCAGTCACGGATCGGCCCGAACGCACCCGTATAGGTCGCCGGGTTGGAGCGCGGCGTGCGCCCGATCGGCGACTGGTCGATGTCGATGATCTTGTCGAGATGCTCGATGCCCTCGATCTTGTCGTGCGGCGCCGGGCTGTCGCTCGCCCCGTTCAGCCGCCGCGCCAACGCCTTGTACAGCGTCTCGATGATCAGCGTGGACTTGCCGCCGCCCGACACGCCGGTCACGCAGGTGAACACGCCAAGCGGGATCTCCGCTGTCACGTTCTTGAGGTTGTTCCCTTTCGCGCCAACGACGCGGATCATCTTCTTCTTGTCGGCCCAGCGGCGTTTCTCCGGGATAGCGATCTCTTCCTCGCCGGAGAGATACTTGCCCGTGATCGAGTTCTCGTTCGCCATCAAGTCATCCGGCTTGCCAAAGCCGATGACTTCGCCGCCGTGAACGCCGGCGCGCGGCCCCATGTCGATCACATGGTCCGCTGTCAGGATCGCATCCTCGTCGTGCTCGACCACGATGACGGAATTCCCGAGATCACGCAGACGCTTCAGCGTCTCGAGCAGCCGCTCGTTATCTCGCTGGTGCAGGCCGATCGACGGTTCGTCGAGCACATACAGCACGCCCGACAGCCCCGATCCGATCTGCGAGGCGAGACGGATGCGCTGGCTCTCGCCGCCCGACAGCGTGCCGGACCCACGCGACAGCGTCAGGTAGTCGAGACCGACGTCGTTTAGAAACTGCAGCCGGTCGCTGATCTC
>JAFEEX010000097.1:2447-8186 GCA_018240895.1 Pseudomonadota bacterium | reverse complement strand
AAGTCGTTGATCTTCACGCTCAGCGCTTCCGGCCGCAGGCGTTCGCCCATGCAGGTCGGGCAAGGCGCGGCGGACTGGTAGCGCCCGATCTCTTCCCGCATCCAGGCCGAGTCCGTCTCGCGGAAACGACGCTCCAGATTGCCGACCACGCCTTCGAACGGCTTGGTCACTTCGTACCGGCGCATCCCGTCGTCGAACACGAAGTCGACTTCTTCCTCGCCCGTGCCGTCGAGTATGATCGACTGCACGCGCTCGGAAAGCTTGTTCCACGGCGTATCGACGGAGAATTTGTACTTCTTGGCCAGCGCCTTGATCGTCTGTTCCTGCAGCGGCGAAGCCGACTTGCCCCACGGCGCAATCGCGCCTTCGCTCAGGCTCTTGTCCTGCTCTGGCACCACCAGCGCCGGGTCGATCTTCAGCTGTTCGCCGAGGCCGTCGCAGGCCGGGCAGGCGCCGAACGGGTTGTTGAACGAGAACAGCCGCGGCTCGATCTCGGGAATCGTGAAGCCGGAAACGGGGCAGGCGAACTTGGCCGAGAAGGTCAGCCGCTTCGGCTCCTTGCCCGACCCTTCCTTCTCCGCGAACTCCGCAACCGCGATGCCGTCCGCCAGTCCGAGCGCCTGCTCGAAGCTTTCGGCCAGCCGCTGTTCCATCCCGGCTTTGATGACGATCCGGTCCACGACAACGTCGATGTCGTGCTTCAGCTTCTTGTCCAGCTTCGGCGGATCTTCCAGTTCGTAGAACTCGCCATCCACCTTCACGCGCGCAAAGCCGCGCTTCAGCAGGTCGGCAAACTCCTTGCGGTATTCGCCCTTGCGCCCGCGGATCATCGGCGCGAGCAGGTGGAACCGCGTCCCCTCGCCGAGCGCCATCGCCTTGTCGACCATCTGCGACACGGTCTGCGCCTCGATGGGCAGCCCCGTCGCCGGCGAATACGGAATACCCACGCGCGCCCAAAGCAGGCGCATGTAGTCATAGACCTCCGTCACCGTGCCGACGGTCGAACGCGGGTTCCGGCTGGTCGTCTTCTGCTCGATCGAGATAGCGGGCGAGAGCCCGTCGATGCGTTCCACATCCGGTTTCTGCATCAGTTCAAGGAACTGCCGTGCATACGCCGACAGCGACTCGACATAGCGCCGCTGCCCTTCGGCATAGATCGTGTCGAACGCGAGCGAGGATTTGCCCGAGCCGGACAGGCCGGTGATCACCACCAGCTCGTTCCGCGGAATATCCACGTCGATATTCTTCAGATTGTGCTCGCGCGCGCCGCGCACGCGGATGGCGTTAGGCTCGGATGACATGTGCTAACCCGGGGAGATTGCTTCGCGTTGTCTTGCCGATGCACGTGAGCTGAGTCGACAGTCCAGCCAAGAACATAACCGGAACAATGTCGCGTGTCGCCCCTCTCAGCCGCACTTTCACCCGCGCGGCGAATATGGGCCCCGGAGCCCGCGGCGCAACCGCGTCACTGCGTCATTGCTGACGGGGGATTGGCAGCAGTATCGCGCGGTGCGTCCCAACCCACGTTGCCGCAACGAGGACAAGGAATGCGCCGGCCGCCGCCAGCAGTGAAATCATCGGCTTGTCCATCCGCTCGGCGACCGCAACCGCGACCAGTCCCCATGCGATTGGCAGCGGATAGATCCAGTTCTTCGACGCGAGCGTCAGCACGGAAGCCAGCAAGACCACGAGCACGATGCCGCCCGCCGCCCAGGCCGGCGCCGATTGAGCCGTAATGACCTCCAGCCCGGTCAGGACCGTCAGCACGTTGATCGCCGACGCGATCGTCAGCCATCCCGCCAGCAGAGAGACAGGCGCCGCCACCATCCAGTATTCGAGCCTGTGCTGCACCGGATACCGTTTGAGCAGCGGCACATATAGCACCGCCGCCGATATGACGATGATCGCCACCGTCGCCCATTTCGCATCGGCGCTCTGCGCGATCAGCCACAGGCCGCAGCCTGCCATCGCGATGACAGATGGCCAGCCCAGGCTTCGCAACCCCGGCGTTTCCCGTGTCGAGGGCAGCGCCTGATACACCGCATAGGCCAGCAGCCAGCCGTAGATCAGCGTCCAGATCGAGAAGGCGTAACCCGAAGCCCGCAGCGTGCTCTGTCCTTCGCGAATGAACTCCGAGTCCGCAACCGCAATCGTGCCCGTCAAGACCTGCACGATCGGCGTACCCGCCGCAAACAGCGCCGCGGCGAGAATAGCGACCGTCCGCAACATCGGCTTTGGCATTGTCATTGGATATGGCTCCGCACCCATTTCGGGCGCCTCTCGGCTACAAACGAAACCCGGCAGCGTTCGTTCCCGCAGTATGGGACAGCCAAGGCGATTTGCCTCGCCATTTCGCGATTGAACGAAGTCGAATCCCGAACTAACTCCCGCGCATGTCCGTCAAGCGTCTCAGCTCTCAGCCCTTCCGCATCGGTCGGTCGAAGACCGGCCTCGGCATGTTCGCCACCCAGCGCATCCCGAAGAACACCCGCATCTTCGAATACACCGGCCGCATCATCACCAACGAGGCAGCCGAAAAGATCCGGGGCAAGCCGCGCTATCTCTACGACCTCAACAAGAAGTTCACCCTCGACGGCTCCCCGCGCTCCAATCTGGGGCGCTACGCCAACCATTCCTGCCGACCCAACGCCGTCGACTACAGCTATCGCAGCCGCGTCTATGTGAAGTCGCTGCGCGTCATCGAGCCGGGTGAGGAGATCACCTACGACTACGGCAAGACCTATTTCGACGCCTTCATCGGCAAGGAAAACTGCCTCTGCCCCAAATGCGTCGCCCGCCGCGAACGGGAGGCCCCGAAGCCCGTGAAGCGCGCTGCAGCCGCCGCCAAACGTCCCGAGAAGAAGAGCCGTCGCTAGCAGCTCTCCCAGCAGGCGAGGACCGCCGTGCTTGACTCGGCGCCCATTATGTAATCATGTAATTACATGGCTACAGAAGACGACATGACCGCGATCTTCCACGCGCTCGCCCACGAGACGCGCCGGCGGATCATGGACGTGCTCAAGGCCCGCCCAGGCATCGCCGTCGGCGAGCTGGCGCAGGAGTTCGACGTCACCCGCATCGCGGTGATGAACCACCTTGCCGTGCTCGAGCAGGCTGGCCTCGTCGTTTCGCAGAAGGATGGCCGCTCGCGCCGCCTCTGGCTCAACGCCGCGCCGATCCAGATGATCAACGACCGCTGGCTCGACGACTACGCTGGCCACTGGGCGCGCAAGCTCACCGGCATCAAGTACGCGGCCGAGGCCGCTCACGCGAAATCCAAGAAGGGACAGGACTGATGGCGAAGAAGCCCGCACCGGCTGCAACCGGCAAGCCCGAAAAGTTCGTCTGGAAGGTCACGATCAACGCACCGATCGAGACCGTCTGGAACACGCTCGTGAAGACCGATGAGGTCCTGCCTTTCTTTTTCGGCGCCGTCTGCCAGACGAAGGATGGCCTCCGCCCCGGCCGCAAGATGCGCATGGCCTCGGCTGACGGTAAGTTCGCGGTCGTTTTCGGCGAGGTGAAGGAGTTCAATCCACCTCACCGCTACTCCCACACCATGTCCTTCACGCAGAACGAGGGCGAGGAGCCTGCCTTCACCACCTACGACCTCAAGGAAGTCCCCGGCGGCACGGAATTCACGCTTACCACCGAATGCATCCCCGGCACGAAGACCGGCAAGATGGTCGCTGGCGGCGGCTACATCACGGATAACCTCAAACTCCTGATCGAGACGGGCAAACCGAACTTCATGGCGAAGATGATCATGGCGATGAACCCTCTCATGGGCTTCATGACGCCGAAGATCTCCCGCATCGAGAACTGGCCGCTCGAGAAATAGCCGCGATGGAGCAGGGGGCCGCCATCAAGAAAAACGCCGCTCGAGGCCGAGGGCCTGGGCGGCGCAGTTCGGAGGAACGCTACTCTACTACACCCTCAGCAACGATGGTCCTTCTTGGCGATCTGGCGGCCGGCCAGCACGCCTGTCACGGCGCCGATCGCGCCGCCTTCCGACTTCGCGCCGCTGCCCGCAACCTGGCTGCCAATGACGGCGCCGGCCACGCCGCCAACCACGGCGCCGCGGTTCGATGCCGCCTGACGATCGCGTTCGCACTGCGCCTTGGCTTCAGCAGCCCGCGCGCGAGCCTCGGCCGCCTCCGCCCTGTTCTCGGCCGCACGCGCATTTGCGGCGGCGACGCTCGCCTTGTGCGTGGTCGCGTCGCGATCCGAGGTGAGCGCCGCCACTTCGGCGCTGCTCGGGGAATTGTTCGCCATTGTCATGCCGACGGGCACGCCGATCGCCAGCGCCGTGGCCGCGGCCGCTCCAATCAGGACAAGCTTGTTCATGACCTTCTCCAGTTCGATTTGGTCGCTGGAGAAATGATCATGGAGCAGTTCGGTTCCGTTGCCCAAGCGTCAACCAAAGATAGCCCGTCGGCGCCGTGGCTTTTCGGCAATTACCATCCGTACACGTTCAATCGAGAGGGGAGCTACAATGGCCGCATCACCTGAACAGGCGATGGCAAGCATGATCGCCAACATGAAAGCCAACACCGGCAAGTCGCTGGATGAATGGCTGAAGATCACTGCGAAGGCGAAGCTCGCAAAGCACGGCGAGATCGTGAAGATGCTCAAGGCCGATCACGGCCTCGGCCACGGCTTCGCCAACCTCGTCGCGCACAAGACGCTCGCGTCCGACGCCGGCAGCCAGGACGGCGACGATCTCCTCGCCGCGCAATATGCAGGTCCGAAGGCCGCACTTAAGCCGATCTACGAGAAGCTCGCCGCAACCCTCAAAGGCTTCGGCAAGGACATCGAGTTCGCTCCGAAGAAGACCTACGTCTCTCTGCGCCGCTCGAAACAGTTCGGCCTTATCCAGCCCTCGACAGCCACGCGCCTTGATCTCGGCCTCAATCTCAAGGGTGTTGCTCCCAAGGGCCGCCTCGAAGCCTCCGGCAGCTTCAACGCCATGTGCTCCCACCGCGTGCGCCTGGAAAAACCAGCCGACGTCGACGCCGAAGTCAAAGCCTGGCTCAAGCAAGCCTATGATGCAGCTTGACTTGGATCGCCGGGCTCCCGCCCGGCAGGCGCCGCGTTAGCCGCGGGTACGCCCCACAACAAGACCAAGGCCGGCGCGACCGCGCCGCTTCACCAGTCCGCAGCGTCTGATCGTCCTCGCACGAACGGCCCGGCCCGCGCGGCGTCACGGTCCGCTCGCGCAGTCTCGCGCGCGCCATCGAGGCACTGCGTCACACACTCTGCCATGCCGACGGTCGCACGGGAGAGCGTCGCCTTGTTGATCCGATCCGCTCGAGGCCGAAGATCACGCTGCAGCGCTGGCGCGTGAGCTAGGGTGTCAACACAGTCGCATCGATGTTCGTCGTCGACGACATCGATGCGCTGTACCGGCTGATGCCGTCGCACTTCGCCGACAACGGCTAGCGTTCTCCCCGTTTGTCCTGGGTCAGACCAGCGCCTCGCGCGGGATCGCGAACGCATGTCCGCCCGCCACAATGGTTACCGGCTTGTTTACGAAAAACTTCGAATTGCCCGCTTGCGAAAAGCACAAAAAGAGAACACAACAGAGAACAAGAACGGAGCAAGAACATGAGCTGGGCAAACGGAGCGGTGAACTTCTGCGGCGCGCAAGGCGCGAGCTACAAATTCGAGCGTTTCGGCGCTGAGCAGGACTGGGCGAAGGTCCCCGGCGTGGTCCTCTTCGCGGCGCCGGAAGGCAAG
>JAFEEX010000097.1:0-2379 GCA_018240895.1 Pseudomonadota bacterium | reverse complement strand
GCCGATCTCGCCAGCCGCCGCCGCGAGGCCGCTGATCTAGCTTGCGGCCTCGATCCGGTCTTCGCCGCCGGCAGCGAACTCGGCACCGAGATGCAGCTCGCGGCGTAACAGAACCTCGTCATCCGGCGATTTGGGGTTCTCCGCCCCTGGGTGCGCCGCATGAAACGGGAAGCGGGCCCGCGGAGATGATCCGCGGGCCCGGTCCGTTTGCAGGAGAGGGGAAGGTTACTGCCCGACGCCGCCATTGGCCGGTTTGAGCGTCTCCTGGCTTGCCGCTGTCTTGGCCAGCCGCACCAGGTTCACGAACTCGGCGCGATACCCGAACTTGTCTTCGCCTTTTGCGCCGCTCGCGAGATCAATCACGCGGTCCCAGGTGAAGCTCTTGTCGAAATACGGATCGCCGCGAAGCATCGACCCGTAGGCCGCCACCGCCGTCGCGAACCGCGTCGACTCCGGCGCCTTCGAGATGTCCGACACCTGGTCAGACGTCGTTACCGGCCGGTCGATCAGCTTCGAGGTTTTCTCGCCGGGCAGCTTGTAGCGCACCTTCAGGAACGCGAACTCGTTCGAGTTGCCTTCCACCTTCGGAGCCGGCTGGTAACGGGCCGGATCAATCAGCGCCGCCTTCGACCCGACGGGCGTCAATTCGTAAATCGCCGTCACCGACGATCCCGCGCCGATCTCGCCTGCGTCGACCTTGTCGTTGTTGAAGTCCTCGCGATTGAGCAGCCGGGTCTCGTAACCAATGAGCCGGTACTCTGCGACCTTCGCCGGGTTGAACTCCACCTGGATCTTCACGTCGTCCGCGATCGAGAACATCGACCCGGAAAGATCGTCGTTCAGGATCTTCCGGCCTTCGCTCAGATTGTCCACGTACGCGGCCATGCCGTTGCCCGACTGGGCCAGTTTCTGCATCAGAAAGTCATTGTAATTTCCGCCGCCAAAGCCGAGCACGGACAGATAGACGCCGCTCTCGCGCTCGCGGCTGACAAAATCCTCGAGCTTCTGCGGGTCGGCGATGCCGACATTGAAGTCGCCGTCCGTCAGCAGCATCACGCGATTGACGCTCTTCTTGTCGAAGTTCTGCTTCGCCAGGCTGTAGGCCAGCCGCAGCCCTTCACCGCCCGCGGTCGAACCGCCGGCGCGAAGCCGGTCCAGCGCCGCGATGATCTTCTCTTTTTCGGCGCCCGACGTTGGCGCCAGCACTTCGCCCGCCGCGCCGGCATAGACCGCGATCGCCACATGGTCCTTCTCGGTCAGCTCGTTCACCAGCAGCTTCAGCGACTGGATCGCCAGCGGAAGCTTGTTCTGGTCGGACATCGATCCCGACACATCGACCAGCAGGGTCAAATTCAGTGGTGGCCGCTGGTCCCGCTTGATGTCGTACCCCTGAACCGCCACATGCATCAGCTGCCGCCCCTCAGCCCACGGCGAGGGGACGATCTTCACCGTCGTTTCGAACGGTTTGTCTTTTGCCCGTGGAAGTTCGTACCCGTAGTCGAAGTAATTTATCATCTCCTCGATCCGCACCGCATCCTTCGGCGGCAGATAGCCGGAGTTCAGCATGCGCCGGACGTTCGAGTAGCTCGCCGTGTCGACATCGATCGAAAACGTCGAAACCGGTTCCTGTGCGACCAATTTCACGCCGTTGATCTTCACGTCTTCGTACTTGTCGCGATTGACGTCGCCGGGCATCGGCTGCGGCGCCAACTGGGCGTAGGTTCCGCCGGCATAGCCCGGCGCCACTTTCGCTGCGGGCATTCCAACCGGCGGAGGAGCCGGAGGCGGCGCCGTTGGCCGTGCTTCGGATGTGATGGCTTGCACCGGCAAGGCGGCGTCTTGAACGGTTTGCTCTCGGAGCGCGCCGGTCACAACGACGCGGTCTTTCTCGTTGGCGGCAGCTTGCTCCTGGCCGCGAGACGCACGGCCGAGTTCGTCACTCGGGCCGGATCCCGGTTCCGAGGCGCATGCCGCGAGGGTCAGTGCTGAGGCTGCGAAAAGGAAGGTTGTCTGGAAGCGAGTCATTTGTGTCCCCATTGCTCGATTCAGTGCGGGCAGGGGGCGCTTGGATTGAGGCGGGTTTGCGTCGCCGCCGCGACGCTCTGACCGCTATTTCTTGCTGGGTTGAGGGCGCTGCGACTGGATCCAGTCCGCGATGTCCAGCTCGAGAACAGGCAATGGGCGAGGGCCGGGCGCCAGGATCGCCTGATGGAACGCCTTGATGTCGAACGTGGTCTTCAATTGTTGCTGCGCCGTGTTCCTCAGCCTGCGGATGGTTTCCCGGCCCGTCATGTAGGCGCAGGCCTGTCCCGGCCAGATCGTGTAACGGTCAACTTCGAACTCGACGTCGGCGCGGCTCATGCCCGTCGTGGTTTCCAG
>JAFEEX010000096.1:599-6800 GCA_018240895.1 Pseudomonadota bacterium | reverse complement strand
ACCGAGCGCTGGTTCGACGACAGCACCACCAGCCACGGCGTCAACACCACCATCAGCCTGCGCTGACCGGTCCTGCCCGAGCGTAAACATGTTGTTCGCCATTCACTGCCTGGATCACCCAGGTGCTTACCCGCGCCGATTGGAGCACTACGAAGCCCACGGGGCCTACCTGGCCCAGGCACCGGTGCGCGTGGTGCTGGCCGGCCCGCTGCTCGACGAGATTGGAAGTACCCGCATTGGCAGCCTACTCATCGTCGAGGCGGCCTCGCTGCAGGAAGCGCAGGCCTTCAGTGAGGGGGATCCGTTTCGCCGGCTCGGCGTATGGGCCTCCGTTCGGATCCACGGCTACCACATCGCCATCGACAACCACTAGCAGCCAGACTCCGTTCGCCTTTCCCCATTTGGGGCGTCCGGCCTGACCAAACATAGGAACTGCCATGAGTTTTTTTATAACCGCTCCGAAGAGCGCCCTGCCACCCGTTCGTACCGATAAGGCATGGCTTGAAGCGCACTGGATGCCCTTCACCGCCAATCGAAGCTTCAAGGCCGATCCTCGAATGATCGTTGAAGCGACGGGGGCCTATTTCACCGACGGTGACGGCAGGAAGGTGTTTGACAGCCTTTCGGGTCTATGGTGCGCGGGCTTGGGGCATGGGCGATCCGAGATCACGGAAGCGGTGGCGCGGCAAATGGCGACGCTGGACTACGCGCCGGCCTTTCAGTTCGGTCATCCGTTGTCCTTTGAACTGGCCAACAAGATCAAGGACCTGACTCCCGCCGGGCTGGACTATGTGTTTTTCACGGGTTCCGGTTCCGAGTCCGCGGATACCTCACTGAAGATGGCACGTGCCTACTGGCGAGCCAAAGGCAAGGCGACCAAGACCCGCCTCATTGGCCGCGAGAAGGGCTACCACGGCGTCAACTTCGGAGGCCTTTCGGTCGGCGGTATCGGTGGAAATCGCAAGGTGTTTGGGCAAGCCGTTGAAGCCGACCACCTGCCGCACACGATGCTTGCCTCCAATGCCTTCTCGCGTGGAGTACCCGAGCATGGCGGCGCAGACCTTGCCGAGCGTCTGCTGGACCTGATCGCGCTCCACGATGCCTCCAACATCGCCGCAGTGATTGTCGAGCCCTTCTCCGGTTCAGCCGGCGTCATCGTGCCGCCGCAAGGCTATCTACAGAAGCTGCGGGACATCTGCACCGCGCATGACATCCTGCTGATCTTCGACGAGGTCGTCACGGCGTTCGGGCGGGTCGGAGCATGGACAGGCGCTGATGCCTTCGGTGTCGTTCCCGACATCATGAACGTTGCGAAGCAGATCACCAACGGCGCTCAGCCGTTGGGCGCTGTGATCGCCAACAAGGAAATCTACGAGACGTTGATGTCTGCCGGCGGGCCCGAGTATCTGGTGGAATTTCCTCACGGCTATACCTATTCGGCACACCCGGTGGCCTGTGCGGCGGGCATTGCTGCGCTGGACTTGCTCGTGCAAGAGGATGCAATTGGGCGGGTCAACGCCCTCGCGCCGTACTTCGAGAATGGCGTGCATAGCCTCAAGGGAACCGCGGGTGTTGTGGACATCCGAAACTTCGGCCTGGCGGCTGCGCTCACCTTGGTCTCCAAAAACGGACAACCTGCTCTTCGTCCCTACGAGGTCTCGATGGCGTGCTGGAAGAAGGGCTTCTATGTCCGCTATGGCGGGGACACCATTCAGCTTGCGCCGCCCTTCATCACCGAGAAGGCCGAGGTTGACCGTTTGATCAACGCGCTGGGTGACGCGCTCAGGGAGACGGCGAAATAGCGGTGAAGCGGCGAAGCGTTAGCCAACCGTGCTGGGGGCAAGCCAGTTGCAAAAAAGCGCCTCTATAAGGCCCACGATCTGCGACGTAGCACCGGCCTAGCGCTTGGATACTGATGCAGATCCAGCGGCCTTGGAAGCCTCGGTGATGTGAAAATCTCTCCATGACCGAATTCGACGCCAACCGCATGGATGAGCTTTCCGCATTGGTGGCAGTCGCCAAGATGGGATCTTTCGTCGCCGCAGGTCGCGCGCTCGAGCGACATGCGACCATCGTCTCGAAGCGCATTGCGTCACTCGAACACCGTCTCGGAGTGCGACTGATCGAGAGAACCACTCGACAGGTCCGCTTGACTGATGCGGGGCAGCAACTCGCTGGCAGACTGGGCGTTGCTGCAAATCTCATCTTGGATGCCGAGAAAGAGGCGTCTGTCGGCGCGGTGGTGCTTCGTGGCAATCTGCGGATCGCATTGCCAGCGGCGATGGGGCGGCTATGGCTGGCTCCGCTCCTGCCGTTCTTCATGCAGCGCTATCCTGAATTGCATGTTGAGGTCAACTACAGCGAGCGGTACGTTGATCTCGTGGCGGAGGGCTACGATGCAGCGCTTCGGGTGGGGACCCTCAAAGACAGTCGCCTGCTGGCCCAGAGGCTTGGCCAACATCAGCGCATCCTTTGCACATCGCCCGCGTATATCGAGCGAAACGGTGTGCCCGAGCAGCCATCTCAACTGGCCGAGCACAATTGTCTCGAGTTCGAAGGGTTCGCATCGTTTCCAAACTGGCGGCTGTCCGACGGAAGCCGCTGCGAAACCGTGACGGCGCGTGGCTCAATGCGTTCCAACGATAACGCCGCTTTGCTGGAAGCCGCCCGAGCTGGCGTCGGCATTCTGGGCGCGGGTGAATGGTTGGTTACCCGTGATATTGCTGACGGCAGACTGGTGCGTGTCCTGCCGGACTGGGCCTTCGACGTAGACGGTGGCATCTTTCTGGTGAGGCCTTCGGCTCAGCATGTCCCCGCACGTACAGACGCGTTTCTCGAGTGGATGCGCGAACAGTTCCGGCAACACATGCCGTGGTGCCAGGAATGATCGCTGCTCGGCCGAGCGAAGTTCTGGCCACGGGTCGCGGCAAGCAGAACTCCCATGCAGGAGCCCTGCATGCAGGCAATGTCATTGGGCCCGCATGGCTGATCTGTTGTCGTTTCCTGCGATCACTTTCACCGAAGCCCTTCATCCAGAGCTGTGTCGGCAGATGACGTGCGCTGGCGCCCACGATCGTCGGCGACGCACGCATCTTGATCGGCGACCTGACGCGAGTGGCAGGGGGGCCGGGCGCCGGCGTGGCGGACGCCGACCACATGCGAACCCTGCTGTGTGACGACGTCGTAGTCGTGCCGTCGGCCGCGCCGCCGCACTTCACGACCTATGTTCTGCACAAGCATCAGCGAAACGGCCTGCCCGAATCGCTGCAACGATTCCTTACCCACGCCACTACTTTGCATTGATCGTTACGGTGGCCCGCAAGCGGCGTGTACCGCGCCACCCCAACGGCCGTGGACGTGCAGTGCTGTCACTGGAATGCTCCATTCCGTGACAGCTTGAAGGCTTGCGCCTTCAGCCGCCAAAGGAGTCGCAAGCCAGCCCACCCCGCCAGCGTACGCCGCGCCACGCCCCAACGGGTGTGTCCCGCGGCGGTTCGATTCCAGACTCAATGCCTGCGTGCCGCAGTGGCACGTGCGTGCTGGAACCCATACGCCAAGGAGGTGGCCTTTATGCCGACGGCAGCGACCGGCATCCTGTTCGGACAGATATTCGTGGTGCTCGGCGTTGCCCTGGGCGGCGTCTGGGGCGCCACGCAGTGGACGGCGCACGCCCTCGGCTACCAGCCCCAGCTCGGCCCCGCCTGGTTCGACGTGTCCGGCACACCGGTTTACGAACCGTGGAAGCTGTTCGAGTGGTGGTACTTCTACGATGCCTACGCGCCGCGGGTCTTCGAGCGTGGAGGCCTGATCGCAGCGTCGAGCGGGCTGCTCGCCACGAGCGCGGCCATTGCCATGGCCGTCTGGCGCGCGCGTCTGGCCAAGCGCGTCACGACCTACGGCTCCGCCCGCTGGGCCGAACCCGAGGAGATCGCCAAGGCCGGCCTGACCAAGCCTGCCGGTGTCTTCCTGGGTAAGACCGCTGCCAAGGACGGTGCTTATCTGCGCCACGACGGCCCGGAGCACGTGATGGCCTTCGCGCCCACGCGCTCGGGCAAGGGAGTGGGCCTGGTTGTCCCTACGCTGCTGTCCTGGCCGGGTTCCGCCGTGGTCCACGACATCAAGGGCGAGAACTGGAATCTCACGGCCGGCTGGCGCAGCCGCTTCAGCCACTGCCTGCTGTTCAACCCCACCGATGCCAGGTCGGCGGCCTATAACCCCTTGCTCGAAGTCCGCCGCGGTGCCCATGAGGTGCGCGACGTGCAGAACATCGCCGACATCCTCGTCGATCCCGAAGGGAGCCTGGACAAGCGGAACCATTGGGAAAAGACCTCCCATTCGCTGCTCGTCGGCGCGATCCTGCATGTCCTCTACGCCGAGCCGGAAAAGACGCTCGCCGGTGTCGCCAACTTCCTCTCCGATCCGAAGCGCCCCGTCGAATCCACGCTGCGCGCCATGATGAAGACCGCCCATCTCGGCGAGGACGGGCCGCACCCCGTCGTCGCCAGCGCGGCGCGCGAGCTGCTGAACAAGTCCGACAACGAGCGTTCCGGCGTCCTGTCCACGGCGATGTCGTTCCTCGGCCTTTACCGCGATCCTGTCGTCGCCGAGGTGACGCGGCGCTGTGACTGGCGCATCAGCGACGTCGTAGGCGGCGAGCGGCCGACGACGCTCTACCTCGTCGTGCCGCCGTCCGACATCAATCGCACCAAGCCGCTGATCCGGTTGCTGCTGAACCAGATCGGCCGCCGCCTCACCGAGGATCTGCAGGCGAAGGGCGGCCGCCACCGGCTGCTCTTGATGCTGGACGAGTTTCCGGCGCTGGGGCGGCTCGACTTCTTCGAGAGCGCGCTGGCCTTCATGGCGGGCTACGGCCTCAAAGCCTTCCTGATCGCGCAGTCGCTCAACCAGATCGAAAAGGCATACGGCCCGAACAACTCCATTCTCGACAACTGCCACGTCAGGGTCAGCTTCGCCACGAACGACGAGCGCACCGCCAAGCGTGTGTCCGACGCGCTCGGCACAGCGACCCAAAGGAAGGCGATGAAGAACTACGCCGGGCACAGATTATCGCCCTGGCTCGGCCATCTGATGGTCTCGCGCTCGGAGACCGCGCGTCAGTTGCTCACGCCCGGCGAGATCATGCAGCTTCCGCCGAGCGACGAAATCGTCATGGTCGCCGGCACCCCGCCGATCCGGGCGAAGAAGGCGCGCTACTATGAGGACGCCCGTTTCCGCGAGCGCCTGCTGCCGCCGCCCGAACTGAAACGCCCCGACAAGCCTCGCCCCGACGACTGGACCAGCCTGCCGGTCCCGGCGCGGCCGGAGGCCCTGGACGCACAGCCTGCCGACCTGTCCGACGACGAAGACACCACCGATTCCGAACGCCGGCTGCAACCCGAACTCAGCCGCGCCAAGCCGGTGGAAAAGAAAGAACCCATCGCCAACGAGTTCGAGATCGAGCTTCCCGACGACGCCGACGAGGACGTCATGCGCAATCGGCGGATGATCCGTCAGGTTCAGGGCATCGCGCGTCAGGTGGCGCTCGACCCCAATGACGGCATGGACCTGTAAGCGCCATGGCCAGCCATCGGAAAAAGTCGAAGTTCACGGTCTATCTGGACCCCGACGTGACACAGGCGCTGGCGGATTTCGCCGCGCGCCGGGATCAATCGCAATCCATGATCGCCGAGGCCGCCATCGCATCGTTCCTGTCGCCGGACGATGCCGAGCGGCGCGAGGCCGTCGTCGCCAAGCGCCTCGACCAGATCGACCGCCGCATGACCCGCCTGGAGCGGGACATCGGCATCGCCGTCGAAACGCTCGCGGTGTTCATCCGCTTCTGGATCACCACTACGCCGGCCTTGCCGGAGCCTGCCGCGCAGGCGGCACGCGCCAAGTCGGCCGAGCGGTATGAGGCGTTCATCACCGCGCTCGGCCGGCGTCTCGTCAAGGGTCCGAAGCTGCGACAGGAGATCCCCGAAGACGTCTCCGAGTCGGAGCCGTGACGATCTCGCGCGTCATCTGGTGAGCCCGGTGACGACATCAAGATCGGGGCTCCACCGCCGTTCTCCTGTATTTGCACGCCACGCTACTACTACGACCGATACTTGTTGAACCGGCCCGATTTCGGGCTCTTTTAATCGACCCCATTCCGGGGACTGTCTGTTGCGCCTCGTGAGGAAACGGGGCCGACATGACCAC
>JAFEEX010000096.1:0-536 GCA_018240895.1 Pseudomonadota bacterium | reverse complement strand
CCGCCGTCGTCGAGGTGATGCTGAATCCCGATGGCCGCATCTGGATCGATCGCCTGTCCGAAGGGCTCGCCGATACGGGCGAGAGGCTGTCGGCCGCGGATGGCGAACGCATCGTGCGTCTGGTCGCCCACCATGTCGGCGCCGAGGTTCACGCCCGAAGCCCGCGCGTCTCGGCCGAGCTGCCCGAGACGGGGGAGCGGTTCGAGGGCTTGTTGCCGCCCGTCGTCGCAGCACCCGCCTTCGCCATCCGCAAGCCCGCCGTCGCCGTGTTCACGCTCGACGATTATGTCGCCGCCGGGATCATGTCGGCGGACCAGGCCGTGATGTTGCGCGCGGCCGTCGCGGCGCGCGCCAACATCCTCGTCGCAGGCGGCACCTCGACCGGCAAGACCACGCTGACCAACGCGCTGCTGGCCGAAGTCGCCAAGAGCGCCGATCGCGTCGTCATCATCCAGTACACGCGCGAGCTGCAATGCGCCGCGCGCAACCTCGTCTCCATGCGGACCAAGGAAGGCGTCGCCCCGCTTTCCGATCTC
>JAFEEX010000095.1 GCA_018240895.1 Pseudomonadota bacterium | reverse complement strand
CTACGACGCCGCCTCCGCCCCGCGCCTCATCACCCGCCTCATCGAGACGCAGGCGGACATGGTCGTCGGCGCCCGCATCACGGAAGAGAAAGCCGCTTACCGCCCAGGCCGTCGCTTCGGCAACAAGATGCTCACCGGCCTCGTCGCCTGGATCTTCGGCGACCGCTTTACCGACATGCTGTCCGGCTACCGCGCCTTCTCGCGCCGCTTCGTGAAATCCTTCCCGGCGCTGGCCTCCGGCTTCGAGACCGAAACCGAGCTCACCGTCCACGCCCTCGAACTCGACATGATCACCACCGAAGTGCAGACGCCCTACGGCGCGCGCCGCGTGGGCTCGACGTCGAAGCTCTCCACCATCCGCGACGGCTTCCGCATCCTCGGCACGATCGGCCGCCTGATGCGCGACGAGCGCCCGCTTCTCTTCTTCGGCGCCCTCTCCGGCGTCGTCATGCTGACCGCCCTCGCCCTCGGCATGCCGGTGATCGCGGAATACATGGCGACCGGCCTCGTGCCGCGCTTCCCGACGGCCTTCCTGTGCGGCACGCTCGCCGTGCTCGCGGGCATCAGCCTGATCTCGGGCATCATCCTCGAAACGGTCAGCCTCGGCCGCCGCGAGATGAAGCGCCTGTCCTACAACCAGGTCGAAAGCCTCGCCGCCAAGCTGGAACGCCTCGAGGAAACGCGCCTGACGCTCACCTCGCTCCGCGCCCAGGTGCTGAGCGACAACCCGGTTGCCGCCCGCTCGATGGGCCTTCCCAAGCGCCGCACCCACTAGAGGCCCGCGCCTGGTCCCAGCCCAAGCGCGATCAGCGTCAACTCGCCGACGAACTCCGGCATCTGCCAGAGCAGCAGAGCTCCCAGCGCGAACGCGCCGATCACCGTCCATTTCGACATGAAGATCATGTGCAACGCCGCCCCCGCGAGCAGCCCGACGCCCGACCAACGGAGCGCCAGCGCCAGCCACGCCGGCAGTCCTGCCGCTTGTGACAGCGCGAACGCAAACGTGATCAGCGCGAGCCCGCCGCTGATCGCAACCGCCGTTGTGATCGCCCGCCCTGACATCCATGTGTTCTGCGCTCTCAGCCCAGCGAGATAGCCTAGCGCGCCGGCGCCAACGCCGACGAAGGCCGAAGTCGAGACGCCCCATCCCGCGAACAGCAGCGTGCATGCGCCATAGCTGATGCCGAGATAGAGCGAGGTGATCACCGACGTGACGACGGCTGGCGTGACGGCATAGAACTTCACCGTCAGCCAGATCATGGCGATGACTTCAACGATGCAGATCGCGGTCAGAACCGGCCAGTCCCAGTGCTGCGTTTCGGAGAAATACGCCCACGTCGCCAGCACCAGCATGCCCGGCGCTGCCAGCGCTGGGGCGATGATGAACAGCATGGCGAGAGCGCCGCCGCCTCCACCGCCTCCACCCGCAGGCTGGCTCCAACCCTCCATCGCGCGCTGCCGCTCGCGCCGTCCCTGGTCGTAGGCGCCCTGCTCCTGGACCGACAGGCCCATCGCAGTCTGTCCCTCGCGGCCCATGCGCCGCGCGCCGTCCAGATCGTCCATGCGCCCCTAAGTCCCGGCCAGCTTCCCAACGCTTTCCGCCTAGCATCGCGCAAAACAACCGTCGATGAATACAACCGGCACATATCCGGGTTGCTCTACGCCCGTGCAGCGTCCATCTATCGGCCATGACAGACGCTGTCCGGCCAGAAACGAAGCTCCAGATCCGGCTCATCCCGGTGACCCCGCTGCAGCAGAACTGCTCCCTGATCTGGGACACCGCGACCAGGCACGCCGTGTTCGTTGATCCCGGCGGGGACGTCGACACGCTGATGGGCGCCCTCAAGCATTTCGGTCTCACGCTGAAGGAGATGTGGCTCACCCACGGCCACCTCGATCATGCCGGCGCCGCGCACGAGATCCGCGAGCGCACTGGTGTCCCCATCATCGGCCCCCACAAGGACGACCAGTTCTGGCTCGACCAGATCGAAAGCTCCGCCGTGAAATACGGTCTCGACGGCCTCAAGAACGTGACGCCCGATCGCTATCTCGAAGACGGCGACGTCCTCGAACTCGAAGGCGTGAAGTTCGATGTCGCCCACACCCCCGGCCACACCCCCGGCCATGTGGTCATCAGCAACCGCGACGCGAAGATCGCCTTCGTCGGCGACGTTCTCTTCCAGGGCTCGATCGGCCGCACGGATTTTCCGCGCGGCAATCACCAGCAGCTGATCGATTCGATCACCGGCAAGCTTTGGCCGCTCGGCGAGGACATGACCTTCGTGCCCGGCCACGGCCCCGCCTCAACCTTCGGCCAGGAGCGCCGCACCAATCCTTTCGTGGCCGACGAACTCACCGGCTATGGCGGCGCCGAGAAGCAGGAAGGCTCCAGTTACGACCAGAAGACCGCCAAGCGGTACACCTGACCCGATGCCCGGCAACCAGCGCGAGAAGAACGACGCTGTCCGCCGGAGCCTCGCCGGTTATGGCGACGATGGAACTGCCGACCGCGATATCATCCACTACGCCTATCCCTATCAGGGCACAGACCTGTCGCCACGGCCCCAGATCATCGCCTCGCTGAAGTCGCAGGGCTTCGCCGTGCGCGATGCGGCCTCGCATGCCGGACTGGTGTTCGAGCACACAGGCGCGGTCGCCGATCCCAATTTCGATGCTCTTACCGAACAGCTGGAAAGCTGGTTCGCCGGCCAGCGCTGGGAATATGACGGCTGGGAATGCGCCGTCGTGAAGCCAGACGCCTAAACGCCAATCAACTCGCCGTCAGGGCCATATCGCCGCGTTGCAGCTGTCAACAAGTTGCGCAATGCCTCGGGTCTAACAGGAGACCGGCATGAAGCGCGCAGCGGCCCTTTCCCTCGCCGTCATCATCGCGACCACTTCGATATCGGCGCCTGCCTTTGCCTGGGGCGCCCGGGGCCACGAGCTGATCTCAGGCGCTGCGATCGACGGCCTCTCGAAAGACATTCCCGCCTTCCTGCGCACCAGGGCCGCCCACGACCAGATCACGATGCTTGGCCGCGAACCGGACCGTTCGCGCGGCGCCGGTAAGACGCATGACTGGGAACGCGACCCCGGTCACTACATAAATCTCGACGACGGCGGTCTCGCCGGCGGCCTTTTTTCGCTCGATGAGCTGCCCCCCGGCCGTTCCGACTTCGACGCCGCCTATCGCGTGAAGGACATCAAGCCGCCCGCGCCTGGCTATCTGCCCTATGCCATCATCGACGGCTGGCAGCAGATCGTGAAGGACTTCGCCTACTGGCGCGCCAGCTCCGTCGCCGAGAAGAACGCCAGGACAAAGGCCGACCGCGACTGGTTCACGGCCGACCGTAAGCTGCGCGAGATGATCATCATCCGCGACATCGGCGTGTGGACCCACTATGTCGGCGACGGCAGCCAGCCCCAGCATGTGAGCGAACATCACGCCGGCTGGGAAGGCGTCTTCACCGATCCCATGACCTATCCGCCGCAGGGCCAGCCGCCGGAGATCAAGACGATCCACAATTTCTACGAAGGCCCGTTCGTGAAGGCGAACTTCAAGGAAGCCGACGTCAAAGGCGCGATGCCCGCCTATCGCAACTGCGCCTGCTACATCGACAAGCGCGTGCCCGACTATCTCAAGGCCACCTGGGCCGAGATCCGTCCGCTCTATACACTCGTGCAATCCGGCGACGTCCGCGACGCCAGCCCAGCCGCGAAAGCCTTCACGCTGAAACGCCTCGCCGCCGGCGCCAGCGAGGCGCGCGACATGATCGAGGACGCCTGGAAAGCCAGCGCCAGCGCCACTGTCGGTTATCCCAACATCAATGTCGCGGACGTCATCAGCGGCAAGGTCGTGCTGACGCCCGACAGCTACGGAGCGGATTGATTGGACGCTCGTCCTTCGACGGACGCACGCTTTGCGTGCCGTCCAGGATAAGCGCGACCGCTCCGGCAACAGTTCGGCGCTCCAGGCAAGCAGCGGGCGAAGCCGCAGTCCCCGGACCACACGCGCGTCCGCGCAGATCTCACGTCGTGATATTTTCGACTCGCCCCTTGGTGAGCATTCACTCACAATCTAGATTGACCTCGTCCGGCGCCGGCCGACGCCGCAAATCCGTTGTCTTCCCGGGAGCTTCCGATGTCCAAGAGCGCCGCCTATGCCGCTGCTGCCGCCGACAGGGCGCTGGGCCCCATCACCATCGAGCGCCGCGATCCGACGCCTGACGACGTCCAGATCGACATACTCTTCTGCGGCGTCTGCCATTCGGACCTGCATACGGCGCGCAATGAATGGGGTGGCACGGTTTATCCGGTCGTGCCCGGACACGAGATCATCGGCCGTGTCGGTCGGGTGGGCGCCAATGTGACGAAGTTCAGGAAGGGCGATCTCGTCGGCGTCGGCTGCATGGTCGACTCGTGCCGCACCTGTTCGAACTGCAAGGAAGGTCTCGAACAGTATTGCGAGGTCGGCAACACCGGCACCTACAACTCGCCGGACAAGCACATCGCCGGCGCGACGACACATGGCGGCTATTCGAAGAGCGTTACAGTTGATCAGGCTTTCGTGCTGCGGATGTCGGAGAAGCTCGATCCGGCCGCCGCCGCGCCCTTGCTGTGCGCCGGCATCACGACATGGTCGCCACTGCGCCACTGGAAGGTCGGACCCGGTCAGAAGGTCGGCATCGTGGGCCTTGGCGGCCTCGGCCACATGGGCGTGAAGTTCGCCCATGCCCTGGGCGCGAAGGTCGTTCTGTTCACGACGTCCCAGTCCAAGGTGGAAGACGCCAAACGCCTCGGCGCGGATGAAGTCGTCATCTCGACAGATCGCGCGCAGATGAAAGCGCACCGCAACTCGTTCCACTTCATTCTCGATTGCGTCTCCGCTGATCACGACGTCAATGCCTACCTGCGGCTGCTGAAACGCGACGGCGTCATGTGTCTCGTCGGCGCGCCGGAGAAGCCGATGGCCGTAGCCGCCTTCAGCCTGCTCGGCGGCCGCCACACACTCGCCGGCTCCGGCATCGGCGGCATCGCCGAAACCCAGGAGATGCTCGACTTCTGCGCCGAGCACGGCATCACCTCCGATGTCGAGGTGATCGCCATCAAGGATATCAACACCGCCTACGAGCGCATGCTGAAGAGCGATGTGAAGTACCGCTTCTCCATCGACATGGCGACGCTCTGAGGGCTCGCAAAGGCGAGGCATTCCCGGCCCTTTCTATGCTGTCCGAAAATCGGCTGCACGCCGCTGCGATCGCGCCTATATCTGCAGCATGAGCAGTTATGCTGTCTTCGAAACGGCCATCGGATGGGCCGGCGTTGCGTGGGGCGAGAACGGCCTCATTGGCGCCTACCTGCCGGAAGCCGACCCGGGCATGGCGCGGGAATCCTTCGCCCGTCGCTTCCCGGGTGTGAGGGAAGCCGAGCCGCCAGCGGCGATTGCAAGCGTGATCGATCGCATCATCGCCTTGATGCGCGGCGAGAAGGTCGACATGTCGGATGCCCCGCTCGACACCGCACGCGTCCCCGAGTTCAATGCGAAAGTCTACGAGATCACGCGCCGCATTCCACCCGGTGAAACGCTGACTTACGGCCAGATCGCCGTGCAGCTTGGCGACAAGCTCCTGTCCCAGCAGGTCGGCGCGGCGCTCGGCCGTAACCCCTGGCCGATCATTGTGCCATGTCATCGTGTGACGGCGGCCAACGGCAAGCTTGGCGGCTTCACTGCCCGCGGCGGCACGGACACCAAGCTGAAGCTGCTCGCCATCGAAGGCGCCTCGGCCGCAGCCCAGCGCGACCTGTTCGGTTAGCCAGGATCGATGTCGCTCTTCGGAATCGTAAAAACCTGCTCGATCAGCCCAGCATAGAACCGCGCGATGAATTCAAGGCGCCGAAATTATTCGGCTCCGGGATCAATCCGAACCGCACGGGGCGCATATCGTCCGGCCGTTCAACCAGTGTTTGCGCATTCGCACACCCTGCCAGCGTCAACGCTGCAGCCTGGCCGGCATCTGCAATGCCATGTACGCCTTCCACATCAGCGGACTAACGCTAATAAACTGAAGCAGGCGGCTCAACCGGCCAGCCCTCAGCGGACGGATTGGTCCGAATAAAGGCAGATCCAGATCTGTGCCTGGTTTGAACATAAGTTGCGCGCGCAACCAACCAGACGTGCCTTTGGGGCAACCATCCGCGAATAGCCATCACAACTGGAGGACGTCGACCGGCAGAGGCCTTTGGCAACGTCGTAGTCGACACTTCCTTCGCGCCAGCGCGAGACGAGATAGGATGCCGAGATGTCCTGCGCGACATCGCCGCCAGCGATCCTGCGCATGCCGGCCGCCCAGAAAAGACTTGCTTTCTCGGCCTTCGCGACACGCTGGGCCGCATTGATTGAACAGGAGCCCTTGCCCGCCGCCTTGGCGATTGCGTCGGCCCGGGACGCCAGTTCCGATGACCATTTCAGGGCAGGAACGCCCATCCGCTTGCGTGCGTCGTTCTGGGCCGCCAGCATCCCGGTCAGCTCAAGCGGCTCGACGCCGGCTTCCGCCGCGGGCGCAATCGACGCCGCCGTTGCGCTTGTGTTCGGGCCGGACGGACGGCCGCCGGTCTGGGCGATCGCGAGACCGTCCAGCGAACCCAGCAGCGCAAGCGCCGCCAGCAATCGTGCGAACCTGATGTTCATACCGTTCTTTGCAGGGCGGTTTAATGCCCGAACCGCCGGGCTATAGACTTTCGTGACATGTGCAACCGTTATGCCCGGATTCGAGGTAAAAATAAGAGTGGAGAGCAGTCAAAACGGGGCAGTCCAAGGGGCTGAAAGGGTGCGACGCCACAAGGGTTGCGCCCCCTGTTCACCATGGATAAACCCTGCCGCAATTTGCCGCCGCCTAACCCCTTCCAGGTGACATGCCCAAGCGCACAGACATCAAGTCCATCCTGGTCATCGGCGCCGGGCCAATCGTCATCGGGCAGGCGTGCGAATTCGACTATTCTGGGGTCCAGGCGATCAAGGCGCTGAAATCGGAAGGTTACCGGGTCATCCTGGTGAACTCCAACCCCGCCACAATCATGACCGACCCGGAACTGGCCGATGCGACCTACATCGAGCCGATCACGCCCGAAATGGTCGCCAAGATCATCGAGAAGGAAAAGCCGGACGCGCTTTTGCCCACCATGGGCGGCCAGACCGNNATGACCGACCCGGGCATGGCCGACCGCACCTACATCGAGCCGCTGACCTGGGAATTCGTGGCCAAGATCATCGAGGTCGAGCGGCCCGATGCGCTGCTCCCCACGTTGGGCGGCCAAACCGCGCTCAACCTGGCCATGGAGCTTGCCGCGCATGGCGTGCTGGAGAAGTATGGCGTCGAGATGATCGGCGCCAAGGCCGAAGCCATCGAGAAGGCGGAAGACCGCGCCAAGTTCCGCGCCGCGATGGACAAGATCGGCCTCGAAAGCCCGCGCTCGGCCATCGTCGCCTCGCCCGAGATCAAGGGCGCTGACGGCAAGACCGAGTACGATCTCAAGGCCGGCTTCGCAGAAGCCATGCGCCAGCTCGAGATCGTCGGCCTGCCCTGCATCGTGCGCCCAGCCTTCACGCTCGGCGGCCTCGGCGGCGGCGTCGCCTACAACCGGCAGGAATTCGAGGAGATCGTCACGCGCGGTCTCCAGATGTCGCCCGTCAGCCAGATTCTGATCGACGAGAGCCTGCTCGGCTGGAAGGAATTCGAGATGGAGGTCGTCCGCGACAAGGCGGACAACTGCATCATCATCTGCTCGATCGAGAACATCGACCCGATGGGCGTCCACACCGGCGACTCGATCACGGTCGCGCCTGCCCTCACGCTTACCGACCGCGAATACCAGGTGATGCGCAACGCCTCGATCGCCGTGCTGCGCGAGATCGGCGTCGAGACCGGCGGCTCCAAC
>JAFEEX010000094.1 GCA_018240895.1 Pseudomonadota bacterium | reverse complement strand
AAATGTTCTGACGACGGACAGTCCGAGCGATGATCTCGCTCGCAAGCGAAAGGGCGGTCTCGTAACGTTTGTCACCTTCCTGAAATTTAGGCTGGCTCTCCGTGATAAAGCCGACAACCTCGACCGCCGTTGCCCATGCGTGCTGGTAAAAAGTACGGTACTGAAGCTCGATCAAAAGACCTTTGTAGGGCTTCCCGTGAACCGAGTTCACGTCATACGCATACACATCGTGTATGCCCCGATAACCCGTATCCTTGGGGCGTTTGATGTAGTCATACTTGTCTGGCTGGTTTTTGAGCTGGTGGTTGAAATGTGCGCAGTGAAGATCGTGCCGGAAAGCATACAGTTCCTCAGCATTCGGAAAGATCAGTCGGCACCCAGCCACGTCATCCATTCGCGCGAGTTGCATGGTCGGAAAGCGACGTAACTTACCGAATATTGTGCTTCGCCGCTTATGCCTCTGCGCGACAACAATGTCGGTACTGCGCGTGCGGTTCCGCAGGATGGCCTGAAAGGTATTCAACACCGAACGATGTGCAGCACGCCAAGCGTCGATGACCGCCAAATCTTCTCCTGTCGGCATCCCGTTGCGAACTGCTTCGCCAGCGCGACTCACGCGCTCTTTCGAACCACCGGGGAATAAGGATTTCCCTGCCGCAGAGGCCATATAACGATCCCAAACCGCATCATCTGACAGCCAGAAATCGACCGTCGCAATATTCGATGCAGGTTCAGCCGTTCCCGTCGAATGAGTCAACGGGAAAGCGGCTCATTCTAAATGACAATCTTCCACGACTCGTCTTCAGTACGTCAAGTATATAATTGCCACTGCATCGCCCCCGAAAAGCGGTTGAAGCGGTGGCGGCGGGAATGGAAGTTCGACCTGATCGAACGCGCCAATCCGGAATGGTCCGATCTTTACAACCATCTCGTGTGACGAAGCATCGCGTGGAAGAAATAGCTGGACCCCGGGTCAAGCCCGGGGTGACGGTCAGTTTTTTGCTGCAACGTTGTCGTGCCCGGACCGCCCACATTGAAACGCCAAGGATTGAAACCGGGCATACCCAACAGGAGTGGCTGCCCCGACCGGACTCTCATGCTGGAGATGTCCAACATGGATGCCACCGACGGCTGCGCTTTCAAGCCTTAACCCCTCTCCCCGTGAAGGGGGAGAGGGGTTCGGTTCCTACCCCAGGTCGTAGGAAATGGTCGTTACCACCCTGACCTTCTGGAAGGGTGAGCTGCCGCCACCCGATCCGCAATCGTCGCAGTCTTCTCCGTCACGGGCTCCGACCGAGAAATAGCCCTGGCTGGCGCTTTTGATCCGCCCGACATCGGCGCCGCTGTCCTTGGCAAACTGTTCGGCGCTGGCTCTGGCGTTCTTGTTGGCTTCGGCAATCATCTGGGGCTTGAGGCCGTTGAGGCCGGTGAAGGTGTAAGTGATCGAATTGCTCGACATTTCCACCCCGGCGCGAAGCAGGTCCGCCTGCTGGGCATAGGCGGTGCGCGCGCGCATCACATCGCCGGTGCGGACCTGGATGGTGCGCGATACGGTGAAGCGTTCGGGCCGGTTGTTGCTATAATCGGGCGCTTCGCGCGACAACGAAACGCCGGTGTCGGTAACATCGCCCGGCTTGACTCCGGCCTTGGCCAGAAACGCGCGAACCGCCTCTGCCTGCTGCCCGACCGAACGCTCCGCCGAAGCGAAATCGGTGGCGGTGTTGGAAAACTGGATCGACCAGGTGGCAAGGGTGGCGGTAACATCGCGTTCCGATACCCCGCGCACGGTCACCTCGCGCTCCGCCGCCTTGGCCCGGCGCAGTCCATCGCCCAGAAGGTAACCGCTGCCGACAAAGCCAGCCGCACCAATCGCCACCGCGCCGAGCACCACCGCGCGGTTGTCCTGCAATATCTGAAACATGGCTGAAAAGCCCTCATGCGTTCGTCCGCTATAGGGGCAGCCACCGGGCACTATCGCCGGTCACGACTGCGACGAACCGTGCTTTTATATCGATGAAACGATTCGTCGCCAAGAGGGATGTGCAATCATTTCCATACTGGTGCTTTGCCGCAACAGCCGCCATCTAGCCGCACATGGACGGCTGGATAATCAGACTGATAGAGCAGGGCGGGTACTGGGGCATCGCCGCGCTGATGTTCATCGAAAACGTCTTCCCGCCGATCCCCAGCGAACTGATCATGGGATTGGGCGGGGTGGCCGTGGCGCGCGGAACGATGCAGTTCTGGCCGCTGTTGCTGGCAGGAACCGTTGGATCGACGCTGGGCAACTATGTCTGGTTTCTGCTTGGCGACCGGCTTGGCTATCAACGGCTTGAGCCGCTGGTCCATCGCTGGGGCCGCTGGCTGACGCTGACCTGGCGCGATGTTGAGGCGGCGAGCGCTTATTTTCAGCGCCATGGCCAATGGATTGTCTTTGCCATGCGGTTTTCGCCGTTCCTGCGCACGATGATCTCATTACCAGCCGGGTTGAGTCATATGAAGCACTGCAAATTTCTGGCCTTCACTTTTGCCGGGGCCGCGGTGTGGAACACCCTGCTCATCATAGGTGGCCACTGGCTGGCCGGGTATCTTGGCGCGGTCAGCCACATAGCCGGGCCGTTGCTGGCCGGTGTGGTGGTGATCGCGGTGGCGGTTTGGTTGTGGCGGGTGATACGCTGGAAGGACAAGGGTTAGCCCGCCTCACGCGGGTGGGCGTTGCGATAGACGTCAAGCAGCGTGGCGGCATCAACCCTGGTGTAGATTTGCGTTGAGCCCAGGCTGGCGTGGCCCAGCAGTTCCTGCAGCGATCGCAGATCTGCCCCGGCACCCAACAGATGCGTGGCAAAGGAATGGCGCAGGGCGTGCGGTGTGGCGCTGGCCGGCAGGCCCAGCACGATACGAGCGCGGGCCATGGCCTTTTGCACCATGCCTTGCGAAAGCGGGCCGCCCTTGGCACCGCGAAACAACGGCCCTTGCTTGTCCAGCGGCCAGGGACACTTGACGGCATAATCCGCCACCGCTTCGCGAACCAGGGGCAGGAGTGGGACCACGCGCTGCTTGTTGCCCTTGCCGATCACGACCAGCGTTTCGCCCAAGGGAAGCGCCGCGCCGGTCAGCGACAGCGCTTCGGCAATCCGCATTCCCGCGCCATAAAGCAGCAGCAGCACCGCCCGATCACGCGCGCCGATCCATTCGTGCGAGGCATCGTCGTTGACGGTCGCCGCCAATCCGACCGCCTCGTCAGGAGTCACCGGGCGCGGGATGCCTTTCTTGACGCGCGGTCCGCGCATTCGCGGGGGGGAGTGATCAGGCGCGCCAACCTGCTCCCGGGCAAAAGCAATGAAGCCCTTGAGCGCGGATAGTTCCCGCGCGGCAGAGGCATTGGTCAGGCCTTCGGCGCGGCGGCGTGCAAGCTGTGCGCGCAGTCCGGCGGCTTCTATCCGCGCAATCGCCGGCCAGTCAGGATCACCCAAGGCATCCAGCAGGCGCGCCGCCGTGGCGACATAGGCGCGCACGGTATGCGGGGACCGGCGGCGGCCCTGAGCAAGGTGGCTGTGCCAGCTTTCAAGAATGTCCGCCCGGTTCACGCCGCAACCAGTTCAGCCGCGACGATTTCGCCCAGCAAGCCGTCGAGCAGGCCGATCCCGGCATCAGTCACCCCAATCCGGGGGCCGTCTTGCCACAGCAGGCCCTGCGCGCGGTAAAAGTCGACCTTTGCCCAATCAAGCAATCGCGCAGGGGCAAAGCCGAACCGCTTGCCGATCTGCGGGATATCGACCCCTTCGGTCAGTCGCAGCCCCATCAGCAAGGCCTCGCTGGCCTGAGCAGGAGCGGTGAGCAAGGTTTCATCGGCAATTCCGTGCCCGGACGCGGCCACTGCCTCCAGCCAGTTTTCGGGCTTGCGGTGGCGCACCGTGGCGCGGCCCCCGCGTCGTCCGTGCGCCCCCGGGCCAATCCCGCAATAGTCCTGATACCGCCAATAGGTCAGGTTGTGGCGGCTTTCCTCCCCCGGCCGGGCGTGATTGCTCACTTCATAGCGGGGCAGGCCGGCCGCAGTCGTCATCTGCCGGGTCAGGGCAAACAGATCCGCCGCGCGGTCATCGTCGAGCGGAGCGAGCTGGCCCTGACGCACCATGGTTGCAAAGCGTGTGCCGGGCTCGATAGTCAATTGATACAGCGAAAGGTGCCCGGTGCCGAAGTCCAGCGCCCGGCTCAGCTCTGCTTGCCATTGTTCAGGCGTCTGTCTGGGGCGGGCATAGATCAGATCGAAGCTGACCCGCCCGAACTGACGCTGCGCCACGTCAAGCGCGGCAAGCCCTTCCGCAGCGGTGTGAAGCCGGCCCAGAAAGCGCAGCGTCCCGTCATCCAACGCCTGCAAACCCAGCGAAGCGCGATTGACCCCGGCAGCGGCGAGATCGGCATAGCGTGCCGCCTCAATCGATGAAGGGTTGCCCTCCAGCGTGATCTCGATCCCCTCGGCAAACCCCCACAGCCGCTCAGCCTCGGCCAGCAGCCGCGCGACCAGTGCGGGCGGCATCAATGAAGGCGTACCGCCCCCGAAGAACACACTGTCAAACGGTTCGCCGCCCGCCAGCTGTGCCTCATGCCTCAAGTCGGAGAGAAGGGCGGTTTCCCAACTCTGGTGATTCACCGAATCGCGGACATGGCTGTTGAAATCGCAATAGGGGCACTTCGCCAGACAGAACGGCCAATGGATGTAAAGCGCGCGAGCCATGGCTCCGCTCTAGCCGCCGAATTGCTCGGCCACCAGTTTGGCAAAGGCGGCGGCGCGGTGGCTGGTGCGGTGCTTTTCCGCCGGGTCGATCTCGGCAAAGGTCTGGTCACGGCCCTGCGGCACAAATACCGGATCATAGCCGAAGCCCAGCGTTCCGCGCGGCGGCCACGTCAGGGTTCCCTGAGCCTTGCCCTCATAGACCGCGTGTTCCCCGTCAGGCCAGGCCACTGCCAATACGCAGGCGAAGTGCGCGGTGCGGTCCACATCGTCGCCCTGTTCGCACAGCAGCCCTTCAACCTTGCCCATCGCCATGTACCAATCGCGCCCGGCTGCGCCTTCAAACCACTGCCGCTCGGCCCAGTCGGCGGTATAGACC
>JAFEEX010000093.1 GCA_018240895.1 Pseudomonadota bacterium | reverse complement strand
CGGAATGCGAAGCTGCCATCGGATTGATCCGCTCGCAGCAGCACAAATGCCGGCGCGACCTGGTGGCATCAGGCCTGCTCAGCGTGACCAGTCTGCCACCCGCACCCCCCGTTTACCGCCTGCACCTCGACTGCCTGGCGCGCAAGCTGCTGGCGCAGTCCGCACCTTTGGCCGAGCACCTGGCCGCTTACGAACCCCTGCCAGAGCTGCCAGCGGCATGGGAGCGGCAAGCCTGAGGCGGAGTTATATCGTGGCTTATCCTGCCCTCGCATCATCGGCAATGGCCGGCCCACTGGCTGGCACGCAACCCATTGTTGACCCCTTTGTGGATGAGAGTGCCGCCTTGCAGCACCTGGGCCAGGGCGGCTTCATTCAGTTCCAGCCAGCCCTGGCCGAACAACTGGGTTTCAAGGCGGCGCTGTTCCTCGGGCATGCCTTGTACTGGAGCCGCCACCTCGGCAAGAAGGAACCGCAACGCAGTGGCTGGTTCTTCATGACTGCACGTCAATGGGAGGATGCCACAGGCCTGACGGCGAGAGAGCAGGCAAGCGTGCGCGATCTGCTGCAGCAAAACCATCTGCTGTTGGAGCGTGTCGCCGGCAGGCCTGCCCGCCTGCACTACCGCGTCGATCTCGCCAGGCTGGCGCAGTGGAGCGGCCTGCAAGCCCACGCCGATGGGGCGCCAGCAATCACCTGGGAAGCATTCGCCCCCTGGCTGAAAACTTCGATCAGCTTTTACCGACCGTTGGCCCGCATCAGCGGGTCGGTGGCAAGCGGTCTGCTGCTTTCCTATCTGCTGCGCCAGCAACGCGCAGCGGTGCGCTCCGGTGAAGCCACCTTCGAGGGGTATTTCCGACTGTCGCATGAGGATGCACGCATTGCCCTGTGTCTTGGCACCAAGACCCAGCGCAATGCGCGTGAACGCCTCAAGGCGCTGGGCTTCCTGCAGGAACGGGCAGGCGGCCTGTGCCATGTGAACCTGCATGCGCTCCAGGATGCCATTGGGCATGTAGAGAAACTGCCGCAGCCTTCTCGGCTGCATGCGATTGCCAGGCCAGCAGCCGGGGCGCCTTCCGCCGAAGACCTGGGCGACGCGGTGCGCTGGTTGGCAGAGGCCGATCGCCGTCCATTTGGCGACCCGGTGCTGCACGCATATCGCCTCCAGGATCAGCTACAGCTCGATTTCTTTGGACGCTGGCTGACCGAGACACCACAGGGGCAGCAGGCCACGCATATCGTGACGCGCATGTTCGCCGACACAGGCGCGAACCCGGCCCCCGGCGTCGGTCTGCATACCGTGGAAAAAAACCATGACGGCTTGTCGGAAAAAGGGTGTCAACTTTCTGCCCTTTTGTCGAACCATGAATCCGATGACCATACGACAAAAGGGCAAGCACCTGCCGTTTTGTCGAATCATGGTTGCCGTTTTGTCGAATCTACCTTGCCCTTTTGTCGAACCCATATACAACAACATAACAATCAACCTACAACGACTACCGCGTGCGCCCGCGAGGACGCCGCAGGGTTCGACAAAACGGCAAGTCGTCGTCGGATTTCTGAAACCTCCCCATCCGAAGCCCGGTTGGCACAACAGGCAACGCCCACCGTACCCCTGCCAGCTGAGCCTGCCGTGCCCGGCAACCTGGTCATGCCCAAGGCGCTTGGCATGGAGTGGCACGACGGCGTGCGCCGCACCCTGGCCGCTGCACCTGCGGCGATCCACCAGGCCTTGCTCGATGAACTGGAGGGGCAGCTTGGCCTGCAGGGCAAGACCATCCACAACCCTCCGGGGTACCTGCACGCCCTGATCCGTCGCCATGCCAGCGGCACGCTGGATCTGGCGATGGCGGACAAGGTAGCTGCCGAAAGGACACAGCGAGCACGCCACGAGCAGGCCTTGCTCAAGGCCAGGCAGGAAGCGGAACAACCTCGACCTGCTAGCGCCCAGGATGCGCAAAAAGCTGAACCTTCGCCGGCCGCGATCGAGGCGCGCCGCAAGCTGCTGACCCTGCGTCGCGAGATTGCGGGCAAGGGGAGGGCGGCGTGAGCTCGCTACGTAATTCAACGAGGTTGGACATTTTGTCCCACGCGGCAACGGTTGCCACGTGGGACGTTTTGTCCAACGTGATTGTTTCTTAAGCACAAGGAGACTGAAATGACCGGCGAACAACTATTTATCAGCCTGCTGCATCGCCTTCAGGACTATCAGACTGGCATGGTTCTTCACGCGTTGATTCAACAGCAGGCCGATCAAATCGAATTAAAAACATCTTGCTCCCAGCTTTCTCTCAATCTGCTGGGCGCGCGTGTGTCATTGAAGCAGGTACAGAGAGCGCTGGCCAGGTTGGAAGATATGGGGCTAGTCCAATCTCGTAGTCATACCAACTACCGCACCCACATCACCGTCGATCGTGAAGCCGTGCAGGCATTGCTTCGCGTTCCGGTCAGTGACTACCTGCCGGGCCTGCGCAGTGACAGCTTTCCTTTTCTGGATGACCTGAATGCGAAGGAAACGAAGTCTGCGCCTGAAGTGCTCATGACTGGCTGGCCCTCGCCACCACTGCCTGTCCCAGCTTCGGTCGATCCTGATGAGGCCAATCCCGAGCCACCTGCACCAATCAAGCATCACTGATTCACCTGGGTCAGTATTCGTCCCATTGCCCATGCCCCGCTGTCACAACCGAAATCTACCCTCATCACCATGGCCACNNCCACTCGCAACAAGTCACCCAAGAATGCCGCAGCTACAGCCACGCCGGAAGCTGCCGCAATGCCGAGCATTCCCGCGCCGGTGGGCTTTGCCTTCGCCACCGAACCGAATTCACCGTTCACCGATGGCTACAGCATCGTCAAGGAGGAAGCGGCACTGGCCGAGTACATGGCGGGGCCCATGAGCGAGACTGATCCGCTCTATGACCGCTATATCGAGCTCGAAGATCGCAAGGACAGGCTGGAGCGGCGCAAGGTGGAGTTCGAGGGCCGCAAGGGAGCCGAGTCGGTTGTGACACGTCAGGAAGCCAGGGCCATTGACGCTTTGGGTGCGCTGGTCGATGAGGAGGTGGATCAGATGACGATCCACACCAAGGAGGCCTATCGGATGTTCATGGGTCGCACGCGCGAGCCGGGCAAGGAAGCGGCCCCCATTATCGGCGGGCGGCGTGTGGCCGCGGCCTTGCGTGGTCTGTGGGTTCTGACGGGCTACGACAACCCCTATGCCGATTGGGCCTTGCTGCGCCATGAGCAGACCATTGATGAGATCTGCAAACGCCTGCGGCGGGAAACCAAGGAAGCTGAATCACTTCTTGCCGATCTCAAGAAAAAAGGCCTGAGCTTTTCGATTCTGCAGTCGGCAGAGCCCAAGGTGCTCAACCTGGGTTACCGCTCTCCGTATGGCTATGCGATTTCCACGCTGATCGTGGAGTTCGACTATTTCGTGCGCCTGCAAAAGACGCTGGCGCGCAAGACGCTGCGCTCGGACGATCAGGCGCGCCAGGCGATTTCTGAGCTGACGCGGTTCATTCGCCGCGTATTCAATGAGACGGCACGCTTCGATCGCTGGCTCACCCGTGAGGAGGTCAAGGCCCTGTCGCGCAGTGACTTCATCCCGGAATCTGGGGCAGAAGCGCAGAAGCGGGTGGAGTTTGCATCAGAGGTCTTTGGCGTCGTTCCCAGCGAGGTCTTCACCGGCAAGCTGCATCCGCGGCATTCGCGTCGCCGCACGGGGGATCTAACGGCTGCGGAACGCCACCTGCTACAGACCCTGGGCGCGCACCTGGACGATAGGGCTCAGGATGCGGCAGGCGCAGGGGCCAACCAATCTGATGCAGGGCTGGTGTGAGGCAAATGTGAGGAAGCTGCGGCAGGGCCGGGTTGGTGTGTGTGAAAGGGCTATTGTGTTGAAAGGGTTGGTGATGGAAATGGATGAAATCAACGGGCGGGCATCTGGCCGTGATGTCAACTTCCATGGTCGCCCTGCCGCAATGCAGGAAAGTGAGACGTGTCAAGAACGGGTTGACGCAAAGGCCCTTACGGGTAGGGGCACCCGCCCTGAGTTGCGCCAACTGGAGGCAGAGCTTGACAGGCTGGAACAGCACATGGATGTGCTGATCGAGGCCAGCAAGCAGGTTCATGGTAGCCACATCTACCTGGCCCGTCACCTGCGGGCCTCAACGGGATACACGTTCATGCGCTGGCGCGAGGCTGGTGGTGCCAAGCGGCACCTGTCCTGGGAGCTGGCGCAGCAAATCTATTCGGCGTATCAGCAGCGCACCCGCAGCTGGTACGCCCAGCTCTCCGAGCAGGCGATGAAGGCCAACGATGAACATGTGCNNGATGAAGGCCAACGATGAGCATGTACGGCTTCGAAAGGAGATACGGCTCATCAAGCGACGCCTGCTCAAGAGTCAGCGTGCCGTGTATGCGAAAGCCATACCCGGATGAATTGCTGGCCCATGCATACCTTGGTCTTGTGGCACTGGTGCAGCTGCTGGGCCTTCTTTGAACCGCACCACGAGGAATCAATGATGCAGAACCTATTCATTGGCAAGGGCAACCTCGGCGACTCGCCGAAACTCAAGCATGTCGCCGGCAGGAACGGTGATTTCACAGTGGCGTCGATGCGTGTCATGTTCGGACGCTATGGCCAGACTGAGGAGGGTGGGGTAGAGCAGGTGGGTGGCTTTTGGCGCGAGGTCGAGATTTACGGCGCCAAGGCCGAAGCCTGTGCCAAACACCTGCGCAAAGGCGCACGGGTGCTGGTCATCGGTGAGGAGCGGGAGTTCACTGCCACGGATGACGACGGCAACGAGGTTCAGGTGATCAAGGTGGTGGCCGAGGATGTGGCGTTGCAATTTTCACGAATCGAGTCGATCACATACGCGGCATCGAAGAGTCGGGAGCATGCAGAGGCTGCAGCAGCTTGAGGAATAACAAGTAACAGGACATTTCAAGACCAAGCGTCGCCAGCTTGTTTCATGTTGCCACTGGCCCCGGGTACCCTCGTGGGACGCACCCATCGGCCCACTATCGCTCCAAAGGTATTCGTGTGGCGTCGGCCTCTCGTTGCGGCTTGCCTACTGGTTCTGCTCCCAGGCGGGGGCCAGGATACCCACCGAGCGCGAGATGCAAAACAGGCCTCGCTCCTACGGCGCCGCAAAGCCAAGCTCGGCAAATGTTCGTTGAACGTACGTTCAAACGTCAGATTTCCTCACCATCCGCAGCAATCCCATCTTGTCCGTTAAGAAATCGATGAAGGTGATGGTGGCGCGCGTCTGGTAGCGGTTGGGCATGTACATCAAATACATATGGTTCCGGTTGATGCTGAACTGATACTCGGCAAGCACCTGCACCGCCTCACCTGCCTGGATACGCGGCCGGATCACATAGTCGGGCACCAAGCCCACGCCGATGCCGCTCAGAATGCAATCCAGCACAAAGGGGTAGCTGCGTGACATGAGGGTGGGAACAAACTCGATCTCCTCCTCATGGCCATTTTGAGCGGCAATCATGCTCACACGACCACTCGTCCCACCCGATGTGATGATGGGCGTGCGCCTGAGCTCCGCCAGAGTCTGTGGCAGACGCTGCCGGGCGGCCCATTCGGAGGAAGCGCACAAGGTGTAGTGGACAGACCCCAGATCCCGAGCCACCACCATTGGGGGAGGCTCCGGGGTGACGCGGATTGCAACATCCACCCCGTCCTTGACGAGGTTGTCAATGAAGTTCTCCAGCCGCACATCCAGGATGATGCTGGGGTGCTTCTTCTTGAAATCTATTAGCCAGGGCCCCATGACCAGTTGCCCAAAGCCGGTAGGCGCGCTCAGGCCGATCTTCCCTGTCAGCCTGTCTTCGCTCGCACTCGCGCTCACGGCATCGCGCATCAGCGCTGATTCATGCACGATGTTCCTGGCATGCTCATAGACCTGCTGGCCCATGTTGGTTAGCTCAACGCCCTGCGGTGTACGGCGCAGCAACTCGGCATCCAGTGATTTCTCCAACTGGGCGACGTGGTAGCTGACATTGGCGCGCGACATGTTCAACGCGCGGGCAGCCTGGCTGAGGTTTCCACCGTCCACGATTTCCACAAAGATGGTCAGTGCTTGCAAGTCCATCGAGGGTGAATACCTTCATGTCAAATATTTTTGACCATTATGTACATGGATGCAGTCGTTGTCAATGACGATTTTGTTTGAAAGAATGAATATAGGTTCAGCGATTGGGCCACAAACAATGGATATGCAAGGAGACATGATGACAACGACACGTTCAATTTTTTTGCGCCCCTCGACGCTCGTAGCCATGGGCCTGTTCATGGCTCTCCCCATCCTGCAAGCGTCTGCGGCAGGCTGGCCCGAACGTCCTATCAAGCTGGTGGTGCCGTTCCCAGCGGGCGGCCCCACTGATTCCGCGGCGCGCGTATATGCCGAGGCGCTGAGCAAGCGGCTTGGGCAACCGATCGTGGTGGACAACAAGCCAGGCGCCTCGGGCGCGGTGGCGGCGGGCCAGTTCATGAACACGCCTGCCGATGGCTACACTTTCATGATGATGGTGACGCCCACCATCTTGGCGCCGCATTTCTTCAAGACAGCCACATTCAATCCCGCGACCAGTTTTGCGTCGATCACCAAGATATACGACCTGCCCAACGTGATCGCGGTCAACAAGAACTCGCTGCCGGACGTGACCGATCTGAAGTCGCTGTTCGCCAAATCCAAGGCCAGTGCGCAACCGCTGATGTACACCAGCTCGGGAGCCGGCAGCTCGGGGCATTTGAGCATGGAGCTGATGAAGTCCAAGGGTTTCACCAACATGCAGCACGTAGCCTATAAAGGCAGCGCCCCCGCGATGAATGACACGCTGGGCGGCGTGGTGCCGGTGATCTATGCGGACATGGTCACGGCCCTGCCGCAAATCAAGGGCGGCCGGCTGAAGGCGGTGGCCGTGGGCACGCCCAAGCGAGTGAAGGTGCTGCCCGATGTGCCCACCATGGCCGAGCAGGGCTTCGGCGGCTACGAGGCATCCTCCTGGGGTGGCCTGGTGGCGCCGAAAAACACGCCTCAGAACATCATCGACCGGGTGAGCGAAGAATCCCGGCAGATTCTGGCCAGCGACGAGATAAACCAACGCTTCGAGCAGATTGGCATTCTTCCCGCCTACCTCACCCCGGCAAAAACGCAGGAGCTGCTCCTGTCCGACTTCACCGACTGGGGCAAGGTGGTCAAGGACAACCAGCTCACCGCCGAGTAAATACTCCCAAAGCATCGAAACAGATCAGCCCGCCCAGACGTGGGCGCGGGCAAGCCGCGCCTTCGTAAAGCGACAAACATCAAACGCTTCATGAAGACACGCATCACAGAGCTGCTCGGCATCCGCTATCCCATCATTCAGGGCGGCATGCAGTGGGTGGCCCGCAGCCCGCTGGTGGCTGCTGTCTCCAACGCCGGCGGGCTTGGCGTGCTCACCGCGCTGACGCAGCCCTCGCCCGAAGACCTGCGCCAGGAAATTCAGAAAACCCAGGCGCTCACCCGCTCCCCTTTCGCGGTGAACCTGACCTTCCTGCCAGCACAGAACAAGCCGCCGTATGACGAATTCATCGACGTCATCATCGAAAGCGGTATCCGGATCGTGGAGACCGCAGGCAATAACCCAAAGGAATACCTGGGCAGGCTGCACCGGAGTGGCGTCAAGGTGATCCACAAATGCACTTCGGTGCGGCATGCGCTTTCAGCCCAGAAGATCGGGGTGGATGCCGTCTCGATCGACGGATTCGAGTGCGCGGGCCATCCGGGCGAAGACGATGTTCCGGGTCTGGTGTTGATTCCCGCCGCGGTCAAGGTCCTCGACATACCAGTCGTCGCCTCGGGCGGCATCGCCACGGGCGCGGGCATGGCGGCCGCATTGGCGCTGGGCGCCGATGGCGTCAACATGGGAACGCGCTTTTTGGCCACCATGGAATCCCCCGTCCACGATGCCCTGAAGCAAGCCTTGGTCAACGCCAAGGAAACCGATACCCAACTGGTGCTGCGCAGCCTGAACAACACCTCCCGCGCGCTGAGAAGCAGCGTGACACAAGAGGTGGTGGACATCGAGCGTCGTCCTGGAGGCAGCCAATTTGAAGACCTGCGTCACCTCGTCACCGGACAGCGCGGCAAGGCGGCGCTTCAGTCGGGCAACATTGACGACGCCGTGATCGCCACCGGCCAGTGCGTGGGGCTCATCGATGACGTGCCCACCTGTCAAGAGTTGATAGACCGCATGGTGCGGGATTGCCGCGCCGCCTTCGCGCGGGGAACCGGACTGTTCCTTTCCTGATCGCGGCACCCACTGGAGACGCCATGTTCCATCCCATTCGCCCCATACGCGGCCTCGCGGACATCGAGGCCATCGAACAAATGCCGCTGGATTCGCTGATCCAGCCCCAATCGACCCATGCGCTGTTCGAGGCCTCGGCCCGCGGACATGGCGCAGGCGCGGCCCTGACCTTCCTCAAGACGGCCAATGTCGATATCGACGCCGAGCGCTACACCTACGCGCAACTGCTGGGCAAGATCAACCAGACCGCCAATGCGCTGTATAGCCTGGGGCTGGGCAGCCAGGACACCGTGGGTATCATGCTGCCGGGCTGCCCCGAGTACCATTTCGCGCTATGGGGCGGCGAGGCAGCCGCCATCGTGCAGCCCATCAACCCTTTGCTCACGGCAGAGAAAATCTCGTCACTGTTGAGCGCCACTCGCGCCAAAGTCCTGATTGCTTGGGCCGACTCCGACGATGCTGGCATCTGGCGCAAGGTGGCACAGCTCGCCACCGGCATCGAGCATGTTCTGTACGTGAGCCACGCTGGCGTCGCGCCTGATGCCACTGGCATCCGCGCGTCCGTGCAAAGCTTCGCCGAACTCATTGGCCGCCAGCCCGCGGATCGGCTGCTCTCGGGCCGCGTGATCCAACCGGACGATGTCGCAGCCTACTTCCATACCGGCGGCACGACCGGCGCGCCCAAGCTGGCGGCACAGACGCACGGCGCCCAGGTCTACACCGCCTGGGCCAGCGTGCAGATGCAGGGCCTGACCTCAAGCGACCGCACCATCAACGGCTATCCGCTGTTTCACGTAGCCGGGGTGTTGCCTGGCTCTCTGGCCTGCTTTTCTGCGGGCGCCGAGGTCATCATCCCTACTGGAGAACTGTTTCGGAACAAGGACGTCATTGCCAATTTCTGGCGGCTTGTGGATCACCACAAACCCACCACTATGTCCGCCGTGCCCACGGTGCTGTCGGCGCTCTCGGACATAGACTTGGCTGGAGCAGACATCTCCTCCATCCGCTACTTCCGGACTGGTGCCGCGCCGCTCGGCGAAGAAACGGCGCGACGCTTCAAGGAGCGTACGGGTCTCCATGTTCACGAAAGCCTGGGCATGACCGAGATGACCGGCATCTCCACCATCACTCCCCCAGGCGTGCATGCCAGCGTCGGCCATGTCGGCTTCAGGACGCCACATGCGCGCATCCGTATTGGCAAGATGGATGCCAACGGCAATCTCACGCCTGACGAATCAGCGCCCGGAGAGACCGGCATGGTGCTGTTCAAGTCGCCCAATCTGTTTGCGGGCTACCTGGGCCAGATCGAGAGAAAGAGCTATTTCACGGACGACGGCTGGCTCATCTCCGGCGACCTGGGTTCGCTGTCGCCCGATGGCCTGCTCAAGCTGCGCGGACGCTCGAAAGATCTGATCATTCGCAGTGGCCACAACATTGATCCGCAAGTGATTGAACAAGCTCTGGAGAGGCACCCCGCCGTGAAGGCCTGCGCCGCAGTGGGCGCACCAGACCCCTATGCGGGCGAGGTGCCGGTGGCCTTCGTCACGCTCAAAGAAGGCCTGATGGCGGATGCCGAATCTCTGCGCGACTTCGCCGCCCGGCACGTGGACGAGCCGCCCGCGCGTCCCAAGTACGTCGAAATCCTGCCCGCGCTGCCCACCACCAACGTGGGTAAGGTTTTCAAGCCCGAGCTGCGCGACATGACCAAGAGGCGGTATCTGGAGAAAGAGCTTGCAATCATCATGCAGCGCAAACAGCAGCCGTCCTCTCTCTGGCCGCAAGTGCGCTTTGACGAGACACGAGGCTTCATTCTGCGAGATCCGGGTGGCTGCCTCTCGGACGTAGACCTGCAAACGCTTGAGCATCAGGTGCAATTCATCGGAGCAGATGTACGTGTCGAAGCCTGATACTTCGCTATGTGCGAAACATGACGCAGTGACCGGCTGGCCGCGTGTATCGGCAAGACCAAAGCGTTGACGGCCACGGCACGCAAGATCGCCATGCTCTTTTACCGGCCATGCGCTTCGGCATGCGCTACGAGGATCCTGGTGCCGACCAGTACGAACAGCGGTACCGTGAACGGGTCGTCAAGCAACTGCAGCGCCGTGCCGCGCACTTTTAGTTCTCGCTGCAGCCGGTTGAGGCTTGTGTTTCTTAGGAAAGTCGCGGCGATCATCAACGAGGGCGAGGACGAATGATTGGCCTTAAAGATCGCCAAGTGCTGGCCCGAGACATTGACGTTGCGCACAGCGCCGGGGCGCGGTTGCGCCTGGCCTGTGAGACTGCCGGTATCGACTTGCCCACCCTGCAGCGCTGCAAGGCCCATGATGGGCTCGCAACGGGCGATGGCAAGCCGCAAGCCCCAGGCATGCCTTGAGCCTGCGGCTGAGCGCGCGCAACGTGAGCGTCCAGCCATCCCACCTTCCCATGTGATCCGCCAGCCATAAAGGATGTCCTGAACAACTCGTTTTCGAGTGTGTTATTTGGCACCGAGGCTTGCGTCAGGTGAATTCACGGCGCACTCGCGCCTGCACACCGGCACTTTTCCCCTGGTTTCTGGCTCTGTCACCGCCTTTTGCGGCCCCCGCCTGAATTTCGGGCGCACTCATGCCCGCACTCCTTGCATTTGCATCAGCGCGCGGCGCGCCATCCACAGGTTGGACAGCGCAAACAGCGTCTTGATCTGTGCCCCGTTCTTGGCCAAGCCCTTGTAGCGCGTCTTCACGTACCCCCACTGGCGCTTGAGCACTCGGAATGGGTGTTCGACCTTGGCCCGGATGCGGGCCTTGGTTCGCTCCAGTTCATCGACCAGCGCGTCTATGGCGTTGTTTTCCTTGTCCAGCGCCTTGCGCTTGCTCGGCCTCATGGCGATGTGCCATGCCACCTGCTGCAAGGCATCGTCTCGCTTGTCTACCCCCTGGTAGCCAGCATCGCCAAAGGCGTCCTTCTCCTGCCCGTGCAGCAGACTGTTGCCTTCAACCACGTCCGAGACGTTGCCCGAGGTACAGCGCACGGTATGCACCAGGCCCGAGTCGGCATCGACGCCAATGTGGGCCTTCATGCCAAAGTACCACTGGTTGCCCTTCTTGGAGGAATGCATCTCTGGATCTCGGCTGTTGGCCTTGTTCTTGGTGGAGGGCGCCGCCGCAATCAGCGTGGCATCAACGGCGGTGCCTTGCCTGAGCAGCAGGCCGCGTTGCTCCAGTAACGCATTGACCGTCTGCAGGATTTGCTCGGCGAGTTTGTGCTTTTCCAGGCGGTGGCGTGGACTTGGGGTTTTGCCAAAGCGCAAGATCGTGCTCTCGTCGGGCAAGCGACCATGGGGGTCGAGCCCGGCAAAGTGCAGGTACACCGGGGTGTCGAAGAACGCTTCCTGCATGGCCAGATCACCCAGGCTGAACCATTGCTGCATGCAATGGATGCGCAGCATGGTCTCCAAGGCAAAGGGTGGGCGGCCCGTGCGCCCTTGCGGGTAGTACGGTGCGATGAGCTCTACCAACGCCTGCCAGGGAACGATCTGCTCCATCTCTTCGAGGAAGACTTGCTTGCGTGTCTTCATCACACTCAGGTTCAGGTCAAGGCTGGTTTGCTTCATGGGGCAAGATCATGCCTGCCGCAGGAGCACCCCGCTACCACGCTGGGGACAGAGTTATGCAGGATGTCCTTAAGACATTTATTCATCCGTCACGATAATGCCAGTTATGTTGACGCAGGAAGTCAGCGCAGGGTCTGCTAGGGGCCGACCGCCAGGCCAGGAGCTGGTGGCGCGCTCGCCTGGCCTGCGGCTGCATGACCTGGCGTTGCTGCGTGCCGTTGTGCAGGGCATGAGGCCTGCAGCTGCGGCCAGACGCTACCTGCCCGACCTGCACCGGGATGCGCGCGTGGTGCGTTCCCACCTGGTGGCGGTGGCGCGTGAGGCGCGCATCCACCTGGAGGGCATGGGCGAAGCCAATCTGGCGGCAGCGTTGGGGCCTGCGCTCGGGCTGAACATGACCGAGCCGGAAGTGGGGCAGGGCGCCCCCGACCTGGAAGAGTTTGCGCGGCGCTTTGATGTCGGCATGTTCAGCGAACGCGAACTGGTCGAGCTGTACGAGGAGGAATACGGGGCCTGTGCGATACCCGAGCCGCCAGCGTTCGGCCCCACGCCAGCACAGGCATTAGAACGGGCACTCAAGGGCCTGAGCCTGATTCAGGCCCGTGGCGTCCAGGTGCCCAAGGGTGATGATCCGGTATCGCTGTGGCTGTCGGCGCGCCTGTGCGCACAGTTGCGGCCGTTTGGCGTGCTCCGGTTGTCTGACCTGGTGACGCTGGCCAACCGCTTTGGCCGTACCTGGTGGCGTGAGGTGCCTGGCCTGGGCCGCGAGCGGGCCGAGCGCCTGGTGCAGTGGCTCCTCGATCACGAGACCTGGCTGGGGCAGAGGCTCTCCCCCAGGGTGCGGCGGGAGGCCGTTGCCGTGGTGGCCACCACGCAGCCCGGCGCACGGCTTCCTGCCATGGCGGGTCACACCGATCTGAGAAGCACAGGCTTCAACGCCCTGGGTGCCAACTCTGACCACCAGGCCTTGCGGATCTGGCTGGACACCCTGAGCCTTAAATCGCCGCATACCCTGGCCGCCTATCGGCGCGATGTGGAACGATTGCTGCTATGGGCGCATGAGCGTGGCTTGAGCCTATCCACGCTGACCGTGGTCGATGCGATCGAGCACGCGAGGTTTCTGAGCAATCCTCCCGCCCATTGGGTCAACACCTTGCCCGCCACGCGCTGTGGCGGCGATTGGCGCCCAATGCGTGGGCCACTGTCGCGCAGCAGCGCCAGGCGCGCCCTGGCGGCCATCGGGCATTTGTATGGCTTCCTCGTGGAAAGCGGCTATCTCACCGCCAATCCGTTTGCACGCGTGCGCGCGGCGGCGGGAGCCTCGATGGCGAACGCCGTAATGGACACGACTCGCTCGTTTGGACTGCGCCACCTGGATGCCATGAGGGCCACGCTGGATGCCATGCCGGGCGGCGCGCACAAACGCCGCCTGTTGGCGATCCTGATGCTGGCCGAAACCACCGGCATGCGCCGCCAGGAAATGAGCGCCCATACCTGGGGTGATTTGCGCAAGCATGCGGGAGAGACGACCGGGGCCAGATATGTCCTGACGGTGCGTGGCAAGGGCGGCCACGAGCGCAAGCTGCCGGTGAAAGACTCAGTGATCGAGGCCTTGGAGCGGCATCTGGCCGACCGCAGGATGCTCATGGACGCCGGTGTTTTACCTGACCAGGCCTTAGCCGAGACGCCATTGATCAGCGTCCTGGAACAACCGCCCGTGGGTGCCTTGCATGCGTGCAGCGGGGCCTTGTCGGAAGCGGGTTTGCACCGGGTGCTCAAGCGCTTTTTTCAAAGTGTGGCCGACCACCTGGCGGGGCTTGGTTTGCCTGAGACAGCGGATTTGCAGGAGGATTTTGCGAGGGCGTCATGTCATTGGCTGAGACACACCTTTGCGCACGAAATCCTCAAGGCTTCGGGTGCCGACCTGCCGGTCACGCAGCAGTTGCTGGGGCACAAGAACATCAGCACCACCGGCATCTATCTCAAGGCGGACATGGGGCAGCGCATCGACGCGGTGGTGGCGCTGCCAGACCGATTCTGCTGATCCAGATAGACATATCATATCTGTATAGCGTATCATAACCGTATTGATACGAAGGATATGATATGGCACGCCTAGGAATTTCTGCGACCCATGTCGCCGCCGCCGCCGATGCGCTTTTGGCTGAGGGGCAGCAACCAACCATCCGCGCTGTGCGCGAGCGATTGGGTGACACCGGGAGCCCGAACACGATCCAGCGACACCTGGTGGCTTGGCGCAAGGCCCGGCCCGCCACAGTAGCCGCCCAGGAACTGCCGCAGGCGCTGACTGCAGCCATCGCCGCCGAGCTGGCTCGGGCGTCTTCAGCGGCGCGCGAGCAGGCACAGGCGGAAATCGACCAGGCACAAGCCGAGGCCGCCGACCTGGCAACGGTGGGTGAAACACTGGAGGCCGAGCGCGACGAACTGGCGGCACAGGTGCAAGCACTGCGCAGCGAGCGTGACACGCTCACCGGTCGGATCGAAGCCATACAGGCTGAGATCGAGCGTGTGCGCGGGGCCATAGATACGGCGCGTGAGCAGACACAGGCGGCGCAGCAGGCGGCCGCCGTAGCCCAGGCCCAAGTCCAGGCCATGCAGGAGCGGGCTACACGCGCCGAGGCGCTGGTGGCGCAACTGACCCAGGATCTGGCCAAGGCCCAGCAAGAAGCAGCGCACCTGCGGGGACGCCTGGACGCAAAGTGAAGCTATCGAGACGTTTGAGCGAGCTGGTGCGTCGCAAAGTCGAGCTACAAGCCGAGTGGAACGTCAAGCAAGAAACGGCGAACCAGTCGAAGGAGCGCGGTCGCTAGCGCTTGACCCATTTGAATGCAGTATGTATATTTGATTTCACCGCAATCAATTGGAGGTTGCAGACATGAGAGCAGTAACGATCAGGAATGTGCCGGAAGAGGTACATCGCGCCATCCGGGTTAGGGCGGCGCAGAGCGGCCGTACATTGCAAGCCGAGATGTGCGACATATTGGCTACCGCCGTGAAACCGGAAGGCCGGGTAAAGCTGGGCGATTTGCTGGCAGGCATCGGGCGCAAGGTGAAATTGACCGACGAAGAAATGGCGGGTTTTGACGGTGACCATTCACCCGCCCGCGCAGCGAGCTTTGAATGATTCTGCTGGATACAAACGTTATATCGGAGCAGTTTCGAGCCGTACCCGACGAAACGGTGATCGACTGGTTGAATCGTCAACCGCTTGAAACGCTTTATCTGACATCCATGACCGTGGCGGAGCTTCGGGCCGGTGTTGCCCTGATGCCCGCTGGCAAGCGCCGGACAGTGCTTAGTGACAGCATTGAACACCAAGTGTTGCCGGTATTTGTGCGCCGGGTGTTGCCGTTTGATATGGCTTGCACACGCGCCTATGCCGATGTGCTGGCAGCCGCCCGTAAGGCCGGCAGCGGCATCGAGGCGGCTGATGCCGTCATAGCGGCGATTGCCCTGGAGAGCGGTTTCAGCGTGGCGACAAGAGACGTAAGCCCGTTCCTTGCGGCCGGTGTGAACGTCATCAACCCTTGGGAAGATTAAGGCAGCAGAATACAACCCATGGACGCGCAACCGCGCAAGTTCCCATTCCGGCTTTTAAGGAGAGTGCATGGTTGTCAATGCTGAGCCACATAGTCCCGATGAACACAATCCCGTTGCGAGCTTCGAGACGGGCATCACGACCCTCAAGGGCGATTGGGTCGGGATCTGCATCAAGTTTTCGATGTACGACCGCAGCACGCAGCTGACGCATTGGTCACCGCGCGCCTTCGGCTTACTGATGCGCGCGTTGAACGAATACGGCGAGCATCTTGGCGCCAACGCCATGATGCTGCGGGCGCACGCTGAGCCTTCATTGGTTCAAGACCTGCCGCAGAGGCACCCGTATCACACCTTGCTCACCGAGAAACCAGAGCTGTCCGAGGACGAGACGGGCCGCGCAAGCCGGGCCACTGGCATTGACCAGGTGGCGTTCGCGGCCAGAGGCCCCACATTGGAGCTGCGTCCCACATTCATGGATGGCCGCGCAGCAAGCATCTTTTTGCACGAGTACACGGCGCTCAGTCTGCTCGGGTATCTCCAGGAGTACCTGGAGGCTGCGGATGTGCTGACAGGCCCTGCTGCTGGCACGGCGTGATAAGTTCAGCAAAGACGTGAGAAGAGGCCTGCTGGCATCTTCGCGGCCGACTTTCCTGGCCCCGAAGCCAGTATTGACTTTTGCCAAAGAACCGATTAGCTTTGGCGAGTGACATGCCGAAAGGCACCACGCAGCGTCTCAACT
>JAFEEX010000092.1:1570-5958 GCA_018240895.1 Pseudomonadota bacterium | reverse complement strand
GGGCGTGAAGGTGGCAGGAATGCGTCGCCTTATGTTCTTGACATGTTCTTTAGTCTGATGTAGCCCGCAAATCAGCCTTGCGGGCGCAAACCAGGATCCAAGATCGAAGGATCCTGACGATGTCACGACCAATATCCCTCCAAGTCTATGTCTCACCCGAGCTTGCCGAGCAGGTTCGCAGCGCCGCCGAAGCCGATGGGCTGGCGGTGAGCGAATGGCTGCGCTCGCAGCTCAAGAAGGTGCTCGCAAGCGGCCCCATTGGGGCAAGCGATCAGGCGCTTCTCGGCAAGCTCTACCGCCAGTCGCTGTTCGCATTCGTCGGGCTCGACGCGCTGCTTTCAGGGCACCCTGATCACACCCTGCGCGAGCGCGCCCACAGTGCCTGGAAGGCGCGCTGCAAGGAAGCCGGAATGGCTGCCACCCCGACCAAGGGAGGCGCAAAGTGAAAAAGAATCTCGTCGATTTCACCCGCGGCAGCCAGCTGCTTGGCCACTTCAGCTTCATGTTCGCAGCGGGGCTCAAAGGCCCGCTAATCATCGCCGCGATCATCATCTCGTCGATGTCATGGTGGATGCTCTCCACCGGCCTGACAGACCACGAACGCTACCTCGCCTGGATGAAGGTCTACGCCGCCGTCTATGGCTTCATGGAGTTTGATCCGCACAAGGAAGTCGCGCTCGAAACCGCCTTCGGGGGCACGGTCAAGTTTCCCATTTCCATGCTCGAAGCGTTCCCGCCGGTGGTGCGCGCGTGGGACCACATGGTCTCGATCCTCGAGCACGCACTGCTCTATTCGGCGCTGCTGCTCATTCCCGCTTTCGCCCTGTTCTACTGGTTCGCCTCGCGGTTCGGCGCCCGATCGAAGGAGCGCAAACACGAGCGCGGTGCCGAGCTGTCCACCTTGCCCGAACTGGTCGAGGAGATTCGCGTTCATAATAGGGACGAAAGGGCAAAGGAACTCAGTGCCGCGCTTGGTTGGCGCTATCGGCTATGCAGCACCAGGGAGCTAAACGAGGTATTTCCCTATCAGCCTTCGCGCCTCGCGGAGGTGACCTATCCCTGGCGGCTCGAGCAGAGCCACGCGATGCTGATCGGCACCACCGGCATGGGCAAGACCGTCGCGCTTTCCGAGATGATTGAAGAGGCGCGGGCACGCGGCCAGCGCGCGGTGATCTTCGATCTGACTGGGGCCTTCATCGAACACTTTTACGACGGCAGCCGTGACGTCATCCTGAACCCGCTCGACGCGCGTTGCCCGCAATGGAGCGTGTTCGACGAGTGCCGCGACGAAGCCGAGTTCACTGCCGCCGCCGAAGCGCTCGTACCCCACGATGGGGGCGGGGCCGAGCAGTTCTGGGTTCTCGCGGCGCGCCTGCTGTTCGTCGAGATGTGCCTCAAGCTGCGCGCCCGCGGCCAGGCGACCAACGATGCGCTTGCCGCAGAATTGATGACCGCCGACCTGGCCGCTGTGCACCGGCTGATGCGCGGCACGATCGCAGATCCGCTGACAGCACCCGAAGCCGCGCGCATGGCGGAGTCGATCCGGGCTGTGTTCAATGCCAATGCCAAATCGCTCAAGCTGCTGCCCCGTCAGGGGCGGCGCTTCTCGGTCCGGGATTGGATCGAGGATGACCAGCGCGACGGGTCGATGGTGTTCATCTCGGCGCGCTATGTCGACATGAGCGTCTGCTCGCAGCTCCTCACCGTCTGGCTCGATCTTGCCATGAATACCCTCATGGCGATGGACCGCACCCGTGAGGTCAGGATGTGGTTCTTCGTCGATGAACTCGGCGCGCTCCACCGTCTGCCAGCGCTCGAAAAGGGCCTCCAGACGGCGCGCAACTTCGGCGGCGCGATTGTCACCGGGATCCATGCCTATGCCAAGCTAAAGCAGGTCTATGGCGATGAAATGGCGCAGACCCTGTCTTCGCTCGCGCGGACCAAGCTGATCCTCGGAACGGGCGATCGAGACTCAGCGACCTGGTGCTCGGACTTCATCGGCCACCGCCAGGTTCGCGAGAAGGAAGAGGGCTACACCTATGGCTATAACAACGCCCGCGATGCGGTCAGTCTGACCTCGCGCGTGCATATTGAACCGCTGCTGCTGCCCGACCAGCTGATGAACCTGCCGCGGCTGTCGGGGTACCTGAAGTTCCCCGACGGGTTCCCCGCTGCGCCGATCAAGCTGATCCCGGTCAATCGCAAGAAGCGGGCCGAGCCCTTCATTCGCAGGGCCGAGGATCACGGTCCTGAGACCGGGACGGTCTCGCCTCAATCACCGCCGTCTGGGCCATCATCAGGTTCGCCCTCCGGGTCATCCAAGGCGCCGCCCGACGCCTCAGGCGGCGGGAGCGACGCTGCCGATCCACCCGCAGCGAACGACGATGGGGCCGGGCAGCGGATCGTTCCTCGCCAGGGCGAGCTTGCGCTTACGGCGGGGCAGAGGGCACCCAGTGGTGAGGGCGACGCGCGCCCGCGTGACCGGCAAGTCGAGGTACTTCGCGATGCCCGCCGTGCGGAAGCAGAGCCCGCTCGTGCTGCCGAGCTGAACCCGGGCAAGAGTGAAACCGAAGCGCCAGCTGGTGACAAGCCGGCACTTGCTCTGCCCAAGGATGCAGTGCTGCGGATCGCAAGCGGCGATGGCCACGACAAGGGCAAGGACGGCGAGCCACCCAAAGCCGCGCCTCAACTTCAGGTAGCCAAGCCGGATGCGAAGCAAAGGCCGCAGGTCCCTGCCGATCAGGCGCGAAAGCTGATGCTCGAAGATGGCCTCAGCGAACCCGACGAGCTCGCCCGTGACGAGCGCGGGCTCGGCGAATCCGACATGGAAATCTGAAGCAGATCAGGGCGTCCGCCGGGAGTGTGAGGCATGTTGTCCGTTGCCAATGTCCGCACTGCCGGCGGCGCTGCAAAATACTTCGCCGCCGACAATTACTACACCCGCGCCGATGCCGATCGCTCCGGTGCCTGGTTCGGCAAGGGTGCCGATAAACTCGGCCTGTCAGGCGAGGTCGATCCAAAGATATTCGAAGCGGTGCTCAAGGGATTTCTGCCCGATGGCAGCCGCATCGGCAGTGATGGCAAGGATCACCGTGCGGGAACCGATCTCACTTTCTCGATGCCCAAGAGCTGGTCGTTGCTCGCGCTGGTCGGCGGGGACAAGCGGATCCTCGAAGCCTATGCCGAGGCGGTCAAGGAGACCCTCGCCTGGGCCGAGAAACACCTTGCCGAGACGCGGATCGAGGTGAACGGCAAACAAAGACCGGTCGCCACCGGCAACCTCCTGGTCGCGCTGTTCAGCCACGATACCAACCGCAATCAGGAACCCAACGCCCACATTCACGCGGTGGTCGTCAACGCGACCCAGGGGCCGGACGGGAAGTGGCGGGCACTGCGAAACGACAAGCTCTGGGAGCACAACACGCTGCTGGGCGCCATGACCATGGCGCGATTTCGTATGTCGGTCGAACGGCTCGGATACGAGATCGGCGAGATCGGTAAACACGGCAATTTCGAGGCGGAGGGCGTTCCCCGTGATGCGATCGGGGCATTCAGCACACGGCGGGCCGAGGTCCTCGCTCAGGTCGAACGAATGACCCACAAGGGGCCGTCGGCGACCGATGCCGCTACCTTGATGACCCGGGCTGAAAAGCAGACGATCAAGGATCGGGCGGCTCTGACAAGGCAATGGTCTGACAAGGCCTCTGCCATCGGGTTCGACCCCAAGGCGGTGATCGCCAAGGCCAACGCCCGTGCTGCAAACGACATCGGCTACGCTGGCGGTTTCGCGACGGCCGCGCGTGACCTCGCGGCGCGCGGCAAAGAGTTGATCACCGCGCTCGCCGAGCGTTTTGGACTGCGTGAAGGTGACCCCTTGATCCCGGCCGATCTGGCGCGCCGCCAGCCCGAGGAAATTGCCGCGATCCATGCCGTCGCGTCGGCCATTCGGCACCTCGCGGAGCGGGAAGCGGCCTTTGCGCGCACCGATATCTACAGGACCGCGCTGGGTTTCGGCTTGCCTGCGGGCATGGCCGCGATCGAGCGCCGGGTCGCCCAGCTCGAACGCCAGGGGCAGCTCCAGCGCGGCAAGGGCGCGGAGCGCGGCCTGGTCACCACAGCGGGCGCGATCGCGACCGAGCAGCGGATCGTTGCGGCGGTCGAAGCGGGCCGGGGAATGGCCTCGGCCATCGTGCAACCTGGGGATGCTGGCAGCCGTCTTCAGGGGCTTTCTCAGCTCAAATACGGCATGACGCTCAATCAGGGACAGGAAGCTGCCGGACGGCTGCTGCTTGGCTCCAGCAACCGGATCGTGGCTGTTCAGGGAATCGCCGGTGCGGGCAAAAGCACGATGCTGAGGCCCGTCGCCGATATCCTTCGCGAAGAAGGCA
>JAFEEX010000092.1:0-1434 GCA_018240895.1 Pseudomonadota bacterium | reverse complement strand
GAAATGCGCGGCACCGTGGTGCTGCTCGACGAAGCCTCGATGGTCGGCAATTCCGACAAGGACAAGCTGGTGCGGCTTGCCAACCTGCTCGAACTCGATCGCTTCGCCGCAATCGGAGACAAGAAGCAGCTGGGCGCGGTCGATGCGGGCAAGCCTTTCGACGTGATGCAGCAGGCCGGCGCCGAAACCGCCACCATGAATCTCAACATCCGCGCCCGTGACAAGGCGCTGCGCGCCGCCCAATATGCAGCGCAAGGCGGCAAGATCGACGAAGCGCTGCGCCATCTTGGCAAGGATGTTGTCGAGGTTCGGGAGGGCGCGGCGATCGAAGCGGCGGCGGCCTGGCTGTCGCTGTCACCCGCCGACCGTGAGCGCACGGCCATTTACGCATCGGGCCGGAGCTTACGCGGGCAGGTCAACGAGGCTGTACAGACCGGGCTCAAGGCCAACGGTGAGATTGGCGAGCCGTCGCTGAAGCTCCAGGTCCTTGCCCGGATCAACACCACCCAGGAAGAGCTGCGTCATGCCGGAACCTATCAGGTGGGAATGGTGGTCGAGGTCGAGCGCGACAAGCGCGCCCAGGGCATCAGCCGCGGCATGTACCGGGTGATCGGGGTCGATCCGAGGCGCGAGCGCGTCGAACTCGAAAGCGAACGCGGCAAGCGCTTCGAGTTCCGTCCCGACAGGCTACGTCCGCAGGGTGAGCATGACGCCTTGCGGCTCTACGAACTCAAGGATCTCGCGCTGCACGGGGGCGACCGCATTCGCTGGACCCATACCGACCACAAGCGCGGACTGCTCAATGCCGATCAGGCCCGCATCATGGCGGTCGGGCGCGGCGGCGTCCGGCTCGTGACCTCGACCGGGATCGAGCACCATCTCTCCAAGGACGATCCCATGCTTAAACGGCTCGATCTGGCCTATGCGCTTAATGCCCACATGGCCCAGGGCCTGACTTCCGATCGCGGCATAGCCGTCATGGACAGCCGCGAGCGCAACCTATCGAACCAGCAGACCTTCTTGGTCACGATTACCCGCCTGCGCGACGGCTTGACGCTTTACGTCAACAATGCCTCACGGCTCGAGGCAGCGGTCGAGCGGAACACCGGCATGAAGCGCTCCGCCCTCGAGACTATCGGCGTGCTCCGCGATGCTGCCGCGGCGGGGCAGGCCAAAGGCCAAGTGCAGCCACCTGCTCCCGAGAAGCAACCCCCCGAAAAGGACCGTTCGATTGTCAGGCCGTTCGAGATCGGCATTTGAGCGATGCTCGCTCAATGGCGCGGCGCTTTGGCGACTGCCTCAAGTTCGGCAATCCGCTTGGCAATCTCCTGCCAGGTGCGGATACCTTCATCATCGCCTTTAAGCGCAAGCGCGCCAATCTGCTCGGCGACGTGGACTGGCGCCTGTGTTCCGTGAGCTTCCAGCACCGTGTTG
>JAFEEX010000091.1:400-6231 GCA_018240895.1 Pseudomonadota bacterium | reverse complement strand
GGCGAGAACAAGGAGTTCGAGCGCCAGTATCTCTCGGGCGAACTCGAGCTGGAATTCAATCCGCAGGGCACGCTGGCGGAGCGGTGCAGGGCCGGGGGGGCGGGGATCCCCGGGTTTTACACCAAGACCGGCGTGGGCACGATCGTGGCCGACGGGAAGGAACACCGGGAGTTCAACGGTCAGACCTACATTCTGGAAACCGCGCTCATCTCCGACCTTTCGATCGTCAAGGCGTGGAAGGCCGATGCGCAGGGCAACCTCGTCTTCCGCAAGACAGCTCGCAACTTCAACCCGGACATGGCGACGGCTGGAAAGTTCTGCGTCGCGGAGGTCGAGGAGATCGTGCCGGTCGGGTCGATCGATCCGGATCACATCCACCTGCCGGGCATCTTCGTGAACCGCGTGGTGCAGGGCAAGTTCGAGAAGCGCATCGAGCAGCGCACGGTCCGCAAGCGGAGCTGATCGTGGCCGACGCCAATCTCACCGAACAGCAGAAGAAGTGGTTCGCCTCCGTCCGCGAAGGGCTGGAGCGCGACACTGGCAAGACGCTGGATCAGTGGGTGAAGATCGCTCGCACCTGTCCGGAAACGAAGCCCGGCGCGCGAACGAAATGGCTGAAGGAAAAGCACGGCATCGGCGTCAATCGCGCGGCCACGATTTTCGACGCCGCCTTCCCCGGGGACGGGGCGGGGTGGGACGATCCGGAAAAGCTGATCGCAGGGCTCTGGAAGAACCCGGACCAGCTGAAGGTACACGATGCGCTTGTCGCGCATGTTTCAAACATCAAGGGCGCAATCGTCGGCGAAAAAAAGAGCTTCACCAGCTTTTCGCACAACTACCAGTTCGCCGCCGCGCGGCCGACGAAAGACGGCGTACGCCTCGGCATGGCCGTCGATCCGAAATCGTCCAAGCGTCTGCAGCCGCCCAAGAAAAATGAGGGCTGGTCCGACCGGAACAAATCCGTGACCGTGCTTTCATCGACCAAAGACATCGATGCCGAGTTGAAGAAGCTGCTCAAGGCGGCCTTCGACGCCTCGTAAGGAGACCGACATGCCCTGGGATCGCGATCAGATGGCCGCCCGTGCCGCGAAGGAGCTGGAAGACGGGTTCTATGTGAACCTCGGCATCGGCATCCCGACGCTGGTGGCCAACCACATTCCCGACGGCGTCGATGTCACGCTGCAGTCGGAGAACGGCATGCTCGGCATGGGCCCGTTTCCGTTCGAGGGCGAAGAAGATCCTGATCTCATCAACGCGGGCAAGCAGACGATCACCGAGCTTGATCGATCAGTCTATTTCTCGTCCTCGCAGTCCTTCGGCATGATCCGCGGCGGCCATATCGATCTCGCCATTCTCGGCGCGATGGAGGTTTCCGAGAAGGGCGATCTCGCCAACTGGATGATTCCCGGCAAGCTCGTTAAGGGCATGGGCGGCGCGATGGATCTCGTCGCCGGCGTGAAGCGCGTCGTCGTGATCATGGATCACGCTTCCAAGGCGGGCGAGACGAAGCTTCTCAAGGAATGCTCGCTGCCGCTGACCGGCAAATCCGTCGTCGATCGCATCATCACCAACCTCGGCGTGTTCGATGTTGTCGATGGCGGCCTCAAGGTCATCGAGATGGCGCCCGGCGTCACGCGCGAGGAGATCGGGAAGATGACGCAGGCCAAGCTGGTCAACTGATCCTCAAGCCGGTTCTGCTCCGGCCAGGGGTGAGTTGTCGGCTGAGAGCCAGCCCTTGCGACCAAGTCGCAGTTAAGCGGGAACACGTCCTGAAACCATCCGTTGTTCATCCGGAACATCAATGGACGGATTTCATGGCGCTCAGCACAACCTCACTCATCCTGCTCGTCATCCTGCTTGTTCTCGTGCTGGGTGTGGTGCCGAGTTGGCCGCACAGCCGCAACTGGGGCTATGCCCCATCCGGCGCTCTGGGCACGATCCTCGTCATCGTCTTGATATTTGCGTTGCTGGGATACCTCTAGACCTTGCGAACCGGAGGGACTCTCCAGGCGCGATCACGCAGCTCCTTGCGCGGCAGGTAGGCGCGAAGCGACAGGCGTAGCGGGCCGGCTGGAGCTGGCAACCAGTTTGCCGCCAGCGGTCCGGTCGGTTGCTCGCGCTGGATCAGGATATCGATTGACCCATCCGCGTTTTTCACGAGCCCCGCCGTCCGATCGCCAACGGAGTAGCGGCGGATCGGATTTTCGACGAGGAAGAAGCGGCCGTCGGCTTCAACCTGGTACATCGTCAGCGACCAGAATGCGTCGGCGGGTACGCCGCCGGGAGGCACGCGCCAGACATATCTGCTGGCTCCGCTGAGGTCCGCGCCGCCGCCGTCGGTCGTGGCCTGGAAATACATCGCTTCGGCTTCCGGCAAGGCCGCCAGTCCGCCGAGCGCGATGGCGGAGCGAAGCAGGTCGCTCGACTCTTTTTCACCAACGCCTTTTTCCTGATAGCCCCAGCCGTTCACGGTGAGGTCGCGAAACAGGAATTTCTCCTTCAGCTTCGCGATGCCCTTCGGAAGATAAGTCCTCCACATCGCCAGGAGCTCCGGCGTCGTTGCTACGCCTGGACCAACGCCGACCTTTGCGTAATTTCCCGCCCGCGCCATGTGGCCCAAGCCGCCGGGCGAACGGGCGAGCATGTCATTCACGACGGCGAGGAAGTTTTCCGGATCTTCCGAACTCGTGCATTTGACGCCGAACGGCTTTGGCGGCGTGCTCGCCAGCGGCTTGATCCTGATCTGGTCCTGCAGCGCTTTCGCCGCGGCGAGGTCGGCCGGGCCTTCCACAACAATGCGGCCCAGCATCCAGACGTCATTGGTCGAGGAGCGGAACACCGTGACGCCGGCCGGCGCCGTTCCTGTCCACTGCGGTCCGACTACCCAGAACGTGCCGCCCTGGCCATTGGTGAGGCGCGTGCCGATTCCGGCGAAGTTGTCGGTGAAGGCGTCCATGAAGGTGATGTTGAAGTAGCGCTTCGTGTCTGTCGGCGAGAACACCTCGACAGGACCGCCCGACAGCTCCAGCTGGGCGGAGGAATAGACGGTGTCGTTGTTCGGCGCCGTGATCTGGCGTGAGGTGTGGTCGGACAGCGCGGCGCGTGCGCCGATCCTGTTGAAGCCCGGCGCCGCGGCGCGGTTCTGGCCGGTGCGGGCGATCTCGTAGAGCGGGTAGGCATACAGGAACGCCGCCTCGACACCGGCTTCGTTGGCGTCGACTGGGCCCGCCATCGCTGTCGTCTGGCAGCCGACAGCGCCCAGAACGCCAAGCGCGCCCGCGCCCCACAGCACATCACGACGACGCATCACACTCTCCATAGATACCAAGCGGTATCATTCAGCATTTCCCGCCGAAGAATGCAACAGCGCGGCGCAAACAAAAGAGCCCGGAGCGCTGCGCGCGCCCCGGGCCATACTGTTCCTGCGAAGGATTTGTCTAGGAGACTGCAGCTTCCGCCGCGAGGGTCCGCGACACAGCGTTCACCACCGCGCCGATCCGAACGGAGGCCTGGATCTGCTCCGTAGTGAAGCCGGCCTTGCGCAGTTCTTCTTCGTGCGCGTCCATGCAGGCGCCGCAACCATTCACGGCGGAGACGGCCATGCAGTAGAGTTCGAAGTCCGGCTTCGGAACGCCCGGCGCGCCGATCACCGACATGCGGAGCTTCGCAGGCGTCGTGCGATAGACCTCGTTGTGAACGAGGTGGGTGAAGCGGTAATAGACGTTGTTCATCGCCATGATCGAGGCGGCGGCCTTGGCGGCCTTCTGCGCCTCGGGGCTCAGCCGGTCCATCGTCTCGCCGACCAGGGCGTGGATCGTTTTCGCTTCACCCGTCGCGAATGCGCAGGCGAGGAATGTGCCCCATTTCTGCTGGTCGTTCAGCGACGTCTCGTTCGACAGCGTGCCGAGGTTGAGCTTCAGGTCCTTGGCGTAGTCGGGAAGAGCGGTCTTGAGCGTTTCGAGATTCATCTTCGGTCTTTCGGTTGAAACCCTCCCGGTGTTTTCACCGGGAGGATTCCGGGGAGGACGTAAGCGTTAGGCAGCCTTCAGCGTCTCGCCGCCGACCGCGCGGTTGCACGGGCAGAGCTCGTCGGTCTGCAGGGCGTCGAGAACGCGCAGCGTGTCTGCCGGAGCGCGGCCGACGTTGAGGTTCGTGACGTAGACGTGCTGCACGACGTTATGCGGGTCGACGACGTAGGTGGCCCGCAGGGCGACGCCTGAGGCGTCACGCACGCCGAGGCCGTCGGTGAGCGAGCCGTTGGTGTCGGCGAACTGCCAGATCGGCAGCTTGGCGAGGTCCTTGTGGTCGCGGCGCCAGGCCAGTTTCACGAACTCGTTGTCGGTCGAGCCGCCGAGCACGACGGCGTCGCGGTCAGCGAATTCCGAGCCGAGGCGGGCGAATTCGGCGATCTCGGTCGGGCAGACGAAGGTAAAGTCCTTCGGGTAAAAGAAGATCACCTTCCACTTTCCTGCGAACGAGTCCTGATTGAGCGTCTCGAAAGCCGACTGGCCGTTTTCTTCGTGGTTCATGAAACCCGGCTTCACGCCGGTGACTTCAAAAGCGGGGAGTTTCTGGCCAACGCCGAGCATCTCGTATCTCCAAAAAATATTGCCGTTTTGGCCCGTCGTCCTTGCGGAACCCCGGGGCCGTTGCAGGGGAGATAGAGAGCGTTGTTCGCAGGTGCAACAACAATTTAGAACGATTCCATTTTTGTCGCAGCTGGTTGGCGGATTGGATGATTTTGAGGCGGAGCGGCGTGCTGGACAGGCAGTCGGGTGCTTCATGTTGCTTAAGTCTGTCAGCCCGCACTCGGGGTTCGACGGACGGCCCTTCGGCCTGCTCACCATGAGCGCTCAACTGACGGCCCGCTTCCTGCGCCTACTCTGAGCGGCGCGCGAAGCGTGCGTCCGTCGAAGGGACGCGCGCACACGGGGGGCGCCTCTTGATGCGTCGGGACGCGAGGCATGGTTCCTCACCCTGCAAGAGAGAGGTCAGGAGCGCGAACGGCGTTGGCTTCAGAGCTATGCCGTCCGATTGGTCCCCCAGCGAGGCGGTGTTCTTGGGATCAGGCGTGCATGGACCTTCTCCCCACTCGGGGAGGACAAGGGTGGTGCGTCGCGGCATAAAAGAGCCCCCGGACCGCGCGGTCCGGGGGCAGTGCCTCCTCCCAACGGGAGAGATCAGTCACTTCATTTTTTGAGGTCGAAGCGGTCGAGCTCCATGACCTTGGCCCAGGCGGCGACGAAATCCTTCACGAACTTCTCTTTTGCGTCGTTGGAGCCATAGACCTCGGCGAGCGCGCGTAGCTGCGAATGCGAGCCGAAGATCAGGTCGGCGCGCGTGCCGGTCCATTTCGTCTGGCCGGACTTGCGGTCCTTGCCTTCGAAGAGATTGGTCTCGCCGGCGACGGCTGACCATTGCGTGCCCATGTCGAGCAGGTTGACGAAGAAGTCGTTCGACAGCGTGCCCGGGCGCGTGGTGAGCACGCCGAGCTTGTCGTCGCCGACCTGCAACACGCGCAGGCCGCCGACGAGCACCGTCATTTCCGGCGCTGACAAACACAGCAGCTGCGCGCGATCGACCAGGTGATCCTCGACGGGCATGATGGGGTTGCGCACATAGTTGCGGAAACCATCCGCCTTCGGCTCGAGGAAGTCGAACGAATGCACTTCGGTCTCTTCCTGCGTCGCGTCGGCGCGGCCCGGCGTGAAGGGGACCTTCACGTCATAACCGCCAGCTTTCGCCGCCTTCTCGACCGCAGCGGCGCCGGCCAGGACGATCAGGTCAGCCAGAGAGACTTTCTTCGCGCCGGCGTTGAACTCCTTCTGGAT
>JAFEEX010000091.1:0-360 GCA_018240895.1 Pseudomonadota bacterium | reverse complement strand
CTTCTGCGGGGCGAGGCGCACGCGCGCGCCGTTGGCGCCGCCACGCTTGTCCGAGCCACGGAAGGTCGAGGCCGAGGCCCACGCCGCCGAAGCCAGCTGCTTCACCGAAAGGCCGGTGGCGAGAATCTTCGCCTTCAGCGCATCCGCGTCGCCGGCGTCGATCGTGCTCGGCGCGCCTGAGATCGGATCCTGCCAGATCAGCGTTTCCTTCGGCACGTACTTGCCGCGGTAGAGCTGCTTCGGTCCCATATCGCGGTGCGTGAGCTTAAACCAGGCGCGCGCGAACGCGTCAGCGAACTCCTTCGGGTTTTCGAGGAAGCGTTTCGAGATCTTGCCGTAGGCCGGGTCCATGCGCATCGC
>JAFEEX010000090.1 GCA_018240895.1 Pseudomonadota bacterium | reverse complement strand
CCATACCGAGCTCTATCGCGGCGCTGAATATGTGGTGGACTTTCTGCCCAAGGTGAAGCTGGAAGTGGTCGTTCCCGACAGTCTGGCCGAACGCACGGTAGAGGCGATTGCCAATGCGGCGCAAACCGGGCGGATCGGCGACGGCAAGATTTTCGTTTCCCCGATCGAAAGCGCGCTGCGCATCCGCACTGGCGAGCGGGACAACGACGCGATCTGACGGCTTTTCGAAGGGGCCTCACCCTGAACCTGTTTCGGGGTCCATTCCGCCCGCCGGAACGGCTGGTGGTGATCAACTGATTTGAATGATCTGAATATTACGCAAAAGGAACTGACATGGCCAAGGCAAAGGACATCCTCAAGCGCATCAAGGATGAGGAAATCGAATGGGTCGATCTGCGCTTTACCGACCCCAAGGGCAAGTGGCAGCACCTGACCATGGTTTCGTCGGTGATCGGCGAGGATGAGCTGGAAGACGGCCTGATGTTCGATGGCTCGTCGATCGAGGGCTGGAAGGCGATCAACGAAAGCGACATGATCCTGAAGCCGGATCTGGACGCGGTCTATGTCGATCCGTTCAGCGCCACGCCGATGCTGATCATCTGCTGTGACATCGTCGAACCTTCGACCGGTGATCTTTATGCCCGCGATCCGCGCTCTACCGCCAAGCGGGCCGAAGCCTTCGTCAAGGCCAGCGGCGTGGGCGATACCGTCTATGTCGGCCCCGAAGCCGAATTCTTCGTCTTTGACGATGTCCGTTTCTATGACGGGTATGACGGCAACGGCTTCAAGATTGACGACATCGAACTGCCGACCAATTCCAACACCGTCTATGAAGCCGGCAACCTGGCCCATCGGCCCCGCGCCAAGGGCGGGTACTTCCCGGTTGCGCCGGTGGACAGCCTGGTCGACGTGCGCGGCGAAATGGTTTCGACCATGATCGAAATGGGCCTGCCCTGCGACAAGCACCACCACGAGGTGGCAAGCGCGCAGCACGAACTGGGGCTGACCTTTGGCACCCTGGTCCAGACCGCGGACCGGATGCAGGTTTACAAGTACGTCGTCCATCAGGTCGCCCAGGCCTATGGCAAGACCGCAACCTTCATGCCCAAGCCGATCAAGAGCGACAACGGATCGGGTATGCACACCCACATCTCGATCTGGGACGGCGGCAAGCCGCTGTTCGCGGGCAATGGCTATGCCGGCCTGTCCGACCTGTGCCTGTACTTCATCGGCGGGGTGATCAAGCACGCCAAGGCGCTGAACGCCTTCACCAACCCCACCACCAACAGCTACAAGCGGCTGGTGCCGGGTTATGAAGCGCCGGTGCTGCTTGCCTATTCCGCGCGCAACCGCTCAGCCTCGTGCCGTATCCCCTATGGTGCGGGCGACAAGGCCAAGCGCGTTGAATTCCGCTTCCCCGATGCGATGGCCAACCCCTATCTGTGCTATTCGGCGCTGCTGATGGCCGGGCTGGACGGGATCAAGAACAAGATCCACCCCGGCGAGGCGATGGACAAGAACCTCTATGATCTGCCCCCGGCAGAACTGGCCCAGGTGCCGACCGTGTGCGGTTCGCTGCGCGAAGCACTGGAAAGCCTGGAAGCCGACTATGACTTCCTGCTGCAGGGCGGGGTCTTCACCAAGGATCAGATCGATGCCTATGTCGAACTGAAGTGGCCCGAAGTGCTGCGCTGGGAAACCACGCCGTCGGCGGTCGAGTTCGATATGTATTACAGCGCCTGATCCGCGGCACTGCGAATCCATCAAAAGGCACCCGGATTGATTCCGGGTGTCTTTCTGTTTTCTGCCGCGGCATATTCCGTTCGTTTCACGCAGGCCGGCCCGAACTCACATTAAATTTCCGCGCCGTGCCGCTGCACGCAAAGTTGGATCATTCTCCGTGAAACCGCTTCCAATTATCGCGGCACTGCCTATCTATAGTTCATGTGGAAGGCTTTGCCATTCGTTCTGTTGCGCTGATGGACGGAACGATTGGCTGGACAGACGGGATTTGCCCCCTGGTGGTGCAATTGCCTCTGGACCAGAGCGCAGGCTCAATCCCGCCTTCGGGTCGCACCGCGGTCAGCCTTCGGGCTGGCCGCGGTTTTTTCATGGCAAGGTTTGGCGAAACAATTTGGTTTCCTACACCACATATAATTACCAAATTGGTTCTTTTGCTACAAAGGAACCGCCATGCCCTTTTCATTTGATTTTTTCGCCGCCCTGCGCCGCATGAAAGCGCGCGGATCAACGCCGCTGTTCCCCATGGCACCGTCCGCTGCGGATGCCTCGCCCGCGCCAGCCCCGCCGCAACGGATCGGCCCCGACGGGATCGCGCTGATCAAGCGGTTTGAAGGTTGCGCCAGAAAGCGGATCGACGGGCGATACGAGGCTTATCCCGATCCCGGCACCGGCGGCGCGCCGTGGACGATTGGTTGGGGTGCAACCGGGGCCGGCATCACCCAAGGCACGATATGGACCCAGGGCCAATGCGACACCCGGCTTGAAACCGATCTGATCCGCTATGCGCAGCAGGTTGCCCGCGCGCTTGGACAAGCACCGACCAGCCAGGCACAGTTCGATGCCCTGGTCAGCTTTCACTACAATACCGGAGCGATCGATCGCGCCACCCTGACCAGATTGCACCGCGCCGGCGAATTTGCCGGAGCAGCAGGCGAATTTGCCAAATGGGTCAATGCCGGCGGAAAGCGCCTGCCTGGGCTGGTCCGCCGGCGTGAGGCAGAGGCCCGGCTTTACGCCTCTGCCGCGCCGTAACGCTACGCTGGCGTTGCCTTTGACACCGCAGCAAAGCAAAGTTGCTCAAATCGGCAGGTTGTTCTTATAATCAGGCAAATTGATTTGACTCTTTGCAATATATTCTCAATTATTGAATTGGGACGAATCGAGACACGCAGAGCGCTCGCCCGTCCTACCTTATGATCTGAGACATAAACATAACGCCTTAACCCGTGGATTCTTGCGGGTCGCGTCCGCATTGTCACACGTAAGGATGTCTCCCATGAAAATTGCTATCGCAGCAGCAATCGCTGCTTCGCTTGCCGCGTCCAGCTTGGTCGTGGTGCCCACACGCGCTGATGAATCGATCGTGGTCAAAAGCGGCCGGCCCGCTCTACCCAAATGGGTCAAGACGATAACGCAGCAGCTTGACGCGTCGCTTGAGCGCGCAATGTATGCGCCCCAAGCCAACCATATCCATGTGGCGGGCGGTTATGCCGCCGTCAGCTTCACCACCGATAGTCAGGGCAAGCCAGTCAACGCCGTGGTATCTCGCGCATCGGGCGACAGCGCGCTTGATGCCGTGGCATTGACGGCGGTGACCAACATGAAATCGCTTTATCCGTTGCCCACGGCAATGCCGGCAGATCAACGCTTTCGTGCCAATATCATCGTGGCACCAGACACGACCCACCTTGATCGGCTGATCAAGATTGTACGCAAGGAAGAAGCGCAGCGGCTTCGCGCAGAGGGTCCGGCCTCGCATGAATTTGCGATTTCGCTCGGCTCGTCCAAGTCCGCCTGATTTCAGATCATCGGGCGAACGGTCGCCGCATTCCACCGGCTTCTGCGGCTGATGGGGTGCGGCGGCTTTCGCCCGCTTGCCCCAGGCGAACGGCGGGCCGCGTTTGGCACCGGCCTGTCCGATCAATTGCATCTTGCAATCCGTTCGGTGCGGTCCGAAAGTCGGGCGCTTTAATCGCCCCCTTAAGGAGATTCGGACCATGCGCGAGCGGCTGCAACATTATATCGACGGCAAATGGGTCGATAGCGAAGGCGGCACCCGCCGCGAAGTGATCAATCCTGCCACGGAGGAAGCCTGCGCGGTAATCAGCGTCGGCAGCAAGGCCGATGTCGACAAGGCCGCCGCGGCCGCGCGCCGCGCCTTCAAGACGTATAGCCAGACCACGCGCGAAGAGCGTGTTGCCCTGCTTGAGCGGATTGTTGAGGAATACAAGAAGCGCGCGCAGGATCTGGCCGTTTCGATGGCAGAGGAAATGGGCGCTCCGCTGAGTTTTGCCCTTACCGCGCAGGTCGGTGCCGGCATTGGCGGGTTCGTCAGCACGATCCAGGCGCTGAAGGACTTCAGCTTTACCGAAGACCGCCCCGGCTTCACCGTGGCTTACGAGCCGATCGGTGTGGTTGGCATGATCACCCCGTGGAACTGGCCGCTTAACCAGATCGCGCTGAAGGTTGCCCCGGCGCTGGCCGCCGGCGACACCATGGTGCTCAAACCATCGGAAGAATGCCCGACCAACGCCATGATCTTCGCGGAAATTCTTGACGCGGCGGGTGTGCCGCCGGGCGTGTTCAACCTGGTCAACGGTGATGGGCCAACCACCGGCAACGCCATTTCCAGCCATCCCGATATCGAAATGGTCAGCTTCACCGGATCGACCCGCGCCGGCATCCAGGTGGCGATCGCCGCCGCGCCAACGGTGAAGCGGGTTCACCAGGAACTGGGCGGCAAATCGCCCAACCTGGTCCTGCCCGATGCCGATCTTGGCAGCCAGCTTGCCCCCGTGGCGATGGGGCCGCTGATCAACACCGGGCAAAGCTGCATCAGCCCGACCAAGGTGCTGGTCGCCAAGGACCGCGAGGCTGAAGTGGTCGGCTTTTACAAGGCGATGTATTCGGCAACGCCAGTGGGCGATCCGATGGCCGAGGGCCAGCATCTTGGCCCCGTGGTCAACAAGGCCCAGTATGACAAGGTCAAGGATCTGATCCAGTCGGCGATTGACGAGGGCGCGACGCTGGAAACCGGCGGCACCGATCTGCCCGCCGGCGTCAACCGCGGCTATTACATCCAGCCGACGGTGTTTTCCGGCGTGACGCCGGATATGCGCATTGCCCAGGAAGAAATCTTCGGCCCCGTCGCCACAATCCTGACCTATGACAGCCTTGAAGACGGTATCGAGCTGGCCAATGCCACCGAATACGGCCTGTCCGCCGCGATCACCGGCGATCCGGCCAAGGCCGCCGCGGTTGCGCCCAAGCTGCGCGCCGGCATGGTTGCGATCAACAATTGGGGGCCAAGCCCCGGCGCGCCCTTCGGCGGCTACAAGCAAAGCGGCAATGGCCGCGAAGGCGGTCTGGCCGGTCTTAAGGACTTCATGGAAATGAAGGCAATTTCCGGCCTGCCAGCCTGATCATCATCTGAATTTCAAAACAGCCCCCTTCCCGCCCAGGCGGGAAGGGTTTTTTTCGATTGAACCGAAGTTCGTCATACAGCCGATTATCCCGCTGCCGCCAGTCGCTGGATGGCAGCGTTGCGGCCCCGCTCAATTGTTGAACGAACATACGGTGTGTTCGGCTGTCGCATCGATGTCGGAGAGCGGCGGCACGGGTGCTGCCGATGGACCGTTATCCAGCGGGGGCGACTTTGCGCTACGTTTGAACACTTCACCCATGCTGTTGTCGAACGAATCGATCATTCCGTTGGCCTTGCCAGCATCAGCGGCGCTGAGTTCTGGCTTCAGCGTCTTGTATATGCGCACGGTTCGCATCACGCCATCCGCAAGCGTCGCCTTGCGTGCATAGCGTATACCGCCGATCTGCGTATCAAACGCCTTGGCGCGATAGGCCCAGGCCCACCGCGAAGCCGAGGGTCGCGGCAGGCGTATGTTGGCAATCGAACAAACGTAGGACGGAAAATCCGTCGCCCAGGGGGTGGTTTGGTCCTGATCGGCAGGGCGCTTGCGTTCGGGCGGCGGGTATGACCCCGCATAGGGGATTGTCATGGCATAACCGTCCGCCGGATCGCCACCGAAATCCGGCTTTGCTGTGCCAACGATAGACAGAACCACCGCTGAACGCGCATCGTCAGTAAGCATACGCCGAAGGCCGCA
>JAFEEX010000008.1 GCA_018240895.1 Pseudomonadota bacterium | reverse complement strand
CATCAGCGCGACGGTGAAGGTGATAATCGGCGCGATCAGGAACAGCGCCTTGTTGGAGGCGGAGGGAACGATGGTTTCCTGCAGAAACACCTTCAATCCGTCCGCGAAGGATTGAAGCAATCCCCACGGCCCCACCACGTTCGGCCCGCGCCGCAGCNNTTCCTGCAGGAAAACCTTGAGGCCGTCCGCGAAGCTCTGCAGCAGGCCGAACGGGCCGACCACGTTGGGGCCACGGCGCAGCGCCATCGCCGCCCAGATCTTGCGATCGGCATAGATGATCATCGCAACGGCCAGCATCAACGGCAGGGCGATCAGCAGGATGCCGCAGATCGTCGCCAGCGCCCAAGCCCATTCATAGGGCATCCATTGTTGGAAGAAGGCTGTCACCCGTCATACCTCCCCGGCACGGGGAGGGGGACCATGCGAAGCATGGTGGAGGGGCCTCTCCTCCGGGCGATGGCCTGCGTGGGGGTGCCAGCCCCCTCCACCGCCGTTCCGGCGGTCCCCCTCCCCGTTCCGGGGAGGTTCTGCACGGTCAAACTCATTCCGCCGCCTCCGCAAACACTTCACCGTGCAACAGTTCTGCAGAGCAGCGCTGCATCGTCTCGCTGGCGCGGGCGATGGGGTTGGTGAGGTAGAAATCCTTGATCGGATAGGCATCGATCACGCCGCTGGCCTTGGCACTTTTGGCTGCCTTGGGCAGCGCGCCATAATCGGCCAGCCCCTCACGGCCCAGCGCGGGCACTTCGGCGGCCATCGCCGCGCGAAGCTGATCGAAGCTGTCAAAACCGACCGAAACGCCCAGCGCATCGGCCATGGCGCGCAGCACTGTCCAGTCCTCGCGCGCGTCACCCGGCGCGAACACCGCCTTGTCGGCAAATTGCACCCGTCCTTCGGTGTTGACGTAAGTGCCCGCCTTCTCGGTAAAGGCAGCGCCCGGCAGCACGATGTCGGCTGCGTGGGCGCCCTTGTCGCCATGGTGGCCGATATAGACGACCATGCTGCCGGCGAATTTCGTGTAGTCCACCTCGTCCGCCCCCAGGGCCAGCAGCATCTTGGGCTTGGCCGCGACCAGATCGGCGATCCCGCCCTTCTGCGCATAGCCCAGCATCAGCCCGCCCATCCGCGCGGCGGAAAAATGCAGCGCGTTGAAGCCGTTCCAACCATCCCGAACCAGCTTGAACTGCTCGGCAAAGGCCAGACACGCGCCCAGCGCGCCCTTGCCCAGCCCGGCCCCGCCAAGGATCAGCGCCGGGCGCTGCGCGGCCTTGAACGCGTCGGCCACTTCCTTGGGCAGCTTGTTCAGCACCGCCAGATCATTGCCCAGGAAAGTCGCGGGATAGGTGGTTTCCCATTCCGGCCCGATCAGGAAGATCTTGCCCCCGCGCTTGGCAACCTTGTGCAGACGCGGGTTGAGCACCGCCGCTTCCCAGCGGATATGGCTGCCCACGATCAGTACGGCGTCTGCTTCCTCAATCCCGGCAAGGCCCGAATTGAAATTGACCGCAGCCAGATTGGAACAATCATAGTCCAGCCCGGTCTGCCGCCCTTCCAGCAGGCCGGAACCGAGCGCACCGGCCAGCTTCTTGCCCGCAAACATCGTTTCGCAATCGACCATGTCGCCGGCGATCACCGCCACCGACTTGCCGGGATTGATCCTGGCCACGGCGGCGAAGGCCTCTTCCCAACTTGCCGTAACCAGCTTGCCATCGCGGCGGATCCACGGGCGGTCAAGCCGGCGGCGGATCAGCCCGTCAACCTCGAAGCGGCCCTTGTCTGACAGCCATTCCTCGTTCACGTCATCGTTGACGCGCGGCAGGATGCGCAGCACCTCTCGCCCCCGGCTGTCGAGCCGGATGTTGGAACCAAGCGCATCGGAAACGTCGATCGACAGCGTTTTCTTCAGTTCCCACGGGCGGGCTTCATAGGCGTAAGGCCCGCTGGTCAGCGCGCCGACCGGGCACAGATCGATCACATTGGCTGAAAGTTCATGCTTGGCGGCGCGTTCCAGATAGGTGGTGATCTGCATATTCTCGCCGCGATAGAGCGCGCCGATTTCATCCACCCCGGCCACTTCCTCGCTGAAACGCACACACCGGGTGCACTGGATGCAGCGTGTCATCGTGGTCTTGATCAGCGGTCCCATATATTTTTCGGTAACCGCGCGTTTCGCCTCATGAAAGCGCGATGCGCCGCGGCCATAGGCCATCGACTGATCCTGGAGATCGCACTCGCCGCCCTGATCACAGATCGGGCAATCGAGCGGGTGGTTGATGAGCAGAAACTCCATCACCCCCTCGCGTGCTTTCCGCACCATTTCGCTGTCAGTCTTGATCACCTGGCCTTCACTGGCCGGCAACGCGCAAGACGCCTGCGGCTTGGGCGGCCCGGGAGCGACCTCGACCAGACACATCCGGCAATTGCCGGCGATGGACAGGCGCTCATGATAGCAGAACCGGGGGATTTCCTTCCCCGCCAGCTCACACGCCTGCAGGACGGTAGCGCCCTGCGGGACTTCGAGTTCGACGCCGTCTACGGTGAGTTTAGGCATCGTCTAGTTCTTCTCGACAGGAGGTTCAGCAGGAACCGGTAGGGGATCGACGATCCGATGGTACAGGCTCAGTGCAATCGCAAGACGCAGTCCAACAGCATCAGTCTTCAATGTCGCACCTTTGACAAGGCAAGACGGCACGTACGGCGTCAAAGCTTTAATCGCTTGGTTCTCGTCCGGGGAATCCGGCTGGGTTGCGATCAATGCGACCGCATCAGTGGGATGAACTTCTGCAATGCAATAGGCCATTTCCTCGACGATTGCCTTCGCGGGGTCTGGATTTGTCCATGGCGCTGCATAGCTTTGCCGAACTTTCTCTACCGCGTTCAGAGTGGGCTTTTCCCAGCTCCTCAAGAATGCCTCAGCCAAATAGCCGCCCATAGTATCGAACGAAATTTGCAGTTGTGCAATTGTTGGATCGACGTTGCTTCCACCCATGCAGCGTTGCAGTGCCGTCTTCAAACTTCCTAGCACCGCCTCACGATTAGAATCTTGAGTGTTTAGTGCCAGAAAATTACGAGATTCGCTTTGATGGCTGTTAATCATGCAGCGCGAAATTTCTCTGACAGCCTTGTGAGCGCGTGTCTTAGGAAAGTTGATCAAATCAGAGTTAGATGACTCGGTATAACCCCAGCTACTCACCATTGAGGAACCGTCATTTCCGGGAATGCGAGTGCCTGTGCTCTGGCCGTGCGCGGCCACCGAAGTGGCGGCCAGGACTGCGACAGCCAAGGGAATTGCCCGCTTCCTCACTCCGCCGCCTCCCGCATCGCGTCATGCTCCGCAATCCGCCGCTCCAGTTCGGGTCGGAAATGCCGGATCAGGCCCTGGATTGGCCATGCCGCAGCATCGCCAAGCGCGCAGATGGTGTGGCCTTCGACCTGCTTGGTCACCTGCTGAAGCATATCGATTTCCTCGGGCCGGGCATCGCCGGTACGCAGGCGCTCCATCATTCGCCACATCCAGCCGGTGCCTTCGCGGCAGGGCGTGCATTGCCCGCAGCTTTCGTGCTTGTAGAAATAGGAAATGCGGCTGATCGCGCGGACGATATCGGTGCTCTTGTCCATCACGATCACGGCAGCAGTGCCCAGCCCCGATCCAAGTTCCTTCAAGCCGTCGAAATCCATGATCGCATCGCGAATCTGCACGCCGGGCACCAGTGGAACCGAGCTGCCGCCAGGGATGACGGCCAGCAGATTGTCCCACCCGCCGCGAATGCCCCCGCAATGCTGTTCGATCAGTTCGTGGAACGGAATGCTCATCGCTTCTTCAACCACGCAGGGCTTTTCAACGTGGCCGCTGATCTGGAACAGCTTGGTGCCGCGGTTGTTTTCACGCCCAAAGCTGGCGAACCACGCCGCGCCGCGCCGCAGGATCGTGGGAGCAACCGCGATCGATTCGACGTTGTTGACCGTGGTGGGGCAGCCATAGAGCCCTGCCCCCGCCGGGAATGGCGGCTTGAGCCGGGGTTGCCCCTTCTTGCCCTCAATGCTTTCGATCATCGCGGTTTCTTCACCGCAGATATAGGCGCCCGCGCCGCGGTGGACGAAGACGTCGAAATCATAGCCGCTCTTGCAGGCGTTCTTGCCAAGCAAGCCGGCGTCATAGCATTCCTGCACCGCCGCTTCGAGTACCTGCGCCTCGCGGATATATTCGCCGCGAATGTAGATGTAAGCGGCGCGCGCGCGCATTGCGAAGCCGGCGATCAATGCGCCTTCCAGCAGTTTGTGCGGATCATGACGGATGATCTCGCGGTCCTTGCAGGAACCCGGCTCGCTCTCGTCACCATTGATCACCAGAAAGCTGGGACGTCCGTCCTTGCTCTCCTTGGGCATGAACGACCACTTGAGCCCGGTGGGGAACCCCGCCCCGCCGCGCCCACGCAGACCCGATGCCTTCATCTCCTCGATGATCGCGTCCTGCCCGCGCGCCAGCAGCGCCTTGGTATCGTCCCAGTCGCCCCGCTTGCGCGCGGCCTTCAGATCCCACGACTGATGGCCGTAGAGGTTAGTGAAAATGCGGTCTTTGTCAGCCAGGGTCATGCGGCGCTCCCGGCCCGGTGGGCCAGAATAGGTTCACGTGGAGACGCGGAGGCACGGAGGAAGAACGCGGAGCGATCAATTCTCCGCGCCTCCGCGTCTCCGCGTGAATGGGGCAGGCGCTGCGCGCCGGAGATGTTCATCACCACTCCCCCCGATAATCGTGGTTGGCATCCACCATCGCCTTGAGCGTGGTGATGCCGCCCGCGGGTTCCACGGTGTGCCGTCCAGGTTCCTGCGTGCCCGCTTTAGGTTCCTTTCCAGCAGCGAGCGCATCAAGTACCGCGTCGAGCCGTTCGGGGGTCAGGTCCTCGTAGTTGTCGTCGTTGATCTGAACCATCGGGGCAGAGGCGCAATTGCCCATGCACTCAACCTCAGTCAGCGTCCACAGCCCGTCTTCGCTGGTGTGTCCCTTGCGCATTCCGCGGTGCTTGCAGGCTTCCAGCAGAGCATCGGACCCGCGCAGCATACACGGGGTGGTCCCGCAGACCTGTACGTGAAATTTTCCAACCGGAACAAGATTATACATCGTGTAGAACGTCGCCACCTCTACCACCCGGATAACCGGCATATCCAGCCGCGCGGCGATATATTCCATCACCGGGATCGGCACCCAGCCCTGAGTTCCGGTTTCTTCGCCAACCTGGCGCTGGGCAAAATCAAGCAGCGCCATCACCGCCGAGCGCTGCCGCCCTTCTGGATATTTGCCGATCGCGGTTTTCGCCTTGGCCTCCCACACCTTGGTAAAGGTGAAATTGCCCCACCGTTCCCGCAATTCGGCGGTATCGGGTTCGAGATGACGCTCAGCCATTAGCGGACAAACTCCACGCGAGAGCACTTGTCGCCCTCGAACGAGTAGATGGACATAACTTCGAACGGCGCGGATGCGGCCGAACGCCAGACCTTTTCGTGCAGCACGGCATAGTCGCCCAGGTGATAGCCGGTCACGATTTCGGCCCGGTTCTCGGGGAACTCCGCGAACATCGCTTTAAGCCCGGCGCGCACGCCTTCGCGCCCTTCGCGCAGCACCGCGCCGCGATAGGCGGCTTCGCAGGCATCCTCGGTCATCAGCGCGACATAGGCATCGGCATCCTGCGCATTGTAGTGCGCGATCATCTGGGTGGCGATTTGCAGGCGGTAGGCCATTACCGGTCACACTCCCCGAACACCACGTCGATCGCGCCAAGGATGGCGGTCGCATCGGGCAGCATATGGCCCTTGCACATGAAATCCATCGCCTGAAGGTGCGAGAACGCGGTCGGGCGGATCTTGCAGCGGTACGGCTTGTTGCTGCCGTCACTGACCAGATAGACCCCGAATTCGCCCTTGGGGCTTTCGGTGGCGACATAGACTTCACCCGCCGGAACGTGGAAGCCTTCGGTATAAAGCTTGAAGTGATGGATCAGCGATTCCATGTCGCTTTTCATCGCCGCGCGCCGGGGTGGGCTGACCTTGAGATCGTCAGAGTGGACCGGGCCAGCGGGCATTTCCGCCAGGCACTGCTTCATGATCCGGGCGGACTGGCGCACTTCCTCAACGCGGACCATGAAGCGGTCATAGCAGTCTGAACGGGTGCCGACCGGAATTTCGAAATCCATCCGGTCATAAACATCGTAGGGCTGGCTCTTGCGCAGGTCCCACGGAATGCCGGCAGCGCGGATCATCGGGCCGGAAAAGCCCCAGGCCAGCGCATCTTCCTTGCTCACCACGGCGATATCGACGTTGCGCTGCTTGAAGATGCGGTTGTCGATCACCAGGCTCATCGCGTCTTCGAACAGCGGCTTCAGCCGGGTGTCGAGCCACGTGCCCATATCATCAAGCAGTTGCTGCGGCACATCTTCATGCACGCCGCCGGGGCGGAACCAGGCCGAATGCATTCGCGCGCCCGATGCGCGCTCGAAGAAATTGAGGCAATCCTCGCGCACTTCAAACAGCCACAGATTGGGCGTCATCGCGCCCACGTCCATCACGTGGCTGCCCATGTTGAGCATATGGTTGCAGATGCGGGTCAATTCGGCGAACAGCACCCGCAGATACTGCGCCCGCAGCGGAACCTCGACATTCAGCAGCTTTTCAACCGCCAGCACATAGCTATGCTCCATGCACAGCGGCGAGCAATAGTCGAGCCGGTCGAAATAGGGCAGCGCCTGAAGATAGGTCTTGTATTCGATCAGCTTTTCAGTGCCGCGATGCAGCAGGCCGACATGGCAATCGACCCGTTCGATCAGTTCACCATCAAGTTCCAGCACCATCCGCAACACGCCATGCGCGGCGGGGTGCTGCGGCCCGAAGTTGATGGTGTAATTGGTGATGACTTCATCACCGGTAGTCGGTGACTGTTCGAGAGTGAAGCTCATGCCTTGTCCCCCGCCTTTTCATCACCCGGCAGCACATATTCCGCGCCTTCCCACGGGCTCATGAAGTCAAACTGGCGCAGATCCTGGGCCAGCCTGATCGGTTCATAGACCACGCGCTTGTCCTCTTCGGAATAACGCACCTCGACATAGCCGGACAGCGGGAAGTCCTTGCGGAAGGGATGCCCTTCAAAGCCATAGTCGGTCAGGATGCGGCGCAGATCGGCATTGCCGGAGAAGATCACGCCGTAAAGGTCAAAAACCTCACGCTCCAGCCACCCGGCATTGGGCCACAACTGCGTGATGGTCGGCACCGGGGTAGTCTCGCTGGCGCTGACCTTTACGATGACGCGGTGATTGCGCGTCACCGACAGCAACATATAGACCACTTCGAACCGTTCGGCCCGATCAGGGTAATCAACCCCGGCGATTTCCATAAGCTGCTGATATTCGTGGCGATCGCGCAGCAACGAAAGCGCGTCGGCAATGCTGTCCCGCGCAACGGTGAACACCAGCTCGCCGTGATCTTCCTTCGCGGAAAGCAGCCGCGCGCCAAGCGTGGCGGCAACGGCATCAGCCACGCCATCGTTGGCGGCAAAACGCGGAGCGGAATGGAAAACCTGGCCCATCGTTCCAACCCTTACCGTTCGATCGTGCCCGTGCGGCGGATTTTTCGCTGCAATTGCATCACGCCATAAAGCAGCGCTTCTGCAGTCGGCGGGCACCCGGGAACGTAGATGTCCACCGGCACGATCCGGTCGCAGCCGCGCACGACGCTGTAGCTGTAGTGGTAATAGCCGCCGCCGTTGGCGCAGCTTCCCATCGAGATGACGTATTTGGGGTCCGACATCTGATCGTAAACCTTGCGCAGCGCAGGGGCCATCTTGTTGCACAGCGTACCCGCCACGATCATCACGTCCGACTGGCGCGGACTGGCGCGCGGGGCAACACCGAAGCGTTCCATGTCATAACGCGGCATATTGACGTGGATCATCTCCACCGCGNNACCGCGCAGCAGGCCAGACCAAAGGTCATCCACCACAGGCTGCCGGTGCGTGCCCACTGGAACAGGTCCTCGGTACTGGTGACCAGAAAGCCCTTGTCATGCACTTCGGCATTGATGTCATTGAAGAAGGCCGGATCGGGCGCGGTGACGCCCTGCCCGGCGGCAAGCGGCTGGCCCGATGCGTTGACGAGAGTGCTCATTCCCAGTCCAGTGCTCCAACTTTCCAGGCATAGACCAGGCCAACCAGCAATTCACCGATGAACACCATCATCGTGATCCACGCTGCCCAGCCCAGTTTGGTGAAGGTCACCGCCCAGGGGAACAGGAACGCGGCTTCCAGATCGAACACCACGAACAGGATCGCCAGCAGATAGAACCGCACGTCAAACTGGCTGCGAGGATCTTCAAACGCGGGAAATCCGCATTCATACTCGCTGAGCTTTTCCGCAGTGGGATTGTGCGTCCCGGTCAGCCGCGCCACCCCCATCGGCAGAAAAACGAACGCGGCTGACAATCCCAGGGCAATCGCCAGGAAAATCAGGATCGGCAAATACTGCGACAGGTCGACCACGCGAAGCCTCACTTCAGGCTGAATCGCCCGAGTAAATGGATGATCGCGCCCTAGTCCCGCCCCGCCGCCCGCGCAAGTGGGGTAAGCCCCGATGGCCGGGGAAATTTGGCTTTGCTTCGCGGCTTTGCGCTATTTCTTCAGTTCGCGCTTCAGCGTCGCCTGGGTCTGTTTGCCATAGGGCGGCTTGAAACCCGACAGTTTGGCGATGTCCATTCCCGGCTGGCGATAGACCGCGCGCAGATGGCTGAAGGTCTTGAACCCGTCATGCCCGTGGTAATTGCCCATGCCCGACGGGCCAACCCCGCCAAACGGCAGGTCTTCCATCGCGTTGTGGAACAGCACGTCATTGACCGTGGCCCCGCCCGAGATCGTCCGGCCCAGCACCTTGTTCTCTTCGGCCTTGTCCTCGCCGAAGTAATACAGGCCCAGCGGGCGATCATGCGCGTTCACATAGTCGATCGCCTGATCGATGCTGTCATAGGTCATCACCGGCAGGATCGGCCCGAATATCTCGTCCTGCATCACCTTCATCGAATCGTTCACGCCCCGCACGATGGTCAGCGGCATCTTGTTGCCGTTGGAAAAGGCGAAGTCCTCGCCCGCCGGATTGACCTCAATAAGCTCCGCGCCCTTTTCGCGCGCATCGGTGAGATAACCCTGCAACCGTTCATAGTTCCGGCCGTTGACGACCGAGGTGTAGTCATCGTTGTGCAGCAGGCTGGGGTACATGGCGGTCACGCTGCTGACCAGGCTGCCGATCACCTCATCTTCCTGCTCGCGGGCGACCAGCATATAATCGGGGGCAAGGCAGATCTGCCCGGCGTTCATCATCTTGCCGAGGCCCACGCGGGCACCGACCCGCGCCTTGTTGGCGCTGCGTCCGACAAAGGTGGGGGATTTGCCGCCGAGTTCGAGCGTGACCGGAACCAGGTTGTCAGCAGCGGCGCGCATCACGTGCTTGCCCACGCTGGTCGCGCCGGTGAAAATGATGTGATCCAGCGCCAGTTTCGAGAAGGCCGCCCCCACCTCAACCCCGCCGGTGAACACCGCCATTTCATCTTCGGCGAAATATTTGGGCACCACTTCAGCGAAGAGATCCGCGACGCGCTCGGTGAATTCGGACGGCTTGATCATCGCGCGGTTACCGGCGGCGAGGATCCCGGCCATCGGCACCATGACCATGCCGACCGGGAAATTCCACGGCGCCATTACGCCAACCACGCCCTTGGGCTGCCACATCACCTCAGCCTTGGCGCCAAGCAGGCCAAGCGGGAACATCGCCTTGCGCTTCTCGTTGCGGCTCCACGCCTCGAAATGCTTCCTTGAATGCTTGAGCGCGCCGACCGAGGGCATGATATCGGTCATCAGGGTCTGTTCGGTGCTGCGGTGGCCGAAATCGGCCGAGACGGCCTTGGCGAAGTCATCCTTGTGATCGATCAGCAGCGCAATCGCCCGGTCGATCCGGTCGCGGCGGACCGAAAGCGGTTCGGGCATGGCCGCGGTAAACGCCGCGCGCTGGGCTTTGAGCACGGCATCCATCCGGGCGGTGTCAGAATCTGGCATGGCGTTTCCCCTGATAAGTTTTGATTTACGACTTATATCCAGCATCGCGCTGGCGATTGCAAGATTTCTGACCGCGCTGGATAGTGTGTCTGGTTCCCGAAAGATTGATCAAGATGCGGAAATACCCGCTCCCGGCCAATCGCAAAATCAATTTCAAACGTAGTCATGCCGCCACGATGCAATTGCCATTGCCGCAGTGCAGCATTAGAGACGTTACGAAACCACATCTATCTTGAGAGAGGACGCCCCATGGCCCAGCTTTCCGCCAATGATCCCATCGTCATCCTGTCCTATGCCCGCACCCCGATGGGCGCGATGCAAGGCGCGCTGTCCGATGTCGCCGCGACCGACCTTGGCGCAACCGCGATCAAGGCCGCGGTTGAGCGCGCGGGCGTCAACGGCGCGGATGTTGACCGGGTCTATATGGGCTGCGTCCTTCCCGCCGGACTCGGCCAGGCCCCGGCGCGTCAGGCCACAATCAAGGCCGGCCTGCCCAAATCGGTTCAGGCCACCACGGTCAACAAGGTCTGTGGTTCCGGAATGCAGACGGTGATCATGGGGGCAGAGGCTCTGGCGGCCGGCACGATCGATCTGGTTGTCGCGGGCGGCATGGAAAGCATGACCAACGCGCCCTACCTGCTCAAGAAGCACCGTTCTGGCGCGCGGATTGGCCATGACACGGCCTATGACCATATGTTCCTTGACGGGCTGGAAGATGCCTATGAGCCGGGCCGGGCCATGGGAACCTTCGCGCAGGATACCGCCAACGCCTATCAACTGACCCGCGAAAATCAGGACAGCTACGCAATCGAATCCCTGCGCCGCGCCAATGCCGCGATCGCCGATGGCGCTTTCGCGGACGAGATTGCCCCGGTCACCGTGGTCAGCCGCGCTGGCGAAACCGTGGTCACCACCGACGAAGGCCCGGGCAAGGGCCGGCCTGACAAGATCCCCTCGCTCAAGCCCGCCTTCGCCAAGGACGGGACGATCACCGCCGCCACCTCCAGCTCAATCTCCGATGGTGCAGCCGCTCTGGTCCTCACCCGTCAGAGCGAGGCCAAGGCCAAGGGGCTGAACCCCGTGGCGAAAGTTGTGGCGGTTGCCGCCCATGCCCAGGAACCGAAGGACTTCACGATTGCACCGGTCGGCGCGATCAACAAGGTGCTGGACAAGGCTGGCTGGTCGCTTGGCGATGTCGATCTGTTCGAAGTCAACGAAGCCTTTGCCTGCGTCGCGATGTTTGCGATGCACGATCTGGGCATCCCGCATGACAAGATCAACGTTCATGGCGGTGCCACCGCGCTCGGCCATCCGATCGGGGCGTCTGGTGCCCGGATCGTCACCACGCTGATCGCCGCCTTGAAGCGCCACGGCAAGACCAAGGGTGTCGCCAGCCTGTGCATCGGCGGCGGAGAGGCCACTGCGGTTGCGGTCGAACTGATTTGATTCTGGACGGATTTTGAGCGGCGGGCGGGTTCCCTTCAGGGGGTGCCCGCCCCCCACAACCTGTCCTGCTTCATGAAACCCTTGCGGTCACCAATCGTCACCGCGCACCAACCGCTATCGCAATCGCCGATCAAGGCGATTACCCCCGGCTCGACGTGCCACAACAGTCTGGCGTCATCGCCCCTGTCGCTGCGCATATCTGCCAGGCCCTTGTTCCTGACATAAGCGGTGCGCTGACGGGTCAGGAACCGCGCCAGCACCCAGCCGCGCGCACCATCCGGGTCCTCCACCAGGCGCCAGCCTTCCATCATCCGCACCACGCGAACCGGCAGTTGTGGACGGCGATAGACCCAATCGATCCGGTAGTCCTCACCGGGACCGGCGCGCATATTGACCACCCCTGCGCGGATCGATGCCCAATAGGGCGTCTTGGAATCCTCCGCCGCGGCGGGCGACGCCGTCAGCGCGCTGATCAAAAGCAGGAGGGGGGCAGGCAATAGCTTCATGGTGTGCGATTCTCCGATAGCCGCATGAGGGCTGCGGCTTCAAGTCGCTTGACCTCTCCCGCTGCCGCGTCCTAGCGAAACAGCATGACTGTCGTAACCGATGTTAGCTCTGGCCGCCGCATGGCCGGCCGCCCGCGCGTTCACGTCACCCGGCGATTGCTGCCGTCGGTGGAGGAACGCATGGCCGAACTGTTTGACGTTGCGCTCAACGCCGAAGACCGCCCGATGAGCCGGGACGAACTGATCGCAGCCATGGCCAGCAGCGACGTTCTGGTGCCGACCGTAACCGACCGGATTGACGCCGATATGCTGGCCGCTGCGGGCGACCGGCTGGGGATGATCGCCAACTTCGGTGCGGGGATTGAGCATATCGACCTGCACGCCGCCCGCGAACGCAAGGTCATTGTCACCAATACGCCCGGCGTTTTCACCGATGACACGGCCGATCTGACCATGATGCTGATCCTGTCGGTCCCGCGCCGGCTGGGCGAAGGCAGCCGGCTGGTGCGTGACGGCAACTGGACCGGCTGGGCGCCATCGACCATGCTGGGGCATTGCCTGGGGGGAAAACGGCTTGGGATCATCGGCATGGGGCGCATTGGCCAGGCCGTTGCGCACCGGGCGCGGGCATTCGGCATGGACGTGGCCTATCATAACCGGCACCGCCTGCCCCCCAGTATCGAGAATATGTTCGGCGCGCGTTTCGAGCCTGATCTGGACCGGTTGATCGCCGAAGCCGACGTCCTTTCGCTGCATTGCCCTGGCGGGGCGGAAACCCGCCATGTGCTGAACGCAGTGCGGATCGCATCGATGAAGCCTGATGCCTATGTCATCAACACCGCGCGCGGCGACCTGATTGATGAGGAGGCGCTGATTGCCGCGCTGCAGAACAAGCGGATCGGCGGAGCCGGACTGGACGTGTTTGCAAATGAACCCGCAGTTGATCACCGGCTGCTGTCCATGCCCAACGTGATCACCCTGCCCCACCTTGGCAGCGCCACGATAGAGGGCCGCAGCCATGCCGGCGAAAAGGTGATCGCGAATATCCGCTTTTGGGCAGATGGCCACCGTCCGCCCGATCAGGTGCTGGAAGGCTGGACCTGATCAAACCGGCAGCGCCCGCTGTCAGCCAGGTGCCTTGCCGACACTGCAAACGATGCTTTATGGCACCGGCAAGGATTCGGCCCTGGCTGGTGCCGCATCGGGGGAGAAACGATTTCATGCGCAAATTTGCCGCCCTCTGCACGGCTGCCGCTGCACCGCTCATCCCGGCGATCGCAATGGCGCAGGACGCGACCGTCGATGTGGCCGATTCAGGCGATACAGCCTGGATCCTGGTTTCGACAGCACTGGTCATGCTGATGACCATGCCCGGCTTGACACTGTTTTATGGCGGGTTGGTTCGCGCCAAAAGCTTCCTGTCGGTATTGATCCAGGTCGGGGCGATTGCGGCGGTCGCCTCGCTGCTGTGGGTTGTTTGCGGCTATACCCTGGCGTTCGGCCCCAACGGCAACGGCTGGATTGGCGGCCTGTCCAACGCGATGTTCAACAATCTGGGCAATGTCCGCGTGGATTACGCCATACCGGAAAGCGCCTTTGCCCTGTTCCAGATGGCATTCGCGGCGATTACCCCGGCGCTGATGGTTGGCGCCTGGGTTGATCGGGCGCGGTTTGGCTGGGTGATCGGGTTCAGCGCCTTGTGGGGCTTGCTGGTCTATGCCCCGGTGGCTCACTGGGTGTGGGGCGGCGGCTGGCTGGCCAGCACGATCGGCACGCTGGATTTTGCCGGCGGCATCGTGGTTCATACCACAGCCGGGGTCTCGGCACTGGTCGCCGCGCTGCTGCTTGGCAAGCGCCAGGGCTTTCCCCGCACATTGATGCTGCCCCATGCCCCTTCGCTGACCATGGCGGGTGCGGCCCTGCTGTGGGTAGGCTGGTTCGGCTTCAATGGCGGATCGGCCATGGCCGCCAACGATGATGCCGCCAGCGCGATCATCAACACCCACCTTGCCGCTTGCATGGCGGCGATGGTCTGGCTGGGGATTGAGCGTTTCATGGTGGGCAAGCCGACCAGCGTCGGCTTTGCCACTGGCGCGGTGGCGGGGCTGGCCACGGTAACGCCTGCCGCCGGGTTCATTTCACCCGGTGCGGCCATCGTGTTTGGCGCGGTTGCAGCTGCGGTGTGCTATCCGATGATCCAGATCATCAAACAGCGGCTCAAAATTGACGATTCGCTGGATGTGTTCGCGGTGCACGGAGTTGGCGGCATGGCCGGCTCACTGCTGCTCGGCGTGTTCCTGTCCCCCGCAGTGGGCGGCACCGGCTATGCCGAAGGTGCAAACATGGTCAGCCAGCTTGCGGCACAGGCAGTTGGGGTTGGCGTGGTTGCGATCTGGTCAGCAGTGGCCAGCGCGGTCATCGCGGTGCTGGTATCGCTGTTGTTCCCGATGCGCGTCAGCGAAGATGACGAGCGCGAGGGGCTTGACCTTGCCAGCCACGGCGAACGCGCATGGGAGTTCGATTGAGGCAAACGGCACGTGCCGAATCGCGGAATTGATCCCCCGGCAATTTCCCGGTTCATTTCCTCGTGGAGCGGCTCACCGTTTGGCGAGATCGACGCGGCTCCCTGGGCTGTCACGCAGCACCTGCCTCAACTACTGCTCTCACAGATCAGGCAGCTTGAAACCGGTTATGAGATCGCAGATGGGATCGCGCGGCACCGGTCTGCCGAAATCGAAGCGGGCGCAATTGTCAAAGCGCCCGCGATAATTGGCCCCAATGCCTTTGTCGCAAGCGGCGCATATTTGCGCGGCGGGGTGTTTGTTGGCCTCGATTGTATCGTCGGGCCGGCCTGCGAACTTAAAACGGTTGTCCTGCTTGAACATTCAAAGATCGCTCATTTGAGCTTTGTCGGCGATTCCATTCTTGGTGCGCGGGTGAATGTTGAGGCGGGCGCAATGATCGCCAACTATCGAAACGAGTTGTCCTCCAAAACGATCCGCATTTGGCATCAGGGCGAGATGATCGACACCAATGTCGAAAAATTCGGTGCTCTTGTCGGGGACGACGTCAGGATTGGCGCCAATGCCGTTATCGCCCCCGGCGCCTTGCTGTCCCCCAGCCAGATCGTCAAACGGCTCGAATTGATCGACCAGTCAGACGAATAGCGCCATCAATCCCCCGTCAGAATGCGGTCGACCAATTGCTTCACGGTCGGCGTGAAATTGTTGGAATAGAACGGATCCTGCTTGAACCGGTAGGCGGCATGGCCGGCGAACATCAGGTTCTTGTCGATGTCTCCGCCATGGGCGATGTCCTGCAATGTCTTCTGGATGCAGAAGCTGCGCGGATCGGCCAGATAGCCGGTGGTGTAATCGTCATGATCCTTCCATGACGAGAACCCGCAGTGTGACAGGCAGCCCATGCAATCCTTCTGGTCCTGCTGGATTTCCTGCCGTTCCGCCGGAGTCACGAACACGATGGTATCGTCAGGCGTGCGCAGGCCATCGGAAAAACCGCCGCCTACCCAGCCCCGCGCCCGCTCCAGATCATGCGGTGTAACCCAGAAGTTCTTTCCCCGAACGCCCACGTCAAGCCGAACGGTGTGATCGCCGGCTTCAACCTTCGAATAGGGGATCTGGCGGTGCGAGCGATCTTCCAGACTGCGCAGGAAGGGATTGCGCACCGCCGAGCTGTAAAATCCGGTGGGCGAGAAGCGGTGAAGCAGGACATCACCCGGTTCCAGTTCGCGCAGGCGGTCTTTCCAGGCCTGGGGGATAGGACTTTCCTGCGTCAGCAACGGACGGGTGCCGAACTGGAAGGCGATTGCACCAAGTTCCGGGTTTTCAATCCAGTGGTCCCACTCCCGCAGGAACCACACGCCCCCGGCCATGATGATCGGAACATCGTCCGCAATGCCCTCTGCCCGCATGGTTTCGCGCAGCGCCTTGACGCGGGGATAGGGATCTTCCGGCTTCAGCGGGTCTTCAGCATTGGACAGGCCGTTGTGCCCACCCGCCAGCCACGGGTCTTCATAGACCACCGCCGCCATCAGATGCGCCACCTTGTTGTACGCCCGCTTCCACAATGCACGAAACGCGCGGGCCGAACTGATGATCGGCAGGTAATTCACGTCAAAACGCGCCGCGATTTCTGACAGGCGATAAGGCATCCCCGCGCCGCAGGTCACGCCGGTAACCAGGCCGCGGGTCCGTTCCAGCACGCCTTCCAGCACCTGCTGCGCGCCGCCCATTTCCCACAGCACATTGATATTGATTGCGCCCCGCCCGCTGGCGATGTCATAGGCCCGCTTGACCTGCTCCACCGCCCCATCGATCGCATAGCGGATAAGCTGTTCGTGGCGTTCCTTGCGGGTCAGCGCGTCATAGACCTGCGGAACAATCTTGCCTTCCGCGTCATAGCTGTCGGCATTGACCGCGCTGACGGTGCCGATTCCCCCTGCCGCCGCCCAGGCGCCGGAGCTGGAATGATTCGAAACCGCCACGCCCTTGCCGCCTTCGATCAGTGGCCAGACTTCACGCCCGCCGTAAAGAATCGGCTTCAAGCCCTTGAAAGTACCAACCGCACTCATTGCGTTACCGTCTTTCCCCTGGCCGCTGTGCACGGCTTTATGTCCTTGGGTTCCGGGCGCGGTCCGACTGCTTCGAACTGCGCATAATAACCCCTCAATTCCGGCTTACGAACAAACTCGGCCAAGCGAAAGCCCACCGCGTTCAATTCGCAGAAAAGCAGCGCCGGCGGAATGCCGTGCTGGTCTGTCGGCTTGTCGACATCAACCACCACGATCTGCCCGTGTTCGTGCAACGCCGGCCGCAGACGCCACAGGAACGCATAGGGTTCCTGCACCTCATGATACATATGCACCATGAAGATCCGGTCAAAACTGTTGACTGGCAACCTGGGATCATCGGGCTCGCCAAGCTTGATCGATACATTGTCGAGCCGCTCACGCTCAATCCGCTGGCCAAGGCGTTGCATCACTTCGGGATCGATGTCCTGCGCCAGCACCCGGCCCTTTCCGCCGACCCGTTCCGCCAGGCGGACGGTATAATATCCCTCCCCCGCGCCGATATCGGCAACGGTGGTGCCGGCCTTGATAGAGGCCAGGTCCATTACGACCTTCGCCTCGCCCAGATTGTCGCGCTGATCTTCGGTAGTCGATTCCTTCTGCCCCGGCGCGGAAACCGGACGATCAGCCCGCGGAAATCCGCGCGCGCCTTCAGGCCGTCCGGCATCGGCATCGGTCCGGTTGCAGGCAGCCAGCGCCAGCATCAAGGCAAGGGCTGCCCCGCGCCGTGTCAATCGACATCCTCCACCGCAACCTTTTCGCCGGTGACGCGCTGCGCCAGGGCAGCGGCCATGAAGGGATCAAGCGCGCCGTCCAGCACGTCAGACGGTGTCGGGCTGGTCACGCCGGTCCGCAAATCCTTGACCATCTGATAGGGCTGCAAAACGTAGGAGCGGATCTGGTGGCCCCAGCCAATATCGCTCTTTGCAGCGTGTTCGGCGCTGGCGGCTTCCTCACGCTTCTGCATTTCGGCTTCGTAAAGCCGCGATTTGAGCATGCCCATCGCGATCTCGCGGTTCTTGTGCTGGCTGCGGTCCTGCTGACTGGCAACAATGATGCCGGAGGGAACGTGCGTAAGGCGAACGGCCGAATCGGTGGTGTTGACGTGCTGGCCGCCAGCCCCGGAAGCGCGGTAAGTGTCCATCTTGAGATCGGCCGGATTGATGTCGATTTCAAAGCTGTCATCGATCACCGGGAAAACCCAGACCGAACTGAAGCTGGTGTGCCGCCGCGCCGAGCTGTCATAGGGGCTGATCCGGACCAGCCGGTGAACCCCGCTTTCGGTCTTGGCATAGCCATAGGCGTTCTCGCCTTTCACCAGGATCGTCGTTGATTTGATCCCTGCCTGCTCGCCCGCCTGGTATTCGATCGTTTCAACCTTGAAGCCGCGCTGTTCGGCCCAGCGGGCATACATTCGCAGCAGCATTTCCGCCCAGTCCTGGCTTTCGGTGCCGCCGGCGCCGGCGTGAATTTCGATATAGGTATCGTTGCCGTCAGCCTCTCCGCCCAGCAGTGCCTGAACCTTGTCGGCATCGGCGCGATCGGCCAGCGCGGCCAGCGCGGCTACGCCTTCGTCAATCGTCGCCTCGTCGTTTTCCATTTCGCCCAGCTCGATGAACTCGACCGCGTCGGCCATCTTGGCGGAAATGTCCTGCACGGTTCCCACTGCCGCTTCCAGACGGCGGCGTTCCTTCATCACCGCTTCGGCTTCCTTGGGATTGTCCCACAGCTTGGGATCCTCGACACGGGCATTAAGCTCGTCAAGCCGGCGCAGCGCGCGGTCCCAGTCCAGAAACTTGCGCACAAGGGCCAGCGCCGCCCCGATCCGGTCAATATGAGCCTGCCCTTCGGCACGCATGATTTCTACTCCACAAAGATACGCAAAAGCCGCAGCAGTCAGGTCGGCCCCCGCTTAGCGGAAGGCCCCGGATTGTAAAGCAGGTGCGCTGCTGTGCGGGATCAGTGCGTGTGCGATTTTCCAACTGCGCCCGCCGCCCCGGCCCCTTGCAAGGCGCGAACCGTGTCCAGCGTCTGCTTTACGTGATCGCGGTAATCCATGTTGCTGTAGGCCAGCTTGATACGTCCATCGGTACCGATCACATAACTGGTCCGGGTCGCCAGACCGGCCGGCATCCCGTCCCGCTTCAACGCCACGTCATAGGCCTTGATCAACGCAGGCGTGGCCACACCCACGGGGAACTTGTTGCGGCAGCCTTCAGTGGAAAATTTGGTCTGGGTTGGCAGGTCGTCCGCCGAAAGCCCGATCACGGTTGCGCCCGCCGCCTTGAACTGATCCATCGATTCGGCAAAGGCGTGCGCTTCAAGCGTGCAGCCCTGGGTAAAGCTTTTCGGATAGAAATAGAGCACCACCGGCCCCTTGCGCAAAACCGCACGCAGATCGAACGAGAACACTTGGCCGGCGAGTGCACCCTGCGTGACAAAGGCAGGTGCCCTCTTCCCCGGCGGAAGATCGGCCACTGCAGCGCCAGACAGGAACAGGGCCGGGAAAGCGACCATCACACGGATCAAATGCAATTTCATCAGGCGATTGTGCGCCCAATGACCGCCCATGTCCACCTTGCCTGCTGATTGGCCTATTGATTGGCGACAGTTTCGTCAGCTGAGATGGACGGAGTGTCGGTTGGAACGTCCGGTGTCTCGGCGCTGACCGCGGGTGCCGCAGTCTGCGCCCGCGACCCGCGGCGCAGCGCTGCAAGCAGCGCATCGCGCTGTTTGGCGAGATCATCGCTGCCGTTGCTCCGCTTGGCTTCGGTATCAGCCTTGAATGCCTCCCAGATGATCGACGCCTTTGGATCGCTGCCGGGCGTGCCATCGAACACCCGCTTGCCGCTGACCCGGTCGATCTTGACCATATGGACATCGGCGGGCGCGACAAACGGGCGGCTGTCCCACCGCCCCCGGGTCGATTGGATGAACTGCTTGAAGATCGGCGCGGCAAAGGTGCCGCCCTGGGCATAGCCGCCCAATGAACGCGGCTGATCATAACCGATATAGACCGCACCGACTATGTTCTGTCCGCCGCCTGCAAACCAGACGTTGGTTGGCCCTGTGGTTGTGCCGGTCTTGCCAAACAGGGGAAGGTTCAGATCGCGCAGGGCAACTGCCGTTCCGCGCGTAACCACGCCTTCCAGCATATGAACCACCTGATAAGCGGTCCGCGCGTCCATCACCTGTTTCCCGCGCGAGGCGAAGCGGGGCATCGGCTTGCCATCCCAGGCGGCCATGTTGCACTTGTCGCACCGCCGGTTGTCAGCCCGCCAGATGATCTTGCCGTTGCGGTCCTGGATGAAATCGATGGTCGAAGCGGGATACTGTATCCCGTTGTTGGCCAGCGCGGCATAGGCATTGGCCATCTGCTGTACCGTGGTTTCACCGGCCCCCAGCGCGAAGGAAAGATAGGGCGGGTATTTCCCGATACCCACCCGGTCGATCTGTTTGACGACGTGATCCATGCCGGCATCGTTGGCGATCCGCACCGTCATCAGGTTCCGCGATTGTTCAAGGCCCCAACGCATCGTGTGCAGGCCGCTGCCACCGGAATTGCCGAAGTTGACAAAGCACTTCTGCCCCAGCTTTGCCCCTTGATAGACGCAGAATTTGCCGTCGAGCACTTCGCTGGCCGGGGTCATGCCATAGTCAAGCCCGGTGGCATAGACGAACGGCTTGATCGTCGATCCTGGCTGACGCTCTGCCTGAGTTGCCCGGTTGAAGCTGTCCAGCCCGGCATCGAACCCACCCTGCATCGCCAGCACCCTGCCGGTGCGGGGATCTTCCACCAACATACCGCCCGATACGGCGGGAATTGTCCGAACTACCCAGGCATCGCCTCCGGCCGGGCTGGCGGCGATTACATCGCCCTTCTTCAGCGTATCAGGCAGTCCGCCAAGCGGTGCGGTGCTGCCATCGGCGAAACCGATGGTTGCCCGCGGCCCCGCGCGCGACACCACCAGTCCGACGCGCCAATCCTGATAGCTGATCGATTTGTTCAGTGTGGCGAGTTGCCCCTGCCAGTCATCATCCTCAATTTTGATGCGAGCGATCGGCCCCGCCCATCCCCGGCCGCCCTGATAGCGCACCAAACCGGCGCGCAAGGCGTCCTGCGTTGCCTTTTGCAATTCCGGATCAAGCGAAGTGCGCACCCACAAACCGCCGGCATAGACGCTGTTGGGGCCGTCCTCCGCCTTTTCGCCATAGTCCGAAATCAGCCGGCGCCGCACCTCTTCAACAAAGTATCCGGTTGAGGGGTCATACACATCAACACGGCGCGCGATGATCCCCAGGGGCTGGGCCTTGGCCTGCGCTGCATCGGCCGCGGACACGGCGCTGTTCTTGACCATCTGGTCCAGCACCCAGTTGCGTCGTTCCAGCGCCGCATTGGCATTGTTGGCGCGGCCATATTTCTCTGGCGCCTTGGGCAGGATGGCAAGAAACGCATCCTCGGCCAGGGTCAGATCGCCAACATCCTTGCCGAAATAGGCCCGTGCCGCAGCCTGCACACCAAAACTCTGCCGACCAAGCGGAATTTCGTTGAGATAGAGTTCAAGGATTTGCTGCTTGGTCAGCGCGCCTTCGATACGGCGGGCCAGGATCATTTCCTTGAACTTGCGCCCAAGCGAACGCTCGTTACCGATCAGAATGTTCTTCGCCACCTGCTGGGTGATCGTCGAGCCGCCACGGCCGCGCTCATCCGTGCCGATCTTGGTAAGATTGTCGACCACGGCGCTGGCAAGGCCGGTGTAATCCACCCCGCCATGAGTCCAGAAATTCTTGTCTTCTGCCGATAGGTAAGCATTGATCAGCGGCTTGGGGAAATCGACAAAACGCAGTTGCACGCGGCGTTCGCGCGCATAGCTGTAAACGATCTCTCCGTTTACGCCGCGCACCATCGTTGGCAATGGCGGCTGATAGGTCAGCAGGGTATTGGCCGAAGGCAGATTACGGGTCACCAATGCCCACACCAGCAAATTCAGCGCAACCACAGCGCCCAGCACATAGGCTCCGATCCGGAACCAGCGGCTGATCTGCCATTGCCGCGCCACCCACACTCCGCCATTGCTGCCGCTAATGCGATCACCCAACCGTGCCAGCCGGTCTCGCAAATGCCCCCACAGCCCTCCAGCCTCACGGCGGATGCGCAAGTGGATCGATTCAGGCTCTTGGCTTTCAGGCATAGGACAGGCGCTCTAGCATGAGGTAATCCGGATTTGCCAGCGCCATCGACGTGCAATCCATCGCTGAATTCGCGCCGTGGATTCAGCACCGCCCCTCAAGCGCAATCAGTACCTGAAACCGGGATCGTTCGCCGCCGGCAGATTGCGGGTCCGCGCGAAAAATGCCCGGATCGCCCTGGCCGTAATCTCGGCAAAAGTCGCCTGTCCTGCTGGCGATCCCAGCCGGGCTGCATCCGCATTGTTGCTGATGTAGCCGGTTTCAAACAACACGGATGGAATGTCTGGAGCCTTTAGCACCGCAAAGGCCGCAGATTGCTCGGAGCGTTCGCGAAACGGCATTTTTCCGGCACCTTCGCGCAGGATCAGGTTGGCGAATTCCTGGGAATGAGCCAGGCTGTCCCGCTGGGACAGGTCGACAAGAATCGAACTGACCGCATCGCTTTGCTTGCCCAGATTTACGCCGTTGATCACGTCTGCCGCATTTTCACGCGCGGCAAACCTGCTCGCGGCTTCGCTGCTGCCCTTGTCAGACAGGGTATAGACGGAAGCACCATTTGCCTCGGCATTATCGCCGGTGCTGTCAGCGTGGATGGAAATGAACAGATCTGCATCCAGCTTGCGCGCAATTGCTGAGCGCTCTGCAAGAACCAGAAACCGGTCTTCATCGCGGGTCATCGCCACCCTGATACCGCCAAGTTTCAGCAATTGCGCGCGCAGGGCCTGGGCCAGGGCCAGCGTCACATCCTTTTCCTTGAGTGCGCCGGTGCCAGCACCGGGATCTTTCCCTCCATGGCCGGCATCGATCACCACCAGCGGACGGCTGCCATCCTGCGGTCCGGCGATCGGCGGGAGGCCCCGTGCCTCGCCCACAGGCGGCAAATCAACGTCCACCACATAGGCACGGCCTCGCCCCGGCGCGCCAAACAGCCGATCAACCCCGATCATCGCGGCAAAGACCGCGACCGGTGCAATGAACAGGGCAAGGATCTGCAACCAGCGACGCATCTCGCTCAACCGCTTAGAGTCTGTAAGGAGGCGGTGCAATCACCGGAATGCAGAAACCGGGGCTTGCGGACAGGTTGGAAAGTGGCGGTCCAATTACTTGCCGCGCTTGTGAACCTTTGCTAGGCACCCATATTACCGGAACGATCATGTTCCGATCCTTCCCCGTAAATTCCCGCAAGAACTTGCGCGAAACGGTTTTCGGATCGGCGCTGACCCCGGAGGAGAGAGCCCGGCACCGTGTGCCGGGGTCAAACAGGTTGATGTTGAAATGAAAAGCCTTTCGCCGTTCCGTCTGCTGCTGCCCACCGGGGCGCAGACGGGTTGGGCGGCCGATCATGCGGGCTTATTGATGCCGCATCTTTTCCTTGCAGCAGACACGCACCACGCCGCCGCAGCGCACAAGCGCTGCGGCAAATCGAACACTACCGCCAGCCCTGTTTCGGCAGGCGGAGTTTCCGCACAAAGCCGCGCCATATCCCGGGACGCCTCGTTGAAGGACGCCCCGCACCGGCGCGCATGGAGTATTTTGAATGACAACGCGTATGTTGATCGATGCGCGCCACCCGGAAGAGACCCGGGTGGCGGTGCTGAAGGGCAATCGGATTGACGAATTCGACTTTGAATCTGCTGATCACAAGCAGATCAAAGGCAATATCTATCTGGCCAAGGTTACCCGGGTAGAACCGTCGCTGCAGGCGGCCTTCGTTGATTTCGGCGGCAATCGCCATGGCTTTCTGGCCTTCAGCGAAATCCACCCCGATTATTACCAGATCCCCAAAGAAGACCGCGAGGCTCTTCTGGCCGAAGAAGCCGCTCACGCCGAGGAAGAGGCAGCGCTGCGCGCCATTGCCGAGGGTGAAGAGGATTTCGTCGGCGACGATGAACTGGGCGAGGCGCTGGCCGATGACATGGCCGGAACCAGCCACGGCCATGACGAAGACGAATTCGGCGGCGTGACCGAAGTTGACACCGATGAGAAGGACGAGGTCGCCACTATCGAGGACGGCCACGTTGAAAACGGTTTCGATCATGACGGCGAGGAAGCCAGCGAAGACGAAAGCAGCGGTGACAATCGCCGCCGGGGGCGCGGTCGGCGCCGCCAGGGTGGCGGCAGCCGCGCTCACGCCACGGAAGCCGATGAGCTGCGCGCCAAGCGCATGGCGCTGCGCCGCCGTTACAAGATCCAGGACGTCATCCAGCGCCGCCAGGTTCTGCTGGTCCAGGTCGTCAAGGAAGAACGCGGCAACAAGGGCGCCGCGCTGACCACCTACCTCAGCCTTGCCGGCCGGTATTGCGTGCTGATGCCCAATTCCAGCCACGGCGGCGGGATCAGCCGCAAGATCAGCTCGGCCGCGGACCGCAAGCGCCTGAAATCGATCATCGCCGAACTCGATCTTCCCAAGTCAATGGGCTGCATCGTCCGCACCGCCGGACTGCAGCGCACCAAGACCGAGATCAAGCGCGATTTTGACTATCTTGCCCGGCTGTGGGACGGCATCCGCGAAACCACGCTGAAAAGCACCGCACCGGCGCTGATCCATTCGGACAGCGACCTGATCAAGCGGGCAATCCGCGACATCTACAACCGCGATATCGAGGACGTGGTGGTTGAAGGTGAGCATGGCTACCGCGCCGCCCGCGATTTCATGAAGCTGCTGATGCCCAGCCACGCCAAGCGGGTGAAGCAATATGCAGATCCGGTGCCGCTGTTCCAGCGTTATGGCGCGGAAGATCAGCTCAGCGCGATGTACGATCCGGTGGTTCAGCTTAAAAGCGGCGGCTACATCGTTATCAACCCGACCGAGGCGCTGGTTTCAATCGACATCAACTCGGGCCGTTCGACCAAGGAACACGGGATCGAGGCGACCGCGCTCAACACCAATCTTGAAGCAGCGCGGGAAATCGCCCGCCAGCTTCGCCTGCGCGATATGGCCGGACTGGTGGTGATCGACTTCATCGACATGGAATACAATTCCAACGTCCGTAAGGTCGAAAAGGCGATGAAGGAGGCGCTCAAGAACGATCGCGCCCGCATTCAGGTTGGCCGCATTTCCAGCTTCGGGCTGATGGAAATGAGCCGCCAGCGGCTGCGCACCGGGGTTCTTGAGGCCACAACTCGCGGCTGCCCGCACTGCGACGGCACCGGGTTGGTCCGCACCGCATCCAGCGCCGGACTTTCCGCATTGCGCCTGATCGAAGACGAAGCGGCCAAGGGCAAAGGTTCGGTAATTTCGCTGTTCGCCAGCACCGAAGCCGCGGTCTATCTGCTCAATGCCAAGCGCTCAGACCTTGCCGAAATCGAGGAACGCTACGGTGTGAGGGTAGAGGTTCTGCCGGAAGGCGAGAACGAAGGCGCGAAGATGCGGGTTGGTTCTTCCGGCCCCCGCCCCGAGTTCACCCCCCGCTTTGAACCGGTCGCCATCGAGGAAGAAGACGACTTCGACGCCGAGGACGAAGAAGATGAATTCGGCGCAGAGACCGACGCGGATGACCGCGGTGATGACGGCGATGGCCACGGCAAACGCCGCCGTAAACGTCGCCGCCGCGGCGGCCGCAAGGGACGTGACGAGAGCCGCGGCGAAGATGAAGGCGCGGCCCCGGACGACGCGGAGGCCGAGGACGGTGACGCAGCTGATCATGCCGGTGACGATGAAACTTCGGAAGATGGCGAAACCCCACGCAAGCGGCGGCGTCGCGGGCGGCGGCGGCGTGGTGGCCGTGGCCGGGATGAGAACGGCGGCGATGAACAGACTGCCGAAGAAGTCCAGGCCGAAGCCCCGGATGCTGCCGAGCCTGTGGAAGAGCCAGCGGTTGCAGAAAGCCCGGCAAAGCCGAAGCGCAGTCGTCGGAAGAAGGCTGAGGACGGGGTAGCAGTCGCAGAGGACGCTCCCGCCCCTGCGCCTGAACCAGAGGCCGAGACAAGCGAAGCTCCGGCCAAACCGAAACGGACCCGCAAGAAGAAGGTTGAGGCCGAGGTGGTCGAAGCCGAGGCACCGGCTGTGGATGCCGTTCCGGCAGAAGAAGCCAAGCCCAAGCGGACCCGCAAAAAGAAAGCGGAAATCGACGCGGCGGAGGATATGCCTGAGCTTGCCATCGCCGGCGAACCGGAACCCGAACCAGCGGCTGAAACCGGCAAGGCGCGTCGCGGCTGGTGGCAACGCACCTTTGGCGAATAATCCGGAACTGCATAGATGAATTCCCCCGTCCGGGCTGATATGCGGCCTGCGCATCACCGGCCTGGTGGGGGCTTTCGCAATCCTCCCGGCAGCCCGACCAGTCGTGCGGGCTTTAGGGATTTCCTGAAGTTCCTGCTGTGGGACATGCGGCGCGCGAAGCTGCCGCCGCTGCCACCGGGTCTGGCGACCGATAGCCCGCCCGATCTGGCTGCCCTGCCGGAAAACCACATCGCCTGGCTGGGCCACGCCTGTTTCGCGCTGCGGCTGGGCGGCAAGCTGATCCTGACCGATCCCTATCTGGGCAAGGCGGCAGGTCCGGCCGGTTTCGGTCCGCGCCGCTTCCTGCCTCCAGCCGTCGCCGCGCAAGATTTACCCAGGCTTGATCTGATCGTGCTGAGCCACAACCATTACGATCACCTCGATATAGCCGCACTCAAAACCTATCGCTGGCGGGATTCGACCCCGGTGGTCTGCCCGCTGGGGGTTGGCGCGGTGCTCAGCCGGCTGGGTTTTGCCAGCATTGTCGAACTTGACTGGTGGCAGGACTGGTCGCTTGGCGATCTGGCGGTAACCGCCCTGCCCGCCGTGCATTTTTCCGGGCGCGGCCTGTTTGATCGCAACCGTACCCTGTGGGCCAGTTTTCGGCTGGCTGCGCATGGCAAGTCAGTCTGGTTCGGCGGCGACACGGCCAGCGGCGCAGTCTTTCGTGAGATCGGGGAACGGGCCGGTCCGTTCGACCTCGCCCTGGTCGGGATCGGCGCTTACGAACCGCAAATCATCATGAAAGCCAGCCATGCGACGCCTGAAGAAGCAATCGGCATCGCCCGCGCGATTGGTGCCGCCAAGGCAATCGGAATGCACTGGGGCAGCATCATGCTGACGCCCGAGAACCCGTTCGAGGCACCAGAGCGCTTCCGCCGCGCCGCGCTGGAACAGCAATATGGCGAAAACAATGCCTGGATACTCAAGGTCGGCGAAGTACGGGCGTTCTGATCCTCAGATGCGAATCGCCTCACCCCATTCGACCCACCCGGCAAAGCGCGGCGTCTTGGGCAGATAACGCCGGCCCATTTCCCGCACGTCAAACCCGGTCTGGGCAACCGCATCACCAATGGGGCGGGTCAGGTGGCAACCGCCGGCCAGGCGTTTCCAGACCGGCTCAATCCGTTCCTGCCAGCGCAGCACATTGGCATCCGGAGCGCGGCCGTGTTCGGTATAGAACAGCCGCCCGCCGGGCTTCAGAATGCGGCGCAATTGCGCCAGCGTGCCAGCCTGATCCTGCACCGAACACAGTGTGAAAGTGCAAACCACACAATCGAAACTCGCATCAGGATAAGGAATGGCTTCCCCCGTTCCCTCGCGAATATCGGCGCTCCAGCCCTTCTGATTGGCCGAGGCTCTGGCAAATTCCAGTCCCTTGGCAGAGGGATCCATCCCGCAATAGCTGTCGATTCGCGGCGCGTCATAGAACTCTTGGTTGATCCCGCCGCCGCAGCCGATTTCAAAAACCCGTCCCGACGCCAGCGGCACGACCTTCGTCCGCAGCGCCATGATCGCGGGCGAAGAACAGGCACAGCGAATAAGCCGGGGGACGACCTGCTCGTCGTACCAATTTGCAAATCCCATAACCACCCGCCCTTGTAATCCCGTGACCGCTTCTGCATGTTGCCAAACAGTAGGACAGCGTCGCACGCTTGCCATCACCTTCAAAGCGCGATCTGCACTTTCTGCCTCTATTGGCTGATGTCATCCCAACCATCAAAACAGATAACGAAACAATTTGGCGGCCTGCATCTGCACGGCTATCCAGTTCACATATGGAACAACGCATAGACCAGGTCACGATTCTCAATTCATTTACTGAAAAGCAGCGAGAGGTGCTGGCGCTGGTCTCTGAAGGCATGACCAGCAAGGAAATCGCCAGAAAACTTGGTATCTCCGAATCTGCCGTCAACCAGCGGATTGAAGTAATCCGTCAACGCCTGGGCGGCTTGCCTCGCACGCAGATCGCCCGGCTTTATCGTCGTACAAACACCGTTCTGATCACCATTCCGACCTGTAATTCAGTTACAGGTCAATCAATCCAGCTTCAACCCGAACCAGTCGAGGCGCAACGCCTGTCCTCGGAGGGAGCCGAGGTTTCTACCACGCCCTCACCGGCGACGAATCCGTTCGGGTCGCACCCCTCCACCCTTTTCCCCGCCCAATCTTTCGCGCTTGATGGGCCGATGCGCATCTGGCTCAGGATGCTGCTGATAGTTGCCATTGCCATCGGGCTACTCGCTGTCGCTGTGCTGGTGTTGACTGTGGCAACGGTGCTGAGCGAATTGACCCTGACGGATCTATGATCGGGCTTGCACCCCGGCTGGTCTTGACGGCTTGTGCTATTTCAGTCGTGGCGTGGCTTGGCAATCGGCACGGCAAAGACACCTGGCCGACTGCCGTGATAATCCTGATGGGGCCAGTGGCGCGGTTGATCCTTGATGGATATGGATACGGTCCATTCACCGCCCCTTCACGGACCACCATCTTGCAAATCGGCATCGCGGCAAGTTGCCTTGCAGCACTCTTGGTAATCAGCCTCGTCTCGCGGCGGTTTTACCCGGTCCCTTTTTCCTCGCTCAGCCTGATCACGTTTTTTGCCGTGCTGTTCGGCTTCGTTGATTTGATTGGCGATGAAATCGCAGCGCGCATGGTTGAACTGGTCGACATCGCGATGCTGGCGATGCTGATTGCGCTTGATCTGCGATCAATGCGCGCAAACAGCCCCCCTCCGCTGGCGGAACGGGTGGACGATCCCTGAGGCAAAACTGCATTTTTCCGTCCGCCGCCGCTTGCCCCACCGCGATGAATCGCTAGAGAGTGCGGCAAGACGGCATTGGCCGAAACCAGCGACAGGGACCGACATGGCGACCTTTACCCTTCCCGCAAACAGCAAGATCTCTGGCAAGGGGCGGCATCACGGCGCGCCGGGCGCCGCGCGGGTGAAGAAGTTCACCATCTATCGCTATGATCCCGACAGCGGGCAGAACCCGCATTACGACACGTTCGATATCGATCTTGATGCCTGCGGACCGATGGTGCTTGATGCCCTGATCAAGGTGAAGTCGGAGATGGACCCGACCCTGACCTTCCGCCGGTCCTGCCGTGAAGGGATCTGCGGATCCTGCGCCATGAACATGAACGGGCGCAACGGCCTGGCCTGCACCACCGCGATCGAGGATCTGAAGGGCAATATCCGCATCACCCCGCTGCCGCATATGGAAGTGATCAAGGATCTGGTTCCCGATTTCACCCATTTCTATGCGCAATATGCCTCGATCCGGCCCTGGCTGCAGACCGTCAGCCCGACGCCCTCTGGCAAGGAGCGCCTGCAAAGCCCCGAGCAGCGCGAAAAGCTTGACGGTCTGTATGAATGCATTCTGTGCGCCTGCTGCAGCACGTCCTGCCCCAGCTATTGGTGGAACAGTGACAAGTTCCTGGGTCCGGCGATCCTGCTTCAGGCCTATCGCTGGCTGGCCGACAGCCGCGACGAGATGACGGGCGAACGGCTGGATGATCTGGAAGACCCGTTCCGGCTCTATCGCTGCCACACCATCATGAACTGCGCCAATGTCTGTCCCAAGGGGCTCAGCCCGGCGCGGGCCATTGCGGAAATCAAGAAGATGCAGGCCGAACGGCACGTCTGAATGGTTTCGACTGGCGGATTCATCTACGAGGCTGATCCGGATCATCCGGGCTGGCACCGGTGGGAACTGGCCGATGACAGCCGGTTCAACGCCCAGACCATGGGGCGGATGCTGGTTCGCGCTGAAGGTTCCAGCCTGTGCCGGGTGCGGATGTTTCCGGAACGGCGCCATTCCAACCTGCTCGACATGGTCCACGGCGCCGTAACGCTGGCGATGATGGACATTTCGCTGTTTGCCGCCATGCGCATTCTGCTGGATGGCGATGCCGCCGGATCAGTAACGCTGGAGCTTTCCAGCCAGTTCATCGGAGCCGGTCAGCTTACCCGGCCGCTTGACGCCCTGATCGAGGTGGTGCGCGAAACGGGCCGGTTGGTGTTCCTGCGCGGAACGATCGTTCAGGGTGATGGCGACGAACACCTGGTCGCCACCTATTCGGGAATAGTGCGCAAGCCGTCCCGCAGATGACTGCTATTCTTGTGCGATATGAGGCGTTGGTGGCGGCGGGAGAACTGCGCCCCGATCCGCAGCAGCGCGCCGCGACAGAGCGGCTGAATGTCCTTCAGACCAAGCTTGAGGCGACTCAAGGCGGCACAGGGCTGGTTGACCGCCTGTTTGGCAGAAAGGCCCCTCCCCCCCGCGGGGTCTATCTGTGGGGCGGGGTTGGTCGCGGCAAATCCATGCTGATGGATCTGTTCCACGATTGCCTGTCGATCCCGCAAAAACGGCGCGTCCATTTCCATGCCTTCATGCTGGAGGTTCACGCGTTGCTGCACGAGGCGCGCAAGGCCGAATCCGGCGATCCCATCCAGCCGGTCGCGGCCAGGATCGCGCAGGGTCTGCGCGTGCTGGCCTTTGACGAGATGGTGATCAACAATTCGGCCGATGCCATGATCATGGGGCGGCTGTTCACCGCGCTGATCGTCACGCACGGGCTGACCATTGTCACCACGTCCAACCGCGCGCCGGATCAGCTATACAAAGACGGGCTCAACCGCGAACACTTCCTGCCGTTCATCGCGCTGATCGAGCGCGAACTGGACGTGATGGAACTCAACGGCCCGGTCGATTACCGGCTGGACCGGCTGGGCGGCATCGATACCTGGCACACCCCGCTTGGCGATGCCGCAACCGCTCAGGTGCGCGAGGCGTTCTATCGCCTGACCGATTACCCGCCAGAGGACAGCGCCAATGTGCCGTCCGCCAATCTTGATCTGGGTGGCGGGCGCACCCTGCACGTGCCCAAAAGCTTCAAGGGCGTTGCGGTTTTCAGCTTCAAGCGGCTGTGCGGCGAACCGCGCGGAGCGGCGGACTACCTTGCGATCGCGCGCACCTATCACACGGTCATTCTGGTCGGCATTCCGCAAATGGGGCCGCAGCAGCGCAATGAAGCCGCGCGGTTCGTGACGCTGATTGACGCGTTGTATGAAAGCAAGGTCAAGCTGATCGCCACCGCCGCAGTAGAGCCGGAAGATCTGTATGAAAGCGGGGACGGACGATTCGAGTTTGAACGCACCGTCAGCCGGCTGATGGAAATGCAAAGCGAGGACTACCTGGCTTCCGGACACGGCCAAGCGTGAGATGCGTGCGATCGGTCGCATTGTGATAATGTCACATGAAGCTTAGGAACCTGCGCACACGAGAAATCGAAAAGGCTTCGTAGTGCGTTCGCTTCTGCTTTGTTCCGCAGCCTTGCTGGCCACACCAGCCATGGCTCAATCCGCTGCCCCAACCACTCCAACCACCGCTGACGATCAGGATGGCAAGGATAACGCCATTGTCGTCACCGCCCGGCGGTTGGACGTGGCGCGCGATTCGATCGACACCTCGCTGGGCGCCAATGATTACAAGTTCAACCGGCAGAGCCTGGATATCCAGCCCGGCGGAGCCGACCGCAACCTGAAGGGCGTATTGCTGCAGGCCCCCGGTGTGGCGCAGGATTCCGACGGCGATGGCGAAGTCCATATCCGCAACGAACATGGCAATATCCAGTATCGCCTGAATGGCATCACCGTTCCTCAGGGCTTTGCCGGGTTCGGCGCGCTGGTCGATCCGCGTATCGCCAATTCGATCGAGGTGATCACCGGCGCCCTGCCCGCCCAATACGGGTTCCGCACCGCCGGCGTGGTCAATATGAAGACCCGCACCGACAGTTTCGATCTTGATGGCGATATTGGAATCTACGGCGGCGGCAATGGCACGGTGCAGCCCAGCGCCACGCTGCGCGATTCGGTCGGCAGGCTCAACTATTTCATTTCGGCGAGCTACCTTGAGAATGATCTGGGAATTTCCAATCCGACGCCGACCCGCTCGGCCATCCATGATCACACCCAGCAGACCCGCGGTTTCGCCTATCTGTCCTATCTGCTGAGCGATACCAGCCGCCTTACCGCATTTGGCGGCACGTCAGAGGGCAAGTTCCAGATTCCCAACTCGACGGGTCTGCCGGTGGAATTCCACCTTAACGGGCGGACCACATTTGATTCCACCACGCTGGATCAGAACCAGCGCCAGCAATCCCACTTTGGCGTGCTCGCCTGGCAATATTCCGGTGACGGTGTGGATATTCAGATAGCGCCGTTCATCCGCTATGCCAAGGCGCACTTCACGCCCGATCCCGCCGGCGGGCAACTGATGTTCACCGGGGTCGATACCGACCTGACGCAGTCCAGCCTGGCCTGGGGCGTTCAGGCGGATGCCGGGATCAAGCTGGGCGATGCCCACCATTTGCGGACCGGTGCGTTCTTTCAGAAGGAACGAACGGAAACTGACAGCCTGACCCGGGTTTTCACCGTGGATACGCTGGGCAACCAGACCAGTGACGTCCCGCTGGCGATCCAGCTCAACCAGCGCCGCTCTGGATCGACCCTGGGGCTGTATATCCAGGACGAATGGGCGCTGAGCGACACGCTGACCTTCAACTATGGCCTGCGTTACGACCGGTCTGACGCACTGGTTACCGAAGACCAGATCAGCCCGCGTGCCGGGCTGGTGTGGAAACCCACCGGCACCACCACATTTCACGCCGGCTATGCCCGCAATTTCACTCCGCCGCCGATCGAACTGGTCGCCTCCGGAGCGCTGGCCGCGTTCGATGGAACCACCAATGAGGCGGCCAACAAGCAGGCCGATCCGATCCGGGCTGAACGTGAGCACAGCTTTGACGTGGGAATGCAGCATTTCCTGACCAAGCGGCTAAGCCTGTCGGTGGATCTCTATTACAAGATCAAGCGCAATCTGCTTGATGAGGAACATTTTGGATCAACCCTGATCCAGTCCCCGTTCAACTATGAAAAATCGCACACCTGGGGGGCCGAGTTCGGCCTGAACTATGAAAGCCACCCGGCCGAATTTTACGTCAACGTGGCAACGGGCGCGCAAAAGGCGAAGAATATCATATCCAACCAGTTCTTCTTTCATCAGGCAGAGCTGGATTATATCAGGAACCACTACATCTACACCGATCATTCGCAGCGCTGGACCATCTCCGGCGGCGGTGCGCTGAAGATCGACAACCGCCTTGGTCAGTTCCAACCGAGCTTCGATTTCATTTATGGTGATGGCCTGCGCCGCACGCTCGGCACCGTGCCCAATGGCGACAAGCAATCGCCCTACCTGCAGGTCAATCTTGGCCTTGCCCAGGTTTTCGGTGCCAATGCGGAAAAAGGGTTCACCGTGCGGGTCGATGTGGTCAACCTGTTCGACAAGGCCTATCTGATTCACGATGGCTCGGGTGTTGGGGCCGGCCAGCCCGAATGGGGGCCACGCCGGGCCTTCTTTGTGGGGCTGCGCAAGGCGTTCTGACGCTCACTTGAAGTCCGGACTTGCGGCACCATATGGCGGACATTCCGGCGATAACTTCCCGCCGAGGTGGAATATCCCATGATTGAAGTACGTCCCTTTGCCGGGCTTGGCCATGCCGACCATGGCTGGCTTGATGCTGCCCACCATTTCAGCTTTGCCGACTATCATGATCCCCAGCGGATGGGCTGGGGGAATATCCGCGTGTGGAACGATGATACGATAGCACCGAACAGTGGATTTCCCCCGCATTCGCACCGCGACATGGAAATCGTGACCTTCGTTCGCAGCGGCGCGATCAGCCACCGTGACAGTCTGGGCAATGAAGGCCGCACCGCCGCCGGCGACGTTCAGGTGATGAGCGCGGGCACCGGCATCCAGCACGCCGAATTCAACATAGAGGATGAAGCGACAACGCTGTTCCAGATCTGGATCATGCCCGATCACGCTGGTGAAAAGCCCGCCTGGGGCCAGCGCGAATTTCCCCGCGGCGACCGCGCCGGCCGGTGGGAGGTATTGGCCAGCGGCGATCCGCAAGGTGACGAAGCCCTGCCGATCCGCGCCGATGCCAGGGTGCTGGCCGCCACGGTTCCGGCAGGTCAGTCGGTCGAATACCTACCCGATCCAGCGCGGTACATTTACCTGGTCGCGCCGACCGGTCGCATTCGCGTCAACGGCGTGGAAGTGCAGTCGCGTGACGGTGTGGCGATAACCGGAGAGACGGCTTTTACCGTGGAAGCGATCGATGACGCCGAAGTGGTCATGGTCGATTCGCGATAAGTCTTGGAGTCCCTTCCCCCACGGGGAAGGGACTTAACCTGGACAGGCCTGTCAGGCGGCAATCCCCAGCCGCGTCAGTGACCGGTCAAGCATCAGCAATTGCCACAGTAGCCGGCCATTGTCGGATCGGCCCGAAATATGCGCTTCGGCCAGCGCGGAGATCTGCCGCGCATCCAGCCAGCCGCTCCGCGCCAGGGCGCTGCTGGTGCCAATCGCCCGCGCGCTGGCCGCCAATGGCCCGCGGAACCATGTGGAAATCGGTGTGACGAAGCCCTGCTTAGGCCGATACAGGATCGAATCCGGCAGATAGCGCTGCATCGTTTTCTTGAGCAGCCACTTGCCCTCACCCCGGCGCACACGCAGGCGTTCAGGCAGGGCAGCCGCGAATTCGATCAGCCGGTGATCCAGCAGCGGTTCGCGCGCTTCCAGGCTGACGGCCATGCTGGTCCGGTCAACCTTGGTCAGGATATCCCCGGGAAGCCAGAACTTCAGATCGGCATATTGCGCGCGGTCCAGCCCTGACCGGGCCGGTGCATCGCGCATCAGGTCAATCAGCGCCCTTTCGGCGCGGTAATCGCCGCGCAGCCGGAGATAGTCGGCGGTATAAAGCCGGTCACGCAGTTCGGGCGGCACAATGCCAATCGCGCGGGCATAGCCCTGCTCGCTGGTTCCGGCGAGCGACAGCAGGGTGGCCTTGGCCCGCAATGGCCGCGGTGCCCAGTCCGCCTTGGGATAGGCTGCGCCCAGCGTTCCCAGCAGCGGCCCGCGCAGGCCCTGCGGCAGCACGGAGCGAACCCGGTCCTCACCATGCTGGAACACATGGCGGCGATAGCCGGCGAAAGCCTCATCGGCGCCGTCACCCGACAGCGCGACCGTAACGGTTTCGCGCGCCAGTTGGCAGACCCGCCAGGTTGGCAGGGCCGAGGCATCGGCAAAGGGTTCATCGAACATCGCCGCCAGATCATCGACATGATCGAAATCATCCGGTGAAACCATCCGGCTGCGGTGATCGGTGCCGAACCGCAGGGCTACCTCCGCAGCATAGCTGCTTTCATCCAGCCCGGCGACGTCAAAGCCGATCGAACAGGTTTTGACCGGATCGCGGCCCGCCTCCGCCATCAGCGCTACCACGCTGGAGCTGTCCACCCCGCCTGACAGGAATGCGCCCAGCGGCACGTCGGCCACCATCCGTGATGTCACCGCCTGGCGCATCAGGTGCAGCAGTTCCGCTTCAAGATCAGCGGCGGTGCCGCTGCGCCGTTCGGCAAAGGACACGTCCCACCACTGCGCCGGGGCCGGCAGCGGCGCATCGTGGCGCAGCAACAGCGAATGGCCGGCGGGAAGTTTGTGAACCCCCTGCAAAATAGAGCGATGATCGGGGACATAGCCCCAGGTCAGATAGTCGTCGATCGCCAGCGGATCGATGTCGCGCCGCAGCAGCGGATGGACCAGCAGGCCTTTCAGTTCCGACGCGAAGATCAGGCTGCCGTCGCTCAAGGGCGCATAGAACAGCGGTTTCACCCCAAGCCGGTCACGCGCCAGAAACAGCGTGCGGGCCTGGGAATCATAGATCGCGAAAGCGAACATCCCGTGCAGCCGGCTCAGGCAATCCGGCCCCCAACGCTGCCAGGCGGCAAGGATAACCTCGCTATCGCCATCGGTGTGGAACTGTGCGCCGTATGCGCGCAGCTCCTCACGCAGTTCATGGAAGTTGTATATCTCGCCATTGAAAACCAGCATGGCGCGGCCATCGCTGGAGGCCATCGGCTGCGGCGATCCGGCAACGTCGATGATCGACAGGCGGCGGTGCCCCAGCCCTACACCCGGGGCAGTCCACACACCCTGCCCGTCCGGACCGCGATGAGCCAGGGCATCGCACATCCGTTCAACCCGCTGGGGATCGACCGGCTTGGGAGTCGAGAGGTGAAAGATTCCGGCAATTCCGCACATGGGCCGTGCTCCTAACGGCCAGAACCGATGCGGTCCATCCATGGCCCGATCGGTGCCGCCGCATGGCGGAAAGCGGCAACATCATCCCGGGCGGCGTGGCCGGGCCGTTCTTCGGCGGATATGATCAGCATCATCGTGGTGCGCGGGCGCAGAATCAGCCGGTTGCGGATCGTTTCGAGCTTCAGCGCAACGTTGCTGCCGCTGAGCAGCGAACCGGTCCGATAGTACGTTTCGGCCAACCGCTCCACACCGTGACTGGATCGCAGCCGGTCCGTTTTGGCATTATCGATGCCCTGCCCTTCTCCCAGCCAAGCCCAGCCGCTGCCCGCGCGCAGCGCACCTTCCCCGAAGCCGCCCGCCTCCTTGCCTTCGCGCTGGGCATCGTACAGCGCAAAGAACACATCGACCCGGTGCCCGGCAGCATCGGCATAGCGCCCCAGCAGCCGGTGATCGGCCCCTGCGCCGCGCGGATCCCACGGGGCGGCCGGGGCATAGTCAACCCGGTGCCAGCCCGGAACCTGCGGCAAGGCAATCGACCCCGGCAAGGGTGCGGCAAGACCATCCGCCGCGCGCGCCCACAGCAGCGCGGCTGCTACAAGCGCCGCAAGCCCGGCGATTGTGGGCAGGGCCGCCGATGATGTGCGCTCAAGCCGGGTGAGCCACGGATTGGCCGCGATCGCTGCGGGATCGATCATCGGTTCATCGGCTGCGCGATCAAAGAAGCGCCAGGCAATACCCAGCACGGCGGCAACAACCATGGCGAAGAATATCCAGCCATAGACAATGTGATCTATCCCGCCGGCACGCTCCGCCCCCACAAACTGCGCGACATAGATCGTGCCGAAAGCGCGCAGCCCGTTGGCGAGGATCGGCGCGGCGATGCACAGCGCCATGAACGCGGCCCGCCGCTTCCAGCCCCGAAAGCCGACGTGCGCCACCAGAACGCCCAGGGCCACCATCGCGATCAGGAACTTCACCCCCGAACAGGCCTCTGCCACTTCGAACAGGCCCGCCGGGGTATCGATGAACACCCCGTCAATCGTGGCGGGAATTCCGCTCAGCTTGACCAGGAAAATGGTGAGCGCTGCCGTGATCATTTGCAGCGGGGCGATGAATTCATCGCCAAAGGGAACCATCAGCGCCATGAAGGCCATGGGGAACAGCAGGCCGGCAAAAACCTTTGGCCCCGTCAAGGTCAGCAGGCTGGCCGGCAGCAGGGCCACGGCCCCGGTCTGACGCAGCAGGTCAAAGCCGGACAGCGCGCCCAGCACCCACACCAGCAGCGCCATCGCGACTGCGCCCAGCCCCGGCCACCAGCAGCGCTGGTCCAGCAGCAACACCTGATGCGCGCGCTGCCAGATCAGCCAACCGACAATCAGCGGCACCAGCAACATGTGGTTGTAAGTGGAACTGTTCCACCACTGGTCCGCGATGTTCGCCCAGTCGAAATGGAACACCCCGATCAGCGCCAGCCACACCAGCCCCAGCCGGATCAGCGCCCCGCGCCAGGCCGGTGTCAAACCGGCCCAGGCGAAAGCCGGCGGCCCGGTCAACACGTCAGGCGGCATCGCGGGCGGCGCGCGGCAAGGGGTCCAGCATGGCTTCCAGCGGAGCCAGGGTCGCTTCCCAGCTTAGCGTGTCAACCACATGGCGGCGCGCGGCCGCACCCATTGCGCCGGCCCGTTCCGGCTGTGACAGCAGCGCAAGGGTCTGCGCGATCAGATCGCGGTCATCATCGGCGCAGAGCAACTGCTGCCCGGCAACCGCGTTTACCCCGGTTGCCGCAGCATTGGTCAGCACCACCGGCAGGGCCATGGCCATGGCTTCCAGCACCTTGTTCTGTACGCCCCGGGCAAGATCCAGCGGGATCAGGGCCAGATCGGCGGCGGCAAGGTATGTGCGGATGTCATCGACACCGCCCCACACATAAACCCCATCCTGCCCGTGATGCCGCAGCAGTTGCTCACCCGCCGCGCGGCCAACCACGTGAAAGGTCGCTTGCGGCAGTGCGGCGCGGATCGCCGGCAGCAGCCGTTCGATCACCCGCAATGCCGCGGCATGGTTTGGCGCATAGTCCATCTGCCCAGCAAAAATCAGCCGCGGCCCGCCGCAAGCCAGCATTTTTGCTTCGGGGGTGACTGCCGCGCGATCAAAATAGTGACTGTCTATGCCGTTGCGGATCGCCCGGATGTCGCTTGCAGCCCGGTCGCCGGGCGAAAGCCGCAGGCTGAACAGGTCAGCCTCCTCTGGCGAGACGAACAGGCTGGTGTCAGCACGCCGGGCAATCCGCGCTTCCTCGGCGCTCAGCAATCGTCCCTCGCGCGCGTTGATCCAGTGGCGGATGCCGCGCTCGCTTTCGGCGTAGGAATCGAATTTGGCCGAATCGACATCGACAAAATCGAAGATCACCCGGCCCCGAAAACTGTCTGGAATGAACTGCCCCATCTGCCCCGAAAAAGCATAGATCGTCCCGATCGGCCGATCGGCCAGCACCCGGGCGATATAGCCGGCAAGTTCCGTGCTGGCGAAGGCCGGCAGGCTGACCGGGCGGCGCTGATAAAGCGATTGCAGACCCGCCAGGATCAGCGGCCTGGACCGCCGGACCAGACAATGGCTTTGCGCCAGTGCGGCCAAATCCCCTTGCGCCGCAAAATCCCTGTCGTCATCCGCGAACGTCCCGACATGAACCGGCCGCAAGCCGGCAAGGTGACGCAGAATGTGGTGCGACCGGATCTTGTCACCCCGATCGGGCGGAAAGGGAATGCGGTGAGACAGGAACAGGATTTCGTCCGTCACCCCAGCCCTCGTGAAATCCATGGCCCGATCAGATTGGCCAGCGGCAGCGGCAGACGTTTCCACATCTGGATCTTGGCGCTGTGATCATCGCTGGTCGGATCGACATTGCGCCCGCGCGCGCCGGGGGCCGTCCAGGTTGCATAGCCCAGCGGCTCAGGCTCGAACCCCCAATTGCGCTTGAAATCATAAGCGCCGCTTCCGGTTTTGGACCGCCCGAAGTCAAACCGGCTTGCCCCGCGCCGGCGGGCATGAAGCATCAGTTCATAATACATCCGGTCATTGGCGCGTAGCCGCCGCGCATCCCAGGTTCCCCCGCCCCAATAGGGCATCACCGCGCCCTTGTGATAAAGCGAAAGCACGCTGGCAACAGGTGCCCCCTCATGGCGGATCGTCAGAATATCGGCATCGTCGCCAAAGGCATTCAGAATCTCGTCAAACAACCGCCGCGGGAAAACCGGAGTGCCCAGATTGCGTACACTTTCAGCATAGACGGCATAGTGCGCCGCGCGGTCTTCCGGGGCGGTGCCGGTTGAAACGGTCAGATCGCCCGCCAGCCCCTTGCGCACTTCGGCACGCTGCTTGCGGGGGATCGCCAACAGTTCGGCTTCATCATCCGGCGCAAGATCGCGCACGAACCCGCAGTGCGCGTCGAACCTTGTGGTCCAGCCCGCGCGCGTTTCAGGCAACGCCCCGCCGCGCAGTTCGATCCCCGGGCAGGAATGCCGCGCGGCCAATTCCTCCGCCGCCTCAATCAAGCCAGCCGCCGCCTTGCGATCGGTTGACAGCACGCCCCCGCCAACCCCGAACCCGCTTGATGCAAAGGTGCGGCCAAACAGTGGTGACTGGATATCGAGCAGCGGCAGATAGCCCAGCAGGCCGTCACCCCGTTCGGCCACCAGTGCCCGCGCCCGGTTGCCGGTGCCGTGCGCCGCCGCCAGCAGCCACGCGGGGCGGTGGAATGCCGTCCCCTCGGGGTGGTCAGCTACATAGCGTTCAATCCGCGCGGCTTCGTCCGGCTCTGCCAGATCGGCCGCGCGAACCGTCAGGGTCTGACTGTGAAACGGCGCGTTCATGCCGCCAGTTCCACCGCCCGGCTGGCTTCGCGCAAAGCCAGCACATCCATCCGTCCCCAGGCGAATTCGCCCACGAGTTGTTGCAGCTTTTCAGCCATCACCCCCAGATTGGTATAATGCCGCACCCGCGACCGCAGCGAAGCGCCGGTAACGCGCGGCTGATCGGGATCAATCTCCCACGGGTGGAAATAGAACACAGCGGGCCGCTGATCATGATGGTTGACCTGCCGGATCGCCCAACGGGAAAAGGCATAGGGCAAGACCCGAAAGAACCCTCCGCCGCCCGCGGCAAGGCGGCGGCCCGCGAAATGCGCGGTCGTTACCGGGATTTCCACCAGATCGGACCATGGCAGCGGCTTGAAGGCAAAGCGCGGCGCTTCCCGCCAGCCATAGTGATCATGGGTGATCGGCGCGACGCTGGAACTGTAGGTAAATCCCTGTTCGGCCAGCACCATGTAGGCCCAGGGTGTTCGCCGATCGATCGAGAAACTTGGCGCGCGGTATCCGGTGATTGCTACCCCCGCCGCGTCTTCCAGCGTCTTGCGGCTTTTTTCCAGATCGGCGGAAAAGGACGCCCGGTCCAGCCGAAAGACGCGGGCATGGTCCCAGCCGTGGCTGGCCAGTTCGTGCCCTTCGCCTACAATGCGCCGCATCAGTGCCTTGTGCCGCAGCGCCACCCAGCCCAGCGTGAAAAAGGTGGCTTTCACGTCCGCACTGGCGAACATATCCAGGATCGCATGGCAATTGCGTTCCACGCGCGAGCCGAGCGAATCCCAGGCTTCGCGGTCAATCACGCCTTCAAAAGCGCCGACCTGAAACCAGTCTTCGACATCGACTGACAGCCCGTTGACAATCTGCCCGTCAGCAATCTGCGTACGTGTCACTTGCCATCCTGCCTTTGCGCAATCACGCGGCAGCGCGATTGGGGTCGTCCGCCTCTATCCATTCGATCAGCATGGTCAACGTGTGGCGGATGGTTTGTTCCTGCTCAAGCATCTTGGCTTCAAGCGCCGCAAACTTTGCCTCAAGCGCGGCCATCGCCTCGTCGCGCCCAGTATCGGCTTGCGGGGATGCAGAGCGCGTGGCGTCACGTTCATTGGCAAGCTCGATCACAGCCTGCTGCAATTCACCAATCTGTGCATCGCGTTCGGCAAGCAGGGCCTGGACCTGCGCCAGCGCCACCGCGTCAACCGGAACCTGCGCAACGGCGGCGTCTTCGCCGGCGGAAGCAGCCGCAACAGGCTCAAGCTTCCGCTCCGGCCGCTTGAGCTGCATCGTCCCGTCAAGCTCAAGCTCTTCCAGAACCTGGCTTAGCATTGCCCCGTCGATCCGGCTGCGCTGTTCCACCGCGCCCAGCATCATCAGCCGGTTGCAGACCTGGTTGATACGCCGCGGCACGCCGCCCGATGCTTCATACAGTTCGGTAAACACGCGCTGGTCAAAGGCAGGATTACCCTCCCACCCCACGCATTTCAGGCGGTGTTCGACATAGGCCTGAACCTCGTCACGCTCCATCGCGTCCAGATGATGGGCGGCGATGACCCGCTGGCGAAGCTGCTCAAGCTGCGGATGCTCCTGAATGGTTCCGCGGAATTCCGGCTGGCCAAGCAGCAGGGTCTGAAGCAAGGGATGCGCTCCAAGCTGGAAGTTCGACAGCATCCGCAGTTCTTCCAGCGCTTCAAGCTGAAGGTTTTGCGATTCGTCCACCACCAGCAGGCAGCGCCGGCCCGCGCGGGCCTCGTCATGCAGAAACGCCTCGATCGCGCCGAGCGCGCTGGCCTTGTCATGCCCTTCAACAATCAGGCCAAACGCCTGGGCAACGACGTGGACCAGTTCCTCTCCATCAAGTTTCGAGGTGACGATCTGCGCCGCCGTAAGCCGGGCCGGATCGATGGTGGCCATCAGATGCGCCACCAGAGTCGATTTGCCCGCGCCAACCTCTCCCGTGATCACCACGAAGCCTTCGCCCTGGGCCAAGCCGTAGGAAAGGTAGGACAGCGCCTTGCGGTGCGTCAGGCTTTCAAAATAGAACGCCGGATCGGGGGTAAGCTGGAAGGCCCGCCCGGTCAGCCCGTAAAAATCGTTGAACATCTCTGTTTCTCCGTAGGGCTCAGAAGGAATAGCGCACGCTGGCAAGGGCCTGGGCAGTCCAGATGTCTTCCAGGAACTCGCGGTTCACGCCGGTAACGCCGACAGCAGCGGTCGCGCTGATCCGGCTTGAGATCGATCGGTTGTACGAAGCCGTTGCACCAACCGCATTGCTGTTGCCGGCCAGAACGTCTCCGCTTTGATACCAATTGGCCCAGACGGTGGTGTCAAAGTTGGACTTGCTGTCGATCCGCCCGTTGAGATAGGCGGCGACCCACCAGTTTTCATCCAGGGTTTGATCGGTTGCACCCAGCACCGATCCGGGCAGTGCAATGAACCGGCGGCGATCATAGCCCGCGCCGATGCCATAGCCGTAACGCCCGCCGGTAAAGCCCAGGCTGGCCATGACGCCGCGCCCGCGGAACACGGACGAACGTACCGAGCTGAGCGCACCGGTCAGGCAATTGCTTTGCCCGGGCCGCAGCGCTCCCTGCCCGGCGACGCAGCCGCCAAGGTCACCGTTAAGCGGATTGCGCACTGCATCAAACTGCGTCGGCAACCCGGACAGCGCGTCGTTCAGCATCCCGCCCAGACTGGTCAGGCTGTCATAGACCGAGATATTCAGGCTGGTCCGGGCATTGGGGGCATAGGCAAAGCTGCCATAATAGTTGGTGGAGCCATACCGCTTTCCAACGTGAGCCTCCAGCGCGGTGCGGCGGCTGGGCCGCCATATCACGCCGGCATCCCAGATCAGCCCTTCGCTTTCGAAAGCGATCTGACGCGGCACTGACGTATCGGTGACATAGCGCCCGTTTGAACCCACCACCGGCAGGCCGGTTATGGGGTCGCGCAGCGCATCACGGCTTGATACCTTGACGTTTTCCCAGCCCAGGCCGCCGACAAGCTGCAGGTCATGGCCAACCGGAACGGTCACATCGCCGCGGGCGTGGAAATCTTCCACCCGCTGATCAAGATTGGTGATGTCTTCGCGGCTATAGCCCGCGCCCGCCCCGATCCCGACCGGCAGGGGCTCACCCGGCTTGGTGCCGACGTGCAGTTCGGCATTGTGGCGGGTTGAGGAATTGAACACGTCAATCGGGTTCTGCCCCGGCGTCAGGACCAGCGAGTGCGGGTTTTCAACCTTGGTATAGCCAAAGTAATAGTGGCCGTTGAGGTAAACGTCACCCGTGCGGGTCGCCACGCTGGGACCGGCATAGACCGAATAGACCTGCGTTACCGCATTGCCCAGATCCAGCCCGTTGACGACCGAGCCGTTGTTCTGGACCGAATTGCGCGAGGCCAGCGCGCCAACTTCAAAATTGACCGCGCGTGGCACGATCGCGGTCTGGAACCGCGCGATACCCGAAAGCGCATCCGAATCGAGCGCCCGCCCGCCCCAGCCAAAGCGGCGTTCGTAACGCAGCGAAACGGAGCCCTGGTTGTTGCGGCCATAGATGTTGGCATCCACGCCCGCCGCCAGCATCGAATAGGTCAGGGTGTCGCTGTTGGGGGAAAGTTCCGCCAGCAGGACCTGGCCCGCCTCGATATAAGGCGTCACCTTGGCGATGGGTTTGCGCGCGGTGCCGGTCAGCGGCGCGGACGCATCCCCGCCATCCTCATCGGCAACATCGCCATAGGCCATTTCCTGAGCGTGGAGCGTTACCGGAACCGCGACGGCCAGCGCCGCAGCCAGACTGGCAACCACCGCGCCCGGGCAAAATTGCAGGTGCGATTTCATGGTCATCCCCCGTAACCATAATAAGAACCGAAGCGGCGACCGCTTGGGCTGAAATGAACGGCGTTGAGCAAAAGCTGAATGTTCGGGCAGGCCGACAGCAGCGAAATGGCATCTTCAAGAGCGCCCTGCCCGGTGCGATCGGCCCGGGCGACCAACACGGCCTGGCCGACATATTTGGCCAGCTCGGCGGCGGGCGAGGCCGCCAGCGCGGGCGGCGAATCAAAAATGACGAAGCGGTTGGGCGCGCCCTGGGTCAACCGGTCGAGCACCTGGCGGGTGCGCGAACTGGCCAGATATTCACTGTCAGAAGTGGTGGCGTTCCCCGCTGGCAGCACCCACAATCCTGAAATGTCAGTGCCGATCACGCAATCGGCCACGTCGATATCAGGGTTGGACAGCGCATCCATCAGCCCCGGTCCGCCAGGCAGCCCCAGCGACGACAGCACAGAAGGCTTGGCGAAGTCTGCATCAACCAGCAGAACCTCTGTTTCCTTCTCCGCCGCGATCGCCAGCGCAAGGTTGACCGAGGTATAGGTCTTGCCTTCACCCGGATGCGGAGAACAGATCAGCACCCGCTGCGCGGTTTGCCCCATGCCCTGCTGGGCAAGCTGCGATGCGTGAAGCAGCAGTTGCCGCTTCACGATGCGGAATTCCTCAAGCAATCCGGTCACCGCACCTTCTGGCACGATCAGCCCCTGCTCACGCAGGTGCGGGCGGCGTACCGGATGGATTTCTCCCTTGAAGCGTACCGGCTCTGCCATCGGCACCAGCGTACCGGAAGCGGCCGCGACCGGCGCGGGCGGAGAGGCGATGACTTCCGGTTCGACAACCTCGGGCCGCTCTTCATCGCGTACCACAGGTGCTGGTTGATCCGCCTGCGGCGTGGGCGCGGTCTGCGCGGTTTGCGCGGACGGGGCGACCGGCGTAACCTTGGCCTCCTCGATCACCTCGTCGCTGCGGCGATAGCGCCGGCGGACCGGTGGCGGCGGGATCAGGTTGTCCGGGATCGGCGGTGACGAAAGCTGAACCAGATCATAATTGCGCACCACGCGCTCGATCAGTGTGCCGCGGGCGGCGGGCTTGGGTTCCGCCACGTCTTCGCCTTCGGTTGGCGGTACGGGGATCTTGCTGTGCTTGCTCATCGCTTTCCCCTCAGGCCACCATGCCCCGCTGAATGAATTCAGCGGTCAGCAGCAACACGAATACGCCAACCAGCGCGGCGCTGGCGGCATAGAACAGCCGCATCCGCTTGCGCCGCAGATCGCGCCCGGCATCGGTCAGCGTCGCGCTGATCGCACCCAGTACAGGCAGGCCGAGCGAGCGTTCCAGCTTGGCCGTGGTGGCAAAGGTGGAGCGCAACTGCCCCACTGCAAAGGCCGCAGCGGCACCGGCACCCAATCCGGCGAAAAGAACGCCAAACAGCAGCACCGGGCGATTGGGCCAGATCGGGCCGCGCGGCGTTGTCGGCGGATCGATGACCTGGAACTTGACCGCACTGTGTTCGGTCTGGACCTGGCCGCGCAGGCGCAGTTGCTCGCGGTCCTGCAACAGCTTGTCATACTGCTGTTTCAGCACGTCATAGTCGCGGTTGATCCGCTGCTGCTCTGCGGCAACGGTGGGATTGGTGATCTGCTGCGATGTCATGCGCGATATGTCGCCCTGCACCGCGGCGCGGCGGGCGGTCAGCCCCATGACATTGGCTTGCTTGTCAGCGCGGATCGATTCGAGTGAGCTGTAAGCCGGGTTGGGCGTTCCCGCCGGACCGGTATCGCCCGCCGCTGCGGCGCGCAGCGATGCTACCTGGTTTCTGGCGGTGATCACGTCCGGGTGATTTTCGGTCAGCCCGCGCGCGCGCATTGCCGCCAGATCGGCCTGGGCCTGCGCCAGAGCGCCCCTGGCCCCGCCTGTCGAAGCAGTGCCCGGCAGTGTCCGGGGAGTACCGGCAAGCTGCCCGTTGATCGCGGCCAGCGCGCTTTGCGCGGCGGCCAGATCGGCATCGATCCCGCGCAGGTCAGCGCGGCTGGCCTCAAGCTTTTGCAACACGGACAGGCCGCCCCCGGCAAGATCGGGGTTCTGCGCCTCAAAGGCCAGACGCTTTTGTTCGGCCGATTCAAGTTCCTTCTGCCGCGCGGCAAGCTGCTGGTTCATGAAATCCAGCGACTGGTCCACTTCACCGCGATTGCCGGACAGGTTTCCTTCCCGGAAAATATCGATGACCTTCTGGACGATGTCCTGCGCCAGCTTGGCGTTTTGCGCATCGGATTGGGAACCATCACCGTAACGCGCGGAGATCTGAAACAGGTTGTCTTCCTGGCTTTCAACCTTGATCGCCTTGGCCAGGCTCAGCACCTTGTTTTCCATCGCCTTGGGCGTGGTGATTCCATCGCCCAGCGAAGTTCCACGAATGACCTTTTCGATATTCACCGCGCTGGTCAGCGTCTGACGCACGCGATCGATGCCGCGTTTGCTGTCTGATGGAACCCCGGTCACGTCGGACAGCACGTCATCAAGCTGCACAAAGATGCGCGCCCGCGATTCGTAAGTGTTGGGGATCATCGCCACCAGCAGCCAGCCAACCATGCACACGGCCCAGGCGACCGCAAGGGCCAGCCAGCGCCGGTGCCAGACGCTGAACAGCGCCGCGCGCGCCTCGTCATAAATCGAATTCATCGGTGTGCCCCCAGCGCCCTCATGTTCAGAACGCGCTTTCGGGAATGATGATCACGTCGCCCGGCATCAGCATGACGTTGGCGGAACTGTCCCCCTTCTTCAGCAGATCGCCCAGGCGGACGGCAAATTCCTTCTGCTTGCCGGTTTCCTTGTCGAAACGGATCAGCTTGGCGCGGTTGCCAGAGGCAAATTCGCTCAGCCCGCCAACCGCGATCATCGCATCGAGCAGGGTCATGTTGGCGCGGTAAGGCAGCGAGGCCGGCTTTTCCGTCGCCCCGACAACCCGGACCTGCTGGCTGAAGGTGCCGGCAAATTTGTTGACGATCACGGAAACCAGCGGATCCTGGATATATTGCGAAAGCTGCAAGGTAATGTCGTCAGCCAGCATCTTGGGTGTCTTGCCCACTGCCGGCATATCGGTGATCAGCGGAGTGGTGATGCGCCCGTCAGGACGGACCTGAACCTTTGCGCCCAGTTCAGGATTGCGCCAGACGAACACGGTCAGTTCGTCAAGCGGGCCAATCACATAGTCCTCGCCCGGCCCTTCCTGCATCGCCACGAACGAAGCCGGTGGCAGCTGCGGGCCATGTGCCGTCCCGGCGCACCCCGAAAGCGCCAGGCTCAACATGGCGCTGCCGGCAAGCAGGCGGGACAACGGAGAAATCGGCATCGGGCAAATCCTTTTCGCGCGCCGTGGCGGCCCAGGGATTGCCCATCCCTTGCAGCGCCCCAGCTATTCACCCTCCGCTATCGCCAAAAAGGGTGAATATTGCGTTAGCCTTGAGCCGGATTACCGGTTTTCGGCGGGATTTATCCTCATAGTCCCAAAATGGGACAGATCAAAATAGAGATTTCAGGTCAGCATTTCCGCCGCCGGGCCGTGGCCCAGAAACTGCGCCGGACTGGCGCTTGCGCCATAGGCCCCGGCGCAGAACACCGCCACCAGATCGCCCACCGCAGCTTGCGGAAATCCGGCCTTGTCGGCCAGCCGGTCAAGCGGGGTGCACAGGCAGCCCACCACATTGGCGGCTTCTGCAACCGGCGCGTCATAACGCGTGGCGATCGCCACAGGATAATTGCGGCGGACCACCGTGCCGAAGTTTCCGCTGGCAGCCAGTTGGTGATGCAGTCCGCCATCAACAATCAAATAGGTTTCGCCGTGGCTGACCTTTCTATCGACTATCCGGGTCAGGTATATTCCTGCTTCACCAACAAGATAACGCCCCAATTCAATGCAGAATCGTGTATCCGCCAGCGAAGGAGGCAAAACGCTGAACTGTTCGGCCAGACGCGCGCCGATCTGCGGCAAATCGATCGGCTCATCACCCGGAAAATAGGGAATGCCAAACCCGCCGCCCAGATTGCACTTTGGCAAGGCCGCGCCGCTTTGATCGGCCAGCCGCGCCGCCAGTCGCAGTGTTTCGGCATGGGCATCGATGATTGCATCATTGTCAAGTGACTGGCTGCCGGCGAAAATATGAAATCCGCACCACTCAGCCCCGGCGGCAATGATCCGGCGGACAAGATCAGGGACGCGTTCCGCATCAACGCCGAAGGGCTTGGCCCCTCCGCCCATTTTCATTCCCGATCCCTTGAGGTCAAAGTCGGGATTGACCCGCACCGCCAGCTTCGGCGTGCCCCCTGCTTCAGCGGCAATCGCCAAGGCCCGCTCGGCTTCGCCCTCTGATTCAAGATTGAGCGTGACACCGGCGGCAACCGCCGCGCGCAATTCAGCGTCAGTCTTTCCAGGCCCGGCAAAGCTGATCCGGCCAGGATCTATGCCCGCCGCCCGCACCAGGGCAAGTTCGCCCCCGGAAGCAATATCGAAGCCATCGACCAATTCATTCATCAGCGAAAGTATTGGCCCGAACGGATTGGCTTTTACCGCAAAATGCAGCGCCAGCCGTTGCGGCATCGCCGCCCGCAGCGCCTCAACGCGGCGGCGCACGTGCTGCGCGGAATAGACGAACAGCGGTGTCGAACCGGCCTCTGCAACCAGATCGCTGACAGTGCGCCCGGCGATGGCCAGCTGGCCATCGATCATGGCATATCCGGGCGGGATTGGACCGAGCGCCTTCATGCTGCAAGCTCCTGCTGCAACCGTGCCCGGTCTATCTTTCCGTTGGGCGACAGCGGAAGCTGCGCGCGCCAGTGAATGTGCTTTGGCTGCATAAAATTCGGTAATTCCTGCATAAGGATACGGGGCAATTCTGTTTTTGCATCTGACCTGTCGGGATCACCCCGGACGATCAGATGCACCGCCTGCCCAAGCCGCGCATCGGCCACGCCCAGCGCCACCGCCTCGCTCACCAGTCCGGTTGCCACGGCGACCTCCTCAATCTCTTGCGGGCTGATGCGGTTGCCGGCGCTTTTGATCATCGCATCGCGGCGGCCGACGAAATAGAGCAGGCCGTCCGCCGCGCGGCGGACCCGGTCGCCAGACCATACCGCCATACCGCCGTACCGCGACGCGGCCGGCGCGGGACGGAACCGCTCTGCCGTCCGCTGTTCATCCTGCCAGTATCCCTGCGCGACCAGCGGGCCGCAGTGAACCAGTTCACCCTCGGCATCGTTGGCGGCGACATGGCCCTTGTCATCGATCACCAACACCTCCGCATGAGGGATTTCCTTGCCGATCGAGGTCGGGTGACTGTCGATCAGCGCCGGATCGAGATAGGTTGAGCGAAACGCCTCTGTCAGCCCATACATCGCAAACAGGCGCGCCTGCGGAAACAGGCGGCGCAGGCGGACCACCAGGTCCGGCGTCAGGGCACCGCCGCTGTTGGTCAGGCGGCGCAGCTTTGCTGCGGTTTCCGGCGGCCAGTCCAGTTCGGCCAGTTGCACCCACAGCGGCGGAACGGCGGCCAGCGTGGTTACCCCGTGCCGGTCAATCGCCTTCACCACATCACGCGGGGTCAGATAGTCAAGCGGTATCGCGCAGGCACCGGCATACCAGTGCGATAGCAACTGGTTCTGCCCGTAATCAAACGACAGCGGCAGAACCGCCAATGTGCGGTCATCGCGCGCAAGCCCCAGGTACTGCGCCACGCTTTCCGCGCCCAGCCACATATTTGCGTGGCTGAGCATCACCCCCTTGGGCCGCCCGGTTGAGCCTGAGGTATAAAGGATGGCAGCAAGTTCATCAACGCTTGCAGAAGAAGGTTGCAACCCTTCAAATTCACGCGTTTTTTCCAGCGCATCGGCCTCACCCCACGCCGCGCAGTCAGCCGGAATGTCTCCCGCCTGCAAAGTGCTTAACCGCGATGGCGTGCCAATGATCAGGCGTGCGCCGCTGTCTACCAGAATATGAGCAACCTGCGCGTGCTTGAGCAGCGGGTTCACCGGCACATGAACCAGCCCCGCGCGCGCGGCGGCCAGCGGCAACAGGCAGGTCAACTCACCCTTGGCCGCCCAGCTTGCAACGCGCGCGCCATGATTTGGCACGTGGGACAGCAGCCATGCCGCCAGCCGCCCGACACGATCCCTTAAATCCTTGTAGCTAAGGGTGCCTTCGCGCAGGATCAGCGCCGGGTCGCTATCGCGGCCACGCAGCGCAAGATGATCCAGCGTCCGGATTGGCGAAAGCTGTTCGGTAGGCACAAAGATCCTGATGCTCCAGAAGGGGAAGTGGCGACGTGATCGTGGTTAATTATCACGATGATCTTAACGAAGTGCAAGGCGACCCGGTGCTGGTCGCCCTGCTTTCCGCGCCCCATGCCCGCACGCCGTTTGACCGGACCGAGTGGTGGCGCAATCTGGCGGACAATTGCAAGTTGCAGCCACTGGTTGCGGTGGCGGGCGACGGGGTGGAGCGGGCGGTTCTGCCGCTGATGCGGGACGGACAGAGGCTGTCCGGGCTGGCCAACTGGTACACCTTCCGCCTGGCACCGCTCGCCACGCCGGGCGCGGACCGCCCGGCCCTGTTTGCCGCGCTGGCCCGCAATCTGGCGCGAAAGACGCGGCGGGTTACGCTCGACAAGCTGGGAGATGAAGACGCCGCGCTGATCGCCAATGCCTTTCGCGATGCCGGCTGGACCGTCTGGCAAGAACAGTGCGATGTGAACCACTGCCTTGAGGTAGGCGGGCGCAGCTTTGCCCAATACCTTTCAGCGCGCCCCGGCTCACTGCGCACCACCTTGAAGCGCAAGGCAGCAAAGCTGGACCTGACGCTTTATGACAGTTTCGATGCCGATGCCTGGGCAGCCTATGAGGCGGTCTATGCCGCAAGCTGGAAACCGCAGGAAGGTTCGCCTGCGTTCCTGCGCCGCTTCGCTGCGGAAGAAGGCGCGGCCGGGCGCCTGCGCATGGCTGTGGGCCACATCGACGGACAACCGGTCGCCGCACAGTTCTGGACCGTGGAACACGGAACCGCCTTCATCCACAAGCTTGCTCACCGGGACGATGCCCGGCAATTTTCCCCCGGAACGGTCCTTTCCGCCGCATTGTTTGAGCAGGTTATTGACCGGGACAAGGTGGACTGGATCGATTTTGGCACCGGAGACGATGCGTACAAGCGTGACTGGATGGAGCTTGTCCGTCCGCGCTTTCGGCTGGACATGATTCGCCCCCGGCACCCGAAAAACTGGCCGCTGATTGCGCGCCATGCCTTGCGCAGCCTGCGGGGCCAACGCTAGAGCACGCGGCACCATGAAAGCTGGAAACCGATGACCGCTTCGACCGATCACAAGCTGCGCCGCCTGCTGGGCGATGTTCTGGGTTTGAAACCCGAGCAGACGGATGGCTTCACCGCCGACACCGGCCTGTTTGGCCACCTGCCCGAACTCGATTCGATGGCGGTAGCCGGACTGCTGACCGAGATGGAGGACCGCTTCGACATCGTCATCGACGAGGATGAGATCGATGCCGATACCTTTGAAACCTATGGATCGCTGCTCGCTTTCGTGAAGGCCAAGCGCGAGGCCGCGTGAAGCCGCAAACTTACAATTGCCCGCTGCCCGGGGGCGGCGATGCCCGGGAATTGGTTCTGGCTTTCGATCAGGGCCGCGATATGCGCGTGCTGGTGGTGCCGGCGCTGTTTGACGAAGCGAACCGGATGCGGCGTTTCACGGTAGAGGTGATGCGGCGGCTGGACGGGGCCGGGATCGACAGCTTTTTGCCCGACCTGCCCGGTTGCAACGAAAGCCTGCAGGATATCGCCCGGATTGAACCGGAAGACTGGGCCACCGCGATGCACGCCGCCGCGCGTGAACTGGGGGCCAATCGGGTTCTGGCAATCCGTGGAGGCGGCCTGATCCTGCCCCCGGATCTGGGCGGCTGGCACTATGGCCCGGTGAAAGGGGCCAGCCTGATCAAGACCATGCTGCGCGCCCGCGTTTTGGCTTCGCGCGAGGTGGGGCGCGAGGAAAACCTGGACGATCTGACCGCGCGCGGGCTTGAAACCGGGCTGGAACTGGCCGGCTATGCGCTATCAGCCGAAATGATCCGCCAGTTGCAGGCGATGGCCCCTGCCCCGCGCGCCGGGCTGACCGTGATTGATCAGGATGCTCTGGATGGCAGTCCGCTGTGGCTTCGCGCCGAGCCCGATGAAAGCGCGGATCAGGCTGACGCTTTGGCCGCGATGGTCGCCATGAGCATTGTCGCATGAGCCGGCGTCATTTCACTTTCAACTGCCGCGGCGTGATGCTGGCCGGAACGCTGGACACCGCGCCGGCCCAAACCGGCCTGCTGATCGTTTCAGGCGGTAACGAGGTGCGATCCGGCCCCTTTGCCAGCCAGGCACAACTGGCTGAGCGGATTGCCCTTGCCGGGTTTCCGGTGATGCGGTTTGATCGGCGCGGGATTGGTGACAGCGCGGGTGAAAACGGCGGGTTTGCCGCCAGCGCGCCGGACATTGCCGCCGCGCTGCGCGCCTTTCAGGCCCATGTGCCAACGCTGCGGCGCGTGGTCGCCTATGGCAATTGCGATGCCGCCAGTGCGTTGATGCTGGCCCGGGGCGAGGGCTGCGGCGCGCTGGTTCTGGCCAATCCCTGGACGTTCGAACCAGAGGCGGCGGTGGAAGCCGAAACGCCGCGAGCCGAGGCCGAACCCGGGCCGCAGATGACGCCGCAGCTTCTGCGCCGGCACTATCTGCGCCGGCTGACCGATCCGCGCGCGATCTGGCGATTGATGACCGGCAGGGTCAAGCTGGACAACCTTGCATCCAGTCTGAAAGATGCGGCGCAACCTGCTGCACCTGCAAGCTCTTTGGCGCAGGATATGGCCGCCGGGCTTGCCGAATTCACCGGAACGGCAACCATCCTGATCGCGGAGCGCGATCGCACCGCTCAGGCCTTCCTCGATCACTGGGACAAGGCCGATCCGCGCCTGCGCCACTGCCCCGATGCCAGCCATGCCTTCGTGGAGCCGCAAGCCCGGATCTGGCATCAGGGCCAAATTCTGGCAGCGCTGCGAAGCGCTGGCTGAACCGCTTTCAAGCCCGACTTCTCAGGCGGTCTGCAGCGCCTGGAACTCGCGCTGGGCAACAAAGCGTTCCGCATCCAGCGCCGCCATGCAGCCGGTGCCCGCCGCCGTCACCGCCTGGCGATAGGTGTGGTCCATCACATCACCGCAAGCGAACACACCGGGGATCACCGTCTTGGGCGTGCCGGGTTCAACCACCAGATAGCCGCTCGAATCGGTTGGCAACTTGCCCTTGAACAGTTCTGTCGCGGGGGCATGGCCGATCGCGACGAAAGCGCCGTCGGTCGGTTCGGTCGTGATCGCCCCGGTGACCGTATCTTTCAGTTCAACACCAACAAGCCCGCTCGCGCCGCCGACAAAGCGTTCAACCGCCTTGTTCCACAGCACCTTGATGCTGGGATGGGCAAACAGCCGGTCTTGCAGGATCTTTTCGGCGCGCAGGCTGTCTCGGCGGTGGATCAGGGTGACGTCGGCCGAATGGTTGGTCAGGTACAGCGCCTCTTCAACGGCGGTGTTGCCGCCGCCGACAACCACCACCTTCTTGCCGCGATAGAAGAACCCGTCGCACGTGGCGCAGGCTGAAACGCCCTTGCCAGACAAGTCCTGCTCACCCGGCACGCCCAGCCATTTGGCCTGCGCGCCGGTGGCGATAACCAGCGTTTCGCCTTCATAGACATCGCCGCTGTCCCCCACGGCGCGGAACGGCGGGCCGGACAGGCCAACGCTGGTTATCGTATCCCACAGCATCCGCGTGCCGACGTGTTCGGCCTGGGCCTGCATTTCCTGCATCAGCCACGGTCCCTGGATCACATCGCGAAAGCCCGGATAGTTTTCAACATCGGTGGTGATGGCAAGCTGCCCGCCGGGCTGCAGCCCCTGCACCACGATCGGCTGCAGGCCGGCCCGCGCGCCGTAGATCGCGGCGGAAAGCCCCGCCGGACCCGATCCGATGATCAGCATCTTGGTGGTATGAGTGGTCATGCGCGTGGTCCTGATCTGGTTTCCTCGCGATGTAGGAAGCCCGCGGCCCCGGCGCAAACTGCCTTCACGCTTTGCCCACAAGTTGACGCAGCGCGCGCTTCATCGCAAAGCCCTGCCCCATGCAGATTCACGGCCCCACATCGAACAGCTTCATCTCACAGCGGCTGCGGCTCAACTATGTTGACTGGGGCAGCCCGGACAAACCGCCGCTGATCCTTCAGCACGGCGGGCGCGACCATTGCCGAAGCTGGGACTGGGTGGCCGAGGAACTGGCGCAGGACTGGCACGTCATCGCCCCTGATCTGCGCGGCCACGGCGACAGCGCCTGGGCACCGGACGGCAATTATGAAACGAACATGTTCGTCTATGACTTTGCGCAGCTAATCCACACGCTGGGCCATGATCAGGTGACGATCGTGGCGCATTCGCTGGGCGGCAATATCGCCACGCGCTTTACCGGGCTTTATCCGGAAAAGGTCCGCAAGCTGGTCAATATCGAAGGGCTTGGCCCCTCGCCCAAGGTTCGCGCCGAGCGGGACGCGGAGGGCTATGCCAACCGTTTTCGCAAATGGATCGCCGATCGGCGCGCCGCCTCGGGCCGGATTCCGCGCCGCTACCCCACGCTTGAGGCGGCCTATGCACGCATGAAGGAGGAAAATTCGTTCCTGACCGATGCGCAGGCCCGGCACCTGACCATCCATGGGGCGAGCCGCAACGAAGATGGCACCTGGAGCTGGAAGTTCGATCCTTACCTGAACGTCTGGCCCTTCGAAGATACGCCCGAGGAGCGGCTGAACGAGTTGTGGGGAGCCGTGAAATGTCCGGTGCTGTTTCTTTACGGCGCTGATAGCTGGGCCTCAAATCCCGAGAGGGACGGCCGGGCCATGGTGTTTCAGGACTATCGCGTGGTCGAATTCGAGAATGCCGGCCACTGGCTTCACCACGATCAGTTCGATCGTTTCATGCGGGAAGTGCGCGGCTTCCTCTAACCTTCAAGGTATAGGTCGCGCAGTTTCACGCCGTCTTGCGGGCCAAGTCCGACAACCTGATCCAGATAGCTGTCGATCGAGCCGTAACGGGTTTTGACCGCCGCCAGTGCCGTTTCCAGATAGTCGGCATCCACGCCCATCAGGATGCGGATCGTGCGTTCATCGATCGCGCCGTGGCGGGCGCGGATCTGTTCCGCACCGCTTGCGATCCGTGCATCGATATTGCCGGCCGAATTGGTCAGCAGATAATCGTCCATGATCGCATCGGGCGCCACACCCAGAACGTGCTGCGCCAGGGCAACGGCAAAGCCGGTGCGGTCCTTGCCGGCAACGCAGTGCACCAGGCTGGGGCTGGCACCGCGTTTCAGCGCTTCAAAATAGCAGCGGATCATCGGCACCAGATTTTCGCGGAAAGCTATGCCTTCATAAAGGCGCAGCATGGCCGCGCGCGCTTCGACCGCGGTGACGACGCCGTCCGCCGCCTCGGTATGAAGCGCAAGGCCGGCGGTTTCCTCCGGGTAGTGAAAGACCTGCGCCGAAAAACCCGCGGGGCGGCGGCATGGTTTGGCCTCCCGCTCGCTTGGTCCGCGCAGGTCGATGATATGAGTCAGCCCCAGCGCGGCAATGCGGGCAAGATCGGCATCACTGGCATCGCCGTGCTGGGCAGAGCGCCACAACAGGCCAGACCGCACCCGCCGCCCGTCCGGCACATCATATCCGCCATAGTCCCGAAAGTTGTGAACACCCGTAAGGGCAAGAACACGCGCATGAACCATGATCACGGCGATGACAGCCACCGGACCGCCAGGCAAGCCCTATCGGCCGGGGGCAATCTGACGCTCGGTCAGATCGAGTCGGGCAGTCAGGGGATCTTCCCGGTGCCCGGCACCCTCGGCATCGATGAACTGGACCGCCCTGTCGCTGACCGTCACGCGCGGCCAGGCCGGCACATCGCCGGCACCATCAGGCCTGCCAGTCTTGGCGAAGTTGATCCAATAACGATGAGTCAGCGCCGCCACCTGCTCCTCCTTGCCGGTATCCAGCTGTTCCGGACGCTCGTTGGCAAGATCGAACACATAGGGGATTTCGCTGGCGTGGGGTGCCCCGCCCATTTCAACGCCGGACTTGAGCCCGTTGTGCGCGAACCGATAGAGATAGACCGTACCGCCCCGCGCGGCGAGGCCGCGTGCCACAGCCCTGGCCGGCTCAATGAATATCTGGTCAGCTACCGTCTGGGTGCCGATCAGCACCGCAGACCCGGTGCCATCCGGATCGTAAAGATGCCGCGCCTGCGCAGCGCTGTTTCCAAAGGCTGAAAACATCTTGGCCTTGTCTGTGGTGAAGGGAAACCCGTCAGCCGAATTGGCACCGACCATAACCGGAACGGACGCATAGAGGCCGCCCGCTATGGCATCGACCGCCTGGGCATAGACCGTTCGCCCATCGATCATCGGACCGGAATAGCTGGCTTGTCCCATGGTCGACAGTGACAAGTCGCCGGTGACTTTTTCCGCGGGAAGCGCACGCAACTGCGCCGCAGTCAAGCTGGGGGCGAATGCTTCGCCCGCGCGGGCCGCCTGAGCAACAGTCGGCGTTATCTGCAATCGTTCCCGGCCGCCGCCGCTTTCAATGATCGCGCCGTTGAACAGACGGCGCGCCAGCGGCGATTGCAGCAGCATATGCACCGACACACCGCCTGCGCTTTCACCAAAGACAGTTACCCGATGCGGATCGCCCCCAAATGCGCTGATATTGGCCTGAACCCATTTCAGCGCCGCGATCTGATCAAGAAATCCGAAATTGCCGCCAAAGCCCTCTGCCGCAAACGCTGGATGCGCAAAGAAACCAAACCTGCCCAGCCGGTAGTTGATGCTGACCAGCACGACACCATCACGCGCAAAGTTGATCCCCGAATAGACCGCCGGAGACGTTCCGCCGTTCACAAAGCCGCCGCCATGGATCCAGACCATCACAGGCATCCCTGCTCCTGCCTTTGCAGCCGCAGGTTTCCAGACGTTGAGATACAGACAGTCTTCGGAGGGCACCGTGCGGATCGGCGCGGCATCTGGCGGAAATGGGGCCTGGGCGCAGTCATGGCCATAGGCGCTGCCATCACGCACCGCCTTCCACGGCAAAACCGGCTGCGGCGGCTGCCAGCGGTTGGCACCAACCGGCGGCGCGGCATAAGGAATACCTTTGAACGCACTGACGCCCGCCTGCGTTTCCCCTGCAACGGGGCCGGTCCGGGTAAGAACGACCTGCGCCTGCACACCGCCAGTTGCAGCAAAGGTCAACAGAGGTGCGGCCAGGATAAATTTTCGCATTGGCACGATCCTTCCGGTTACGCAGCGCTGCGCCGGGGCGGCGGGATCAGGCGATCCGCCGCTCGCCCACAATATTCAGCCCATATCCTTCCAGCGCAACCAACGAATGGTGCGTGTTGGTAAGCAGCACCATGTCGTGGATTCCCAGTTCGGCCAGCACCTGCGCCCCCACGCCATAGTCACGCAGTTCCTCAACCGGAGGTTCCTCGCCCGCGCGCTGCTGGGCCTTGATCTCGATCGATCGGGTCAGGTTGCGCTGCATCGGTCGGTTGATCACCACGATCACCCCGTTACCTTCCTCTCCGATGATCTCCATCGACCGGCTCAGCAGATTTTCCCGCTCACCCGGTTCGCCAAAGACATCGGCAAACAGTGACAGGGTGTGCATCCGCACCAGGGTCGGCTTTTCAGGATCGATCCGCCCCTTGACCAGCGCGGTGGTTTCATCGCCCGTCACCTTGTTGGAAAAGGTGCACAGCTTCCAGTCGCCGCCCCACTTGCTGGTGAAATCCAGTTCGGCCTGGCGAACCACCATCCGGTCATGCTTGCGGCGATAGGCGATGAGGTCGCGAATCGTCCCGATCTTCATATCGTGCAGCCGGGCAAAGCCGATCAGGTCATCCAGCCGGGCCATCTTGCCATCATCGCGCATGATCTCGCAAATCACGCCGGACGGATTGAGCCCGGCCAGACGCGAGATATCAACCGCCGCCTCGGTATGGCCGGTACGGACCAGCACCCCGCCATCGCGGGCGCGCAGGGGGAAGACATGGCCGGGGCTGACCAGATCATCGCGCCCGCGCATTCCATCGATCGCCACGGCAACGGTCCGCGCGCGGTCCGCCGCTGAAATGCCGGTATCAATCCCTTCCCGCGCCTCTATCGAAACGGTGAAGGCCGTGCCGTTGCGGGTACGGTTGGTCTGGGTCATCGGCTCCAGCCCAAGCTGATCGCAGCGCTCATTGGTCAGCGCCAGACAGATCAGCCCCCGGCCATAGGATGCCATGAAGTTGACCGCCGCCGGCGTTGCCATCTGCGCCGGAATGATCAGATCACCCTCATTTTCGCGATCCTCGTCATCGACCAGGATATACATCCGCCCGTTGCGCGCTTCGTCAATGATCTCTTCAATCGGCACCAGCACCGGCCGGTCATCATTGGCGGAAATGAACCGTTCGATCTTGCTGAGCGTTTCCGCCGTGGGGTTCCAGTCCGGCTCTGCGCAATCGCGCAGGGTGTTGGCGTGAAGCCCGGCAGCGCGGGCAAGCCCGGCGCGGGTCATGCCGCCGGTGGTGACGAGTTCGCGGACGCGATCGATTGTGGATGTGCTCATGAAGGGTGGGTATCACATTTTGATGTGACGACGCCAGAGGGAAATCACATTTACTGAACTGCGCAGTCAAATGAGTCCGACAGTCGTTGAAAGCAAAGGGGTTTGTCGATCGCCGCGCAATTGGCTAGGATTTGGCAATCAACGGGATTCCCTGCTGAATTCCGGCCAGCTTTTGCCAATCGGGTGATCTGCTTGACTGATCCTTATGCAATCCTGGGCGTGGCAAGGGACGCACCGGCCGCCGCGATCAAATCAGCCTATCGCAAGCTGGCGAAGAAGCTTCATCCTGATTTGAACCCCGGCGATTCGGCGGCTGAGGTTGAATTCAAGAACGTCACCGCCGCCTATGACCTGCTGGGCGATGCTGACAAGCGCGCGCGCTATGACGCCGGAGAGATTGACGAAACCGGCGCTGAAAGGCCGCCGCGCCAGTATTACCGCGACTATGCGGGAGAAGACCCGGGCAGCGCCGGCTGGGGCGGATTCGGCGGGGAGGACGATTATGTCCGGCGCGCCGGCCGCTCGGCATTTGGCGATTTTGCGGACGAGGATGACATCCTGGCCGAATTGCTGCGCCGCAATTCCAAGGCGCAGGCAAACCGCCGCGGGCGCGACAGCCACTATGGACTGGAAGTCAGCCTTGCCGATTCGATTGCGGGCAGCACCCGGCGGCTGGATATGCCGGGCGGAGAAGTGCTGGACGTGAAGATCCCTGCCGGGATCGTGACCGGCAAGATCATCCGCTTGAAAGGAAAGGGAGAACCCGGCCGTGGAACCGGCGGCGCGGGTGACGCGCTGATCGAGGTATCGATCCTGCCCGATCCGCGCTTCACCTATGACGGAGATGATCTGTCAATCGAGGTGCCGATATCGCTGAGCGAGGCCGTTGCCGGCGGCAAGATCGAAGTGCCCACCCCAACCGGCCGCGTGGCCATGACCATTCCTGCAGGTGCGACCGGAACCGGGCGGATGCGGCTGAAGGGCCAGGGTGTGCCCCGCCGTGAAGGCGGCCGGGGCGATCTTTACGCCCTGCCGCGCATTGTGCTGCCCAGGCAGGCTGACCCGGAACTGGCCGACTTCGTTGAACGGTGGCAGGCCGGCCGCAGCTTCAACCCGAGGAGCGACAGCGCATGACCGCACATTCGATCGAAACCCGGCTTGAAGCGATCGGCATCGGGCGCGACACCTTTGACCTGTGGGTTGCGCGCCAATGGCTGGTGGTGGAATCGGGGAATGACGGAACCGTGGTGCTCTCCGGGCGGATGCAGGCCCGGGCCGGCCTGATCCGCGATCTGCAGGGCGATCTTGGCGTCAATGACGAAGGCATTGACGTGGCGCTTCATCTGATCGACCAGATTCACGCCCTGCGGCGGGCGCTTGGCGCGCTGGAGAACCGCAATCCGCAATCCGCCGATCAGTCAGATCAATCCAGTTAGAAAAGGGGCAGCCATGGCGACCTATGACGATATCTATACCGAACCCGATCCGGTTGATCCCGATACCATGGCCAACCTTGGCCCGTTGCGGCATCTTGCCGGGGTGTGGCTGGGCAACAAGGGAGCGGACATCAATCCCAAAGCGGATGGGCCGGAACACCGCGTCTTTACCGAACGGATGGAAGTGCAGCCGATCGACCCGCAAACCAACGGCCCGCAACTGTTCTATGGCCTGCGCTATCACACCCACATCAACGCCCCGGACGAGGAAAATACCTTTCACGACCAGACAGGCTATTGGTTGTGGGAACCGGCCACCGGCCTGATCATGCTGACCTTGGCGATTCCGCGCGGGCAGGTGGCGCTGGCGCACGGCCATGCCGCAGCCGATGCCACCAGCTTTGTGGTTGAGGCAAAGCGCGGCGCCACGAATTACGGCATCTGTTCAACCGATTTTCTTGAGCAGGCCTTCCGGACCGACAGTTTTCGCATGGAAGTGACGATCCACCCTGACGGAACCTGGAGCTATTCCGAAGACACGGTCATGCAGGTTCAGGGCAAGCCGGAACCGTTCATCCACCGCGACAGCAATCACCTGCGCAAGATCGCCGAACCACAGCCCAATCCCTGGCTGAAGCGGACGCAGGCAAAGGCCGCAGGGTGAACGATTTCCGCACAATGGCCGAATGGTTCGATCCCTCAACGCTGGTTGGTGCGGCAACCGTTGGGGGGATCATCTTTTTTGTCGGCCTGCTGCTGTCCGCATTGGTCCGCCGGCTGCTGCGCGATGTGCTGCGCCATGACCGGTCGGAACGGATTGACCAGATCACGCTTCAGTTCGTCAGCCACCTTGCCGTGCTGATGCTGTGGCTGGTGCTGGTCACCTTCTATGCTCATCTGGTTCCGGCGCTCAACCGGCTCAGCACCGCACTGCTCGCGGGGGTCAGCCTGGTTTCGGTGATCATCGGCTTTGCCGCGCAGCAGACCCTTGGCAATCTGGTCGCGGGGATCAGCCTGGTCCTTTACAAGCCGTTTCGGCGCGGTGACCGGCTGCAGATATCTTCGCCAAGCGGCAACGGTTTTGAAGTGGGCACGGTGGAGGACATATCGCTGGGCTTTACCTCGCTCAGGACGGATGATGCCCGGCAGATCATCGTCGCCAATGCAACCATGGCGCAGCAAACCATGATCAAGCTGTTACCGCCGGAACCCGCTGCAGCGGCGGTTCCACCCCCTGCCCCCAAAGCCTGAAATCAGGCGATCACCAGGCGGATCAACTGCGCAACGATCAGCACCACTCCAACGCTAACCGCCCAGATCATCGCCATCCACCCCACGCGGCGCAGCAATGGTGCCTGATCCGGGTCCATCAGTGATATCCGTGATCGCCCACCTTGCCGCGAAAGACCCAATAGGCCCAGGCGGTATAGCCCAGAATCGCCGGGATGATGAAAGCGGCCCCCGCCAACATGAATGACAGGCTGGCCGGCGGTGCGGCGGCATCCCAGATCGTCAGCGCGCCGGGAACGAGATAGGGGAAAAGGCTGATCGCAAGGCCCGCAAAGCCCAGCAGGAACAGACACAAGGCAAGCACGAACGGGCGCATATGGTCGCCGCGCGCCAGCCCGCGCAGCAGAGCCCAGGCAGCCAGCAGCACCAGCAGCGGCACCGGCGCGGTAAGCACCAAGTTGGGCATGGTGAACCAGCGCTGCCAATAGGAAAATTGCAAAAACGGCGTCGCCAGACTGACCGCGCCCAGCGCCAGCAAGGTCGCCACCGTCAGCCGCTGCGCAAGGCCCCGCGCCAGGTCATGCCCCGCCCCCTCGGTCTTCCACACCAGCCAGGTGGAACCGAGCAAGGCATAGCCGAGAACCACTGACACTCCGGTCAGCAGGCTGAATGGCGACAGCCAATCGAGCCATCCCCCCACGTATGCACCATCGCGCACGGTGATGCCCTGCAAGATCGCCCCCAGAATCATGCCCTGGGCCATGGCGGCAACGAAGGAACCGGTGGTGAAGGCCAGATCCCAGCGATGCTGGTTTGGCGCATCCCGCCAGCGGAATTCAAATGCCACGCCGCGAAATACCAGCCCCAGCAGCATGGCGATGATCAGCGGATAGGTCGCCGGCAGAATGATGGCATAGGCCAGCGGAAAGGCCGCCAGCAATCCGCCGCCGCCCATCACCAGCCAGGTTTCGTTGCCGTCCCACACCGGCGCTATGGAATTCATCGCCATGTCGCGTTGCGGCCCGGCGGCCAGCGCCGGGAACAGGATGCCGATCCCCAGATCGAAACCGTCCATCACCACATAGGCAAAAACGGCGAAGGCAATGATCCCGCCCCAGATCAACACCAGATCAAGATGCATCATGGCGTCATCCTTCCTTCGCGGGATCGGCAATCGCGGCGGCCGGGGTAATCCCGGCGGCGCGCTGCGGCATTGCCGGAACCGTCTGTTCATCGGGCTGCGGCGGGCTGGCCATCAGGCGCAGGATATAAACGATGCCCGCCCCGAACACGATGAAATAGACCACCACAAACACCAGCAGCGATGTCGCCACCGCCGGTGCGGCAACCGGTGACACGGCATCGGCGGTGCGCAGCAGTCCGTAGATCACCCAGGGTTGCCGCCCCACCTCGGTCGTCACCCAGCCCGCGATCACCGCCACGAAACCCATTGGCCCCATCAGCACGGCGGCGCGGTGCAGCCAGGCCCACGAATAGAGCGCGCCGCGCCACCGCGCGATCAGTGACCACAGACCAAGCCCAAGCATGGCAAAGCCCAGCCCGACCATGATCCGGAACGACCAGAAGATGATCGCCACCGGTGGCCATTCGCTGCGCGGAAAATCCTTCAGCCCCTGCAGCGGCGCATCGGGATCATGCTTCAGGATCACCGATCCCAGCTTGGGAATGGCCACCTCACCGCGCACCCGCGCCTCTTCGTTGCTGGGCAAACCAAACAGTACCAGATGCGCGCCATCGGGGCTTGGGTCGAAATCCCCCTCCATCGCCAGCACCTTGATCGGCTGATGTTCCAGCGTGTTCAGCCCGTGCTGATCCCCCGCGAAAATCTGTACCGGCGTAACCAGCGCCGCCATCCACATCGCCATGGAAAACATCGTGCGTGCCTGCGGATTGTCCCGGTCTTTCAACAGGTGCCAGGCTCCTGCCGCCCCAACCAGCAGTGACGTGGTCAGAAAGGCCGCCAGCACTGTATGCACCAGGCGATAGGGGAAACTGGCGGTAAAGATGATCGCCGGCCACGATACGGGCACGAAGCGCCCTGCGGCATCAATGGCATGGCCCGCCGGGGTTTGCATCCAGCTGTTCACCGCGATGATCCAGGTGGCGGAAATCAGGGTACCCAGCGCCACCATGCAGGTCGCCATGAAATGCAGCCGCCTGCCAACCTTGGCCATGCCGAACAGCATCACGCCCAGGAAACCGGCCTCCAGAAAGAACGCCGTCATCACCTCATAGGCCATCAGCGGCCCGATCACCGCCCCGGCCCGCGCCGAATAGACCGACCAGTTCGTACCGAACTGATAGGACATCACCACCCCGGAAACGACGCCCATGCCAAAGCCGATCGCAAAGATCTTCAGCCAATAGCGAAACAGATCAAGATAGACGGCCCGCCCGGTGCGCAGCCACAGCCCTTCGAGCACCATCAGATAATTGGCGAGGCCAATCGACAGCGCGGGGAAAATGAAATGGAACGATATGGTGAAACCGAACTGCGCGCGCGCCAAAAGCACCGGATCAAGCAGCGAGGCCATCGTTACAGGTTCCCTTCACCTTCCGCTGCCGCCCCGCCCGGACCAAAGGCCACGATCCTGACGGGGATCGATTTTGCCGCCGGAGTTCCGCTGATTTTGTCATAATAGTCCAGCGGAAGCAGGGGATTCAATTCGGGATAATAGCCCGCCACGGCCCCGCGCGGCAAAGGATAGTCAACCAGGGTCAATCCTCCGACCTCTCGCTTGATGCCATCTGTCGCAATGGTTTCCAGCGTTACCTGCGCCTGCTCCGCAATGCCGCGCGCCTTGCGGTCATCGGCATTGATGAACAGAACCATGCGGTCATTATAAACCCCGCGATACCGGTCGCTGTAGCTGTAGATGGTGGTGTTGAACTGATCGTGCGACCGCACCGTTGCCAGCCGCAGCATTTGCGGATCATCAACCGGGCGGTCCACATCAAGCCCGGCAAACAGCAGGAAGTTGGCCTTGCCATTGGCAGTTGGCCAAACCAGGCGGCGCGGCGGTACGTCCAGATGAAAGCCGGTCGGGTTCGCCACACGTTCAGCGAAATCGTGATAGATTTCGGGATAGACCTGCGCGATCCTGTCCCTGATCAGGCCGTAATCCCGGGCAAAATCGTCCCACGGAATCGGACTGTCAGGCAACACCGCGCGGGCCAGGCGGCAAACAATATCCACTTCGGGCAGGCATTGATCGCTGACCGGATCCAGCACCCCGCGCGACGCAGTGACGTTGGACATCGAATCCTCGATCGTCACGAATTGTTCCCCCGCCGCAGTCTCGATCCGTTCGGACCGGGACACCACCGGCAAGATCAGCGCCTCCTTGCCATGGATCACATGGCCGCGGTTGAGCTTGGTGGAAATCGCCACGGTCAGATCCAGCTTGCGCATCGCGGCATAGGACCGTTCGGTATCGGGCACCGCGCGGACAAAATTGCCGCCCATTCCGATGAATACCTTGGCGGTGCCAGCCATCATCGCCTCTATCGCTTCCAGGGTGTGATGCCCGAATTCGCGCGGCGGATCGAACCCGAATACCGACTGAACCCGATCAAGATAGATCGCAGGCGGCCGTTCATCGATGCCTACAGTGCGATCGCCCTGGACATTGGAATGCCCGCGAATGGGTGAAACCCCCGCACCCGGCTTGCCAAAGTTGCCCCGCAGGAACAACAGGTTGCACACCTGTTGCACCAGCCGCGACCCTTCCTGGTGTTGAGTTATCCCCATGCCGTAACAGATCATGGTTGCCTTTGAACGGATATAGATATCCGCCACCCGGCGGATCTGCTCCTCACTCACCCCGGAATGGGCCACCAGATCGGCCCAGTCGAGCGCCAGAACCTCATCGCGAACCGCATCGATCCCGACTGTCTGGGCCGCAATGAATTCTTCGTCCAGCACCGCCTCGCCTGCGGCGGCGCGCTCAAACATCACCTTCATCATGCCCTTGAACAGCGCCAGATCGCCGCCAATGCGGATATGGACGAATTCACTGGCTATATCGGTGTGCCCAAAGGTGGCCATCTGCACCACATCCTGCGGCGCGGTAAACTGCATCAGCGCGCGTTCGGGCATGGGGTTGACCACCACGATCGGAATTCCCCGTTTGCGCGCCTCCACCAGGTTGGTCATCATTCGCGGCGAATTGGTTCCGGTGTTCTGGCCGACCACGAAGATCGCTTCGGCATGGTCAAAATCCTCCATCACCACGGTGCCCTTGCCCACCCCGATCGAGGAAGGCAGGCCCCGGCTGGTCGGCTCGTGACACATATTTGAACAATCGGGGAAATTGTTGGTGCCAAACGCGCGGACAAAGATGGCGTACAGGAATGCCGCTTCGTTGGGGGTTCGGCCCGAGGTGTAGAATTCCGCGTGATGCGGACTGTCCAGCGCGCGCAAATGGCGGGCGATCAGCGCAAAGGCATCATCCCAGCTGATCGGCACATAGGTATCGGTTGCCGCATCATAACGCATCGGCTGGGTCAACCGGCCCTGCCGTTCCAGCCAATAGTCCGATTGTTTGGCCAGATCGGTGACCTTGTTCTGGGCAAAAAACTCCGGCGTGACGCGAAACCTGGTCGCTTCATGCGCCAGCGCCTTGGCCCCGTTTTCGCAGAACTCCAGGGTTTCCCGGCATTCCGGATCAGGAAAGGCGCAGCTTGGGCATTTGAAACCGCCCGGCTGGTTCATCGCCAGCAGCGCGCGCGATCCCTTCACGATCACGCTTTCGCGCATGAGTACCCGCGCCGTCGCCGCCGCAGCCCCCCATCCCCCCGCCGGACTGGTATAGGGTTTGAAGCGGGGTTGCGAATCGGACATCGTGGTTCTCCTGCCGGGCCATTGCATTCAAACTTCTAGTGAATCATCACCCGCCAGTCAGAACGAACGACCCCAGCAATTCGAAACCTCAATTGCTTTCAAGTCAATCAGAACAATGCCCAACCACCAGCCGCCGCCTGCCGGTTCGCCCGATTGCAATCACCGCGAAATCAGAATGTCCGTACCGTCCGGCCCCAGCAGATGACGCTCCGGTCCGGAAGCCGGATTGACCGCCCTGACCCCGGCGAGCGCGGTAATGAACGCGCGTTCCTGCGCGCCGGTGTCATTGACGCAGGCCCGCCGGGTCATAGCCACGGGGCCTAGCGAAATGGCATTTCCGCTGACGGTGTAGCGCCCGCGATAGGTATTGCATCCGGTTGATCCGCTGACGATCCCGGCATCGCTGAAGACAATGGTAGGCACCTGCCCGCCGCTTACCGGATGACCGCCAATCGATCGCACTTGCCATGTACCGGTCAAGGCTTCGCTCAAGGCCGGCCCGACAGCATTGACCCGCACCATCATGATAGGGGCAGCCTGCTGAACAGCCAGCGCGGGATCGATCAACGTGACGGCATCGCTGCTCCACAGCAGCCGGCCCTGATCGTTCGTCACAACCGCCCTCACCATATAGCGGCCATTGGGCTCCAATCCGGCGCGTGATGTTTCAAGATGGAATTGATACGGCGGTGCCTTGCCGCCAACCGCCTGCTCGTAACGGGCCAGCACGGGCGCAGCACGGTCAGCGAAGGACCCGTCAATCAATGTCACCCGCAGCACCGCGCCGGGCGGCGGCATCATCCGTTCCCGATATTGCGCCGTTCCCGTCACAGTGATCCGTTCGGCAGCGGGCTGTGCCTCGGGAACCGCGTGGTGGCCCGACTCTCCGGCAGCAACGCAGCCGCACAGCGCCGTCAGCAGTGCCGCGGCCACAATCCTTGAAGTGAAGGGTAGCATTTGGAGCCTTCCTTTCCGCTGGACAGGGAAATCACCCTTTCAGGCCTCAGGAAGACTGGACCCGCCCCGCGTCAAGTCAATGACGCTTTGGGGGGATGATCATGCCTAACAGCCGTCTTTGGGGAAAGCCCGCAGGATCATTGCGCAATAGGCGCGGGCCCATTCCAGATGTTCACGCCGACTTGGTCCGGCGCGAACATCGGTCAGCCGCGCATGGCCCGATACCCCCTCGATCAGAAAACGGGCGGCAGTGGGAATATCCCCAATCGCAATCTCCCCGCGCCGATCCGCCTCTTCAAGCAGCCGCATGGCATTGGCGTGGGCATTGGCCATCGCCCAGCCCCGCAAAGAGGTGCCGGCGATATCACCCTCATGATCCAGCCAGTCTATCAGCCGATCCACCAGGCGCCCTTCTGGCGACAGGAACAGTTCAACCGCATTGACTGCCAGTCGCGGCAATGCGTGGACTATCTCCTGCCCCTGGGCAACCGCCATGAATTCACGCTGCCGCATCTCGATCTGCCGGATCAGCAACGCGCGCAGGAATTCCTCCTTGTTGGAAAAACGCGCATAGATCGTGGCCTTGCCGGTACGGGCGAACCGCGCGAGGCGATCAAACGAGAATTTTTCAAACCCCTGATCAAGCAGCAGCGCCCACCCGGCATCAAGGATGTGGTCCGCCAAAGCCTGCGCATCGGCCAGGCACGGGCGTCCTGCGGATCTTGAATTACAAAAGTTCAAACGCCTGAAGCGATCAGTGCGCGCGGCGGGACCGTTCGTTAAGGGCGGAGCGGATCTTTTCACGCCGCTTCCTGGCATTTTCGGCAAACTGCTTCGTCCGCTCGCAATGGTGCGTGCAGGACATTTGCAGCCCTTCGCGATAGGCGGCCAGAAATTGCCTTGTCAGCCTGTCGATCAAGCCCATTCCCGATACCCTTGTGTCTTGCAGCACGTTGGTACGGGAAGAATGCCCGAAACTGGCCGGGAGTCAAGTAAGCACCGCGGGGCAGTCCCGCGTAGGGAAGGCGCGGCCTCATCACCTCACTTGGCCGCATCGCTGGTTTGGTCGGTATGGGTCCAGCCCAGACCAAGCGCCTTGCTGACGCCGATAAAGTCGCTGGTCAATTCGGCCCGGGCGTTGATCGCGGCCATGGTCAGTTGCAGGCGTTGCCGATCGGCATTGATCGCATCGCTGCGCGGGGCGGTGCCGGCGGTGAAACGCTGGTGCTGCAGGTCCGCGGCATTGGCGGCCTGACGCTCTGCCTCCAGCGCCTTGCCAAGCTCGATCCGGTCACTGCCAAACCGGGTCAGCGATGTTTCCGCATCGCCCAGCGCATTCAGCACGGTCGCGGTATAGCGGGCCTCTGCCTCGGCCAGTGCGCCCTTGCTCTGATCAACCTTGGCCCTGCCCCTGCCGCCGTCAAACAGCGTCCAGTTCAGCCGCGGCAGCGCCAGGCCGATAAGCTTGCCCGGATCGAAAATGTCACCAATCGATCCGCCGCCAAGACCAAGCATTCCCAGAAAGCTGATCTTGGGAAACCGGTCTGCAATGCTGACACCAACATCGGCGCTGGCGGCGGCAAGCTGCCGCTCCGCACCGCGAATGTCAGGCCGACCGCGCAGCAATTCGGCGGGATCGCCAATCGCAACCTGCTGCGGCGGCAGCGGGATTGGCGCTGAAGCCGCCAGATCCGCATCAAGCGCGCCCGGTTCGCGCCCGGTCAGCACCGCAAGCTGATCCGTCAACACAATGATTTCCGCGCGGGTCGAGGCGATTTGCCCCTGTGACTGCGCCGCCTGGGCGCGGGCCTGATCAGCCGGCTGGCGCGGCGCGGTGCCCTGCCGAAATCGCTGGTCAGCCAACGCGACAAGCTGCGTGTCGATCGACTCTTGCTGTTCCAGCACCGCCAGCAGCGCTTGCCGCGCGCGCAGCCCGGTGTAGGCCCGGGCCACCTCTGCCGAAAGCGAAACCTGCGCGTCGGCAAGGCTGGCCTTGGCCGCTTCAGCCCGGGCGGACGCCGCCTCTATCTTGCGCTTGGTGCCGCCAAACAGGTCCAGCTCCCACGATGCGTCAAAACCAAGGCTGTAATTCTGCGTATCGGTGCGGCTGCTGCTGGCATTCGGGTTCAGTAGATTGCCCGGAATGTTGATGTAGGGTGCTGACAGCGATGTGTTGATCGTGGGCAGATAGCCAGTCTTGTTGGCCGCCAGCCCGGCCCGGGCCTGATCGATCTTTGCCTTGGCGATCCCGATCGAGGGGGAATTGGCCAGGGCATCGCCAACCAGCCGGCTCAGCAGCGGATCATTCAGCGTTTCCCACCAGTGCGCGGCGGGAATGGCAGCATCGGTGGCCGGTCCGCCGCGCAGGAACGCTCCGCGATCCGCTGCGGTGGCGGCCGCATGGGGCGCCCCGGCGTAGTTCGGGCCAACGGTGGTGCAGGCGGCAGTCGCGGCCAGCAGCCCGGCTGCTATGGCCATGCGCGCCGCGCCTTTGGAAAAGGGGGAAGTCATCAGTGCATCGCCATGTTTATCTGCCCCTTGGGCAGCGGTTTCAGAAGAAGAACGAGTGGGATGACCGCCAGAATGCCGACGGTCAGCAGCAGGAATTCATCGTTGAAGGCCATCACCATAGCGTCACGGATCACGCTTTGGTCGAACATCCGATAGGCGGTGGCCAAGCCTTCTGGCCCGCCGCCGTAACGCGCGGCCTGCTGGCCGATGTAGGCCTGAACCGCCGGCGCATTGGCCTGAACAGCGGAATTCAGCATCCAGTGATGAAAATCGAGCCGCGAATCCTGCACCGTCGCCAGTACCGCCAGCCCGATCGAGCCGCCCAGGTTGCGCGCGGCATTGAACAGGCCCGAAGCATCACCGGCTTCATCGATCCGCACAGAACTGATCGCCGCTTGATTAAGGAACATCATCCCCATCACCTGGCCAAATCCGCGCAGAAGCTGGGATTCGGTGAACGACGATCCGCTCGATTGCGCCGTCAGCGATGCATCGATCCAGCAGGTCAAGGCCATGGTGGCAAAACCGATCCCGACGGCAAGGCGCAAATCGACAAAGCGCAGCAGCAGCGGAATCAGCGGCATCATCATCAGCGCCGGAACCCCGGACAGGAACACCACCTTGCCCGCCTGAAGCGCGTTGTAATTGGCAATCGCCGCCAGAAACTGTGGAATGACGTAGGACGTACCGTAAAGCACTGCCCCCAGAATCAGCGCCAGCACGAACACCGCAGCAAAGGTGCGATTGCGTAGCAGCGCCAGCTTGATCACGGGCTTTCGGGCAGTGAATTGCCCGATCGCTATAAACACAAACCCGATAAGGGTGACCACGGTCAGCTGCCAGATCATCGCCGATTCGAACCACTGTTCGCGGTGGCCTTCCTCCAGCACCACGGTCAATCCGCCCAGTCCCATGGCCATGCCCAGGATGCCAAGCCAGTCCGCGGACACCAGTTCGTCCAGCTCCATATCCTCGTCCGGCAGGCCAACCAGCAACAGCAGCACCAGCGCGGCGCAGACCGGGACGTTGATGAAAAAGGCGTAGTGCCAGCTGAAATTCTCAGTCAGCCAGCCGCCGACCAGTGGACCAAGCACCGGACCAAGAATGACGGTTGATCCGAACATGGCCGTGCCGATCGGCTGCTGGCTGGGCGGCAGGCGGGTGGCGATGATCGTCATGGCGGTGGGGATCATCGCCCCGCCGGTGAAACCCTGGCCAATGCGACCGATGATCATCGTCGACAGGGTGCCCGCGGTTCCGCACATGATCGAAAAGGCGGTGAACAGTACCGCTGCCACCAGCAGAAAGCGCTTCAGGCCAAACACCCGTTCCAGCCAGCCGGTAAGCGGGATGATGACGATTTCCGCCACCAGATAGGCCGTTGCAACCCAGGTGCCTTCCGATGCGGAAGCGCCGATTTCACCCTGAATGGTTGGCAGTGAGGCATTGACGATCGAAATGTCGAGCGTTGCCATCAGCGATCCGATCGCGCCGGCGGCAACGCCCAGCCAGGCTGTCAGGTCCGCCCGTTCCGCAACCGGACCGGCGGCGGGCTCGGCGATGGCGGCGGTGCTCATTTTCCGCTGCCCTGCTCCTGACGGATCGCATCGATCGCGCCCTTGGCACCCTTGGTATCAACCTCTACCTCCAGCGAGAGGCCGGGCACCAGCACCTTGCGCGATTCCGCACCCGCCTTGATGCGAATCCGCACCGGCACGCGCTGAACGATCTTGGTGAAGTTGCCGGTGGCGTTCTGCGGCGGGATCAGCGAAAAATTGGCCCCGGTTCCCGGCGTGATGCTTTCAATCGTGCCGTGGAATTCAACCCCGGAAAGCGCGTCAACCTTGACCGTCGCGGGCTGGCCCGGGCGCATCAGGCCGATCTGGGTTTCCTTGAAATTGGCCACCACAAACAGATCGCCGGTTGGAACGACCGTCATCAACCGCGTGCCGGGCTGAATGAACTGCCCGACCCGCGCGGTCAAACTCGCCACCCGGCCGCCGATCGGTGCGGTCAGGCGGGTCCAGTTGAGATTGTCCAGTGCGGTCTTGCGCTGCACCTGCGCCGAGCGGATCTGTGCGGTTGATGCTCCGCCCTGCGCGCGGATCGACTGAACCCGCTCACGCGCGGCGACCACCGCGGCCTGCTTGGCGCGCAGATCGGCCACCGCCTTGTCACGGTTGGACAGCAGCTGATCAAGCGCCGTCTTTGGTTCCGCCCCGGTGCCAATCAGCGGGCGGTAACGGGCGATTTCCGCGTTGAAATAGGCAATGTCGCGCTGCGTCGCGGCAACGCCGGCCTCGGCCTGGGATATCGAGGCCTGAGCCTCCCCGATATTGGACAGCGTGGCGGTTTCATTGGCCTGGGCCTGAGCAATCTGCGCATCGGCCTGATCGATCTGGTTGCGGTAATCGGTCGGGTCCACTTCCAGCAGCAAGGTGCCCTGCTGGACGGCAGCATTTTCCGCCACGTTCACGCTTTTGACATAGCCGCCCAGCTTGGAGGCGATGGTCACGTCGTCCGCGCTGACATAGGCATCGTTGGTCGATTGCACATATTGGCCGGTCGTGCGGTATTCGAAATAGCTGTAAGCGCCATAGACCAGCCCAAGCGCCAGACCGCCCAGCAGGACCGGCTTCAGCCAGGGGCGCCGTTTGGCGGGTGTATCCTCGTCATGGTCATGATCGAGATCGTCGTCGCGGTGTGCCGCGCCGGCGGCCGGACGCGCATCTCCGCCCGGCGCGGCCGTCTGGCCCGATGGGGAGGCAATGCCATCAGCGCCGGGTTGATCTGTGTTCATCTGATCGGAACTCCAAAACGAAACGGTATCGTTCTATAATGAGCGGGCAAATGGTCCGACGACAGCGCGGTGTCAACTGCATTTGATTTAGGCGACGAGCGCGAATTCGTATGCGGTGCAAGACGTAAGGCGGCATCGCCGCTGCCCATGGAACGGGCTACGCCGCCGCGTCGGGGACTATGCCGCCGGCATCATTGGCACGCACCGCCTGCCACATCGACAGGCACAGACCGGCGATCATCGGCCCGATGACGATGCCTACCGCCCCCATCAGATCCAGCCCGCCAAGGGTGGTCAGCAAGATCAGGAAATCGGGAATGCGCGTGCCCCGGCCAACCAGGCGCGGGCGCAGCAGGTTATCGACCATGCTGATGATGAATATGCCCGACAGCAACAGGATCACGCCCTTGGCCACTTCCCCCTGCGAAATCAGGTAGATCGCCACCGGCACCCAAACCAGCCCGGAACCGATTGCCGGGATCAGCGATGCCAGCGTGGTCAGCACGGCGAAAACCAGTACCGGCCCCACACCCAACAGCGCCAAAATCGCACCGCAAACAACGCCCTGCGCAGCGGCGATGATGAACACCCCGCCAACCGTGGACTTGACGATTTCGATGATCCGCATCGCAAGCAGATCGGTCAGCCCCTGATTGAACGGCAGGTAACTGCGCATCACCCCAAACATTCGCCGGCCATCGATGAAAAAGTAGAACAGCACATAAAGCGCCATCATCCCCATCACGAAGACGCTGATCGTCGATACCGCCACCGATGAAAGCCAGGATGCCATGCGGCTGAGGATCGAACCGATCTGCATAAGTCCGCCCGATCCATTGCTGTTCGCGGCAATGACCTTGTTCACCTCATCGGCAAGATAGGCAGGCAGCGAATGCTGTAACTGGCTTAGCCCCGAAACGAATTTATCGCGCAGTTCCGGCAGATTGTCGGTCAGCACCTGAAGCTGGCTGGGCAGCATGGCGACAATGCCCATCAGCGGGATCAGCACCAGCAGCAGAACCCCCAGGATGGCCAGAATGGCCTGCACCGCGCGCGGGGCCTTGATATTGCGCTGAATCCACTGCCACGGACCATCAAGCAGGATTGCCAGAACCACTGCCCAGAACACGGCGGCGGCATAGGGCCAGACCACCCAGATCGTCATGGCTGACAGGATGGCAAGCAACGCCAGTTCGGCGCGCTGGGTCTTTACCGGTTCAACCGGCACCGGCACGCCTTCGTCAGCGGAAGAATTGGTCATTGCGGATCCTTGGCGGGTTTCGGGACAACGGTTGCAACGGCGATTCCGGCGGCCATTGTCTGCGAACCGGTGGGAACCATTGTTATCCCTACATTCTTGAGCGCGTCGCGCAAGGCATTGAGATCGCTGCCATCGCGCGCTTCCACGCCAACCTGCTCGAGCCCCCAGCGCGACAGCGCCCAGGCCGCAAGATCGGGCGTTGAACCCTGCCCCGCGCGGTTGGTATCATCCAGGGTTATCGTCAGGCTGTTCTCGACCGGCGGCACCAGCTTTACCGCCCAACTACCAAGATCATTGTTTGCCGCAAAGGCGGCCTCGCCGGCGCGGTAATCGGCCAGGGTCCAGCCCGGCGCGGCCACAGGTTCAACAAACAGGATCTTGCGCGCACGATCATCCCACATTCCCCGCACCGGCAGGCCCAGCTTGCGGCGAACCAGATCGACCGGCGGCCCTTCCGCCACGAATTCGGACAGCGACCGTTCCATCGCAGCACTGGCCAGGGCCTTTGCCTGGCTGGCCGTGTCGGTGGCAAGAACCTGCTGGACAACCAGAGTGGCGTCCTTGCCAACATAGGTGTCCAGCTTGACGCCAAGGCGCTGATCAAGATCGGCAATATAGCTGGGGGCGATGGTAACCGCGCGGACCTCTGGCTTGCCAAAGATCGGCCATTTCACGTCAAGCTGCGCGATGTTGACGCTGCCGCCGGCATAGGCACCGCGAATCGCCATGCGCGCTGCCGACCGCAAATTGAGCTCGCGCTTTACCTGAACCATGGTCACAGCCAGCGGAATCGCCAGGATCAGGAACACCCCGATCAGGACCAGCGAATAGCGGGGGGACCACACCAGATGGCGCGCCGGCCGCGCCGCGCCGCTAAGCCGTGCAACCAGTGCGAAAGCAAAGGCGATGGCCGAAAGGTTGGTCAGGAACAGCAGCATCGCGCCCATCGCATAACCGGCGTTGAGCGTGCCAAGGCCATAGCCGACAGTGGCAAGCGGCGGCATCAGCGCGGTGGCGATGGCAACGCCGATCGCGGTTTCGCCCTTGCCCATCATTGTTGCATAACCGCCCGCCAATCCCGAAAGCAGTGCAACGGCCAGATCAAGCAGGTTGGGCTGGGTACGGGCCAGGATTTCCGGCGTGGCATCGCTGATCGGGCTGATCCAGGTCAGCAGCATTCCGGTGGAAATGCCGATCCCCGCCCCAACCGCCACCGTCCGCGCGGCACCGCGAATCCGCTCGCCATCGATTGAGGCGAAGGCCACGCCCAATGCAGCGATCGGTCCCATCAACGGCGAAACAAGCATCGCCCCGATCACCACCGCGGTTGAGGATTGCAGCAGTCCCAGAATGGCGATCCCGGCGGACAGCGCGCACATCAGGGTATAGCCCTGGTCCAGCGTTGCATTGTCGATAATGCGGTGGCGCAGGTCGTGCGCCTCTTTGGTGCTCAGTTGCGGAATAAGCAGCAGCTTGGCGAGTTTGCCGCGCCACGTGACCATCATATCCTGCAAACTGCCGCGCCAATCCTGCGACGGGTACTGGTCAGACATCTGGCGCTCCTGCGATGGCCGCATTGCAAGTTTTCCGGGACACCAGCGCGCAAGTCCATCTGGCGATCATTCCGCCCTGAACCGCCACAATCGCCGTCGCGTCACAAGATTCCAATGCAGACCTCATCCTTCTGGATGGAAACCCAGCCCTTGCGAAACCCGGCGGGCCTGACATTATCTGCCACAAGCGCCCAGCAGGCTGCACCCAACACCAAACCGTGGCAACCGGAGAAGCCGAATTTATCTCAGCCCTGCCCTGACAAGTGCCGCAATACTTGCCATCACGCTAGTCTTGTTCGTCAACGGCAGGGTCCGTCACGATCTGGTGGCGGTAATCGCCCTGATTTCGTGCATTCTTGTCGGGCTGGTTTCACCCGATCAGGCATTGGCCGGCTTTTCCGATCCGGCGGTGGTCACGGTCGCGGCGGTGCTGATCGTTGGCCGCGCCATGGAACTCAGCGGCAGCGCATCGGCCATTGCCGATCACCTGGTTCCCCGCCGCGCGCCTTTCCAGCTCAGAATGTCGATCCTGCTGGTCATCGGTGCGTTGCTGTCCGCCTTCATGAACAACATCGCCGCGCTGGTCATCACCATGCCGATCGCCATTCAGGTGGCGCGCGACGATGGGCGGCAACCGGCGGCCATCCTGATGCCGCTGTCTTTTGCAACCATCCTGGGCGGAATGACCACGCTGATCGGCACGCCGGCCAACCTGATCATTTCTTCCGTGCGCGAACGGCAATTGGGTGAAGGTTTTTCATTCTTCGCGATGACCCCTGTGGGCGTGCTGGTGACCGCGCTGGGCATTGCCTACATCTCACTGATCGGCTGGCGACTGTTGCCGGCGGGCGGCAAGGCCGCCGCGCGCAGCCGTGAACCCTGGCTGACCTATGAAATCCCGGTATCACAGGCGACCGGCATGGCGCGCGCGGAAATCACCGCGATCCTGCGCCAGCACCGCACCCGGCTGCTGGGCATAGTGCGCAACGCATCGCTGACCACATGGATTCCCGGCGGCCTCAACCGCGACGATCGCCTGCTGGTGATGAGCAGATCGGATCCCCTGCTGGTTTCAGCCGATCTGCCCTTTGTGGATGATCTTCCGCCAAGCGAGGCCGACCATCGCGGCGCGCAAATCAGCGTCGCGCACGGATCACGGCTGATCGGCCACCACTATCAGGAGATAGAGGCAATGACCGCCGGCGCGTTGCGCATCGTTGCGGCTGGGCCGCGCGCGGCGTGGCAGCGCATTCCGCTGGACCAGATGACGATCTCAGCCGGCGATCAGTTGTTCATCGAAGGGCGCGAGGAAGATCTGGCCCGTTTCGCCGCCCAGTTCCGGCTGCTGGAGGTTGAACGGTATGAGCGCCCCGGGCTTGAACGCGCCCGCGCCACGTCCGTAGTCGGGATTTTCGCGGCTGCAATTGTCAGCATCGTGGCGTTTTCGGTTCCGGCCTGGCTGGCCTTCTTCATCGCCGCCGCAGCGATGACCGCATTTCGCCTGATCCCGGCCAAGGAAGTCTACGCCTCGATCGACTGGAGCGTGATCGTGCTGCTGGCCGCAATGATTCCCGTCGGGTCAAGCTTTGAAAGCAGCGGCGCATCGGGCCTTGTTGCCCAGTGGCTTGGGTCCGAACTGTCATCGCAAAGCCTGTTCGTGGTGATCGCCGCCATGTGCCTGATCACCATGCTGCTTTCGATCTTCCTCAACAATGTCGCAACCGCGCTGGTCATGGCGCCGGTTGGCATTGATGTGGCGAACATCATCCATGTATCGCCCGATGCGATCCTGCTGGCGGTGCTGATCGGGGCATCGTCCGATTTTCTCACCCCCATCGGCCACCAGAACAACCTGCTGGTGATGACGCCGGGCGGGTACAAATTTGCCGACTACTCCAAGGTGGGCGCGGTGCTGACCGTGGTGGTGGTGGTGGCAACCGGGATATTCCTGTCCAGCCACTATGGCTGATAAACCTGCAAGCCTGCGCTTTCGCGGCGGGCGCTGTGCTGCTAGGCGCGCGCCATGCTCAACCTTTCCGGCATTACGGTTCGCCTGGGCGGACGCACTATCATTGATGAAGCCACCGCCAAGCTGCCGCCGCGTGGGCGGATCGGGCTGATCGGCCGCAACGGCGCGGGCAAATCCACGTTGGTCCGCGTGATTGCCGGAATGCTTGAGGCTGACAGCGGCGAGGTATCAATGCCGCGCGGCAGCCGTCTGGGCTATATCGCGCAGGAGGCACCGGGCGGCGACGCCACTCCGTTCGAAACCGTGCTGGCCGCCGATACCGAGCGGGCCGCGCTGATCGCCGAAAGCGAAACCGGCCATGACGCGCATCGCCTGGCGGAAATCCATGACCGGCTGATCGCGATAGAGGCGCATTCCGCCCCGTCGCGCGCGGCGCGTATCCTGGTGGGACTGGGCTTTGACGAAGAAGCGCAGCACCGCCCGCTGGAAAGTTTTTCCGGCGGATGGCGGATGCGGGTTGCGCTGGCGGCGCTGCTGTTTTCGCAGCCCGATCTGCTGCTGCTGGACGAACCGTCCAACCACCTCGATCTGGAAGCGGTGCTGTGGCTGGAAGATTTCCTGCGCAGCTATCCGGCAACCATCCTGCTGGTCAGCCACGAGCGGGATTTCCTGAACAATGTGGTCGATCACATCCTGCACCTGTCAGCCGGCAAGCTGACGCTTTATCCCGGCGGCTATGACGCGTTTGAGCGGCAGCGGGCGGAGCGCCAGGCGCAAATCGCCTCTGCACGCGAAAAGCAGCAGGCCATGCGCGAACGGTTGCAGGACTATGTCGCGCGCAATTCCGCCCGCGCTTCCACCGCCAAACAGGCCCAGTCCCGGGCCAAGGCGCTGGCCAAGCTGCAACCGATCGCCGAATTGATCGATGATCCCTCGCTCAGCTTCGATTTCCCCAACCCCGACGAATTGCGCCCGCCGCTGATCACGCTGGATCATGCGGCGGTTGGCTATGGCGCTACCCCGGTGCTCAGCCGCCTCAATCTGCGGCTCGATCCTGATGATCGCATCGCCCTGCTGGGCCGCAACGGTAATGGCAAGACCACCCTGGCCCGCCTGCTCGCCGCGCAACTGGCACCGATGGACGGCGCGCTGAACGCCAGCGGCAAGATGCGGGTGGGCTATTTCACGCAGTACCAGGTGGAAGAACTGGATCGCAGCGAAACCCCGCTGCAGCACATGACCGTGCAGATGCAGGGCGCCAGCCCGGCGGCAGTGCGTGCCCAGCTTGGCCGGTTCGGCTTTTCCGGGCCGAAGGCGACCACCGCGGTCGGCAAGCTGTCCGGCGGAGAGCGTGCCCGACTGGCGCTGGCGCTGATCACCCGCGACGCCCCGCATATGCTGATCCTCGATGAGCCGACCAATCACCTTGACGTTGATGCGAGAGAAGCCCTGATTCAGGCGCTCAACGCCTATTCCGGCGCGGTGATCATCGTCAGCCATGACCGGCATATGCTGGAAATGACCGCCGACCGGCTGGTACTGGTCGACAGCGGCACGGCGCGGGAATTTGACGGATCGATCGACGATTACATCGCCTTTGTGCTGGCAAAGGAACCCGCCCCGGCGCGCAAGGGCGAAGCGGCCCGCGCCGTGAACAAGAAGGATCAGCGCAAGGCGGCGGCCGAAGCCCGCGAAAAGGGGCAGGAGCTGCGCAAGCAGGCCCGCAATGCCGAGGCCGAGCTGGAAAAGCTGCAATCGCGGCGCAGCGCAATCGATCTGGCAATGTTCGATCCCGGCTCTGCCGACAAGACGCTGGCAAAGCTGACCATGACTGACCTGATGAAGCGCCGGGCCGAAATCGAAAATCAGATCGAACAGGCCGAAGCCGCCTGGCTGGCCGCGAGCGAGGCGCTGGAAGCCATTGCCGCATAGCAGCCGCCGGCTTTAGCGGCCTGGCGGCGCAACTGCCCTTGTGCCGGATCGCCGGACGGCCTATCGCGCAAAGACACGATTGCGAATGGCCCTTTGCCGGCCCGTCCGCCCGCTTTCCTTTCAATTGACGAGACAATGGCTTTCAACACCCCTTTCGCGCTTCTTGCCGAAGCGCTTGCCGCGCGCGGCTATGCCGCGCCTACCGCGGTTCAGGCCGCCGTTCTTGAAAAACAGGCCGCCGGCCGTGACCTGATCGTTTCTGCCCAGACCGGATCGGGCAAGACAGTCGCCTTCGGTCTGGCCATGGCGCCTGACCTGCTGGACAGCGATGGCCGCGCCCGCCAGTCCGCCGCGCCGCTGGCGCTGATCATTGCGCCCACACGCGAACTGGCGCTGCAGGTCAGCCGTGAACTCATGTGGCTGTACGGTGACACCGGCGCGCGGGTGGCAACCTGTGTTGGCGGCATGGATGCCGCGAAAGAGCGGCGCGCCCTGCATCACGGGGCGCAGATCGTGGTCGGCACCCCCGGGCGGCTGCGCGATCACCTTGAACGCGGCGCGCTTGATCTGCGGGAATTGGCGGTTGCCGTACTCGACGAAGCTGACGAGATGCTCGACATGGGTTTCCGCGAGGATCTTGAGGAGATTCTTGACGCGACGCCCGAAAGCCGCCGCACCCTGCTATTTTCGGCGACCATGCCCAAACCGATCGTCGCCCTGGCGCGGCGTTATCAGCGCGATGCGCTGCGGATTTCCACCGCCGCGACCGATCGCGGGCATGGCGACATCAACTATCAGGCAATGGCGATTGCCCCGGCGGACATTGAAAATGCCGTGGTCAACTTGCTGCGCTTTCACGAGGCGGAGACGGCGATGCTGTTCTGCGCCACGCGGGACAATGTCCGCCATCTGCACGCCAGCCTGATCGAGCGCGGCTTTGCCGCCGTTGCGCTGTCTGGTGAGCACAGCCAGAACGAACGCAATCAAGCGCTGCAAGCACTGCGAGACCGGCGCGCGCGTGTCTGCGTCGCCACTGACGTTGCCGCGCGCGGGATCGATCTGCCCAGCCTGTCGCTGGTGATTCACGTCGAAATCCCGCGCGACGGTGAAACCCTTCAGCACCGTTCTGGCCGGACCGGGCGTGCCGGCAAGAAGGGCACCGCGATCATGCTCGTCCCCTATCCGCGGCGGCGCAGGGTGGAATCGATGCTGCGCGGTGCCGGCATTGCAGCGGAGTGGGTCAACGTGCCCTCAGCCGCCGATATCCGCGCTGCCGACAGTGAGCGGCTGATGACGGCCCTGCTCGCCCCGGCTGATTTTGACGAGGAAGACCGCACAATGGCGGCGCGCCTGCTTCAGGAACGCAGCGCCGAGGATATCGCCGCCGCGCTCGTCAGGCTGCACCGCGCCCGTCTGCCCGATCCGGAGGAACTGCTGGCCAGCGATGCCCCGCCGCCGCGCGGACCCAGGGCCGGCTTTGAAGGGAGCCAGTGGTTCCGCCTCAACGTCGGCCGCCGCCAGAATGCTGATGCCCGCTGGATACTGCCGCTGCTGTGCAGGCGCGGCCATGTCAGCCGCACTGACATTGGCGCCATTCGGCTCGCCGCCAACGAAACCCTGTTCGAGATCGCCGCGCCCGCCGCCACCCGGTTCCTCACCGCCGTCCGCCGCACTGCCGAAGAGGATGACGGCGTGATCATCACCCCCGCCGATGGAGCCCCGCGCGAACAGGCCCGCACCAACCGCGCCAAACACCGCGAGAAACCGCATCCGCGCGCCCGCAACGAAGGTGAAGGCGAAGGCGGAGGCAGGCATCACGGCAAACCGTTCCGCAAGAAAGGACCGCGAGGCAGCGGCAAATCCGGGTAATTGTTCAGGACAAATTTGCAGTCGCAATCGGGAAACGAAGAAGTTATCAGCGCTAAGCGTTTGATCATAGGGGGTTTCGTGCGGAATTTGCGATTTGCGGTCCTGTTTGTTTCGTGCCTGACGGGCCTGTCAACACCGTCGCTGGCAGCGGCTTCACCGAATGCCTCAACACAGGTGGCCGAAGCGCCAAGTTTTGATTGCGCCAAGACAAATGGAGCGGTGGAACAGGCGATCTGCGCCACGCCGGACCTTGCCGCGGCAGACCGGACCATGGCCGCGCTTTATGCGTCGGTCCGCGTCAGCGCCTTTGGCACCGGACCATCAAACGAACTGGCTGCGCAGCGCAAGGCGCTGGAAACCATTCGCGGTTGCCAAGGCGACAGCAAGCCGGAAAGACTGGCCGAATGCCTGCGGCAGAACTATGCCGGGCGCAACGGCGATCTGGCGGTGGCGGCGGTTATGCGCACGCCAGGTGCGGCATTGGCGGTCATGCGGCAGATTGATCCGGGCTATGCGCCGGTGCTTGAAGCGGTGCAAATCTGGGCGGCAGAGCCGGACGGTGCCGATTGGTCCGCACCCAGCCGCGCTGAAAAGCGGGCACGGATTACCGCGCTGATCACCCCCCACGTCGATCGATTGCTCAAGAAGGATGATATGTCCTTCGGCGGAGAGATCCTTTCATCCTCCTCCGTCGATCACATTGAGGTGAAACGCGCAGCCGACGTTTTCCTTTCCGAACGGCATTTCGCCCGGTTCCTGAACGTGCTTGGCCCTTACCTTGATGAACCGGCCTACGGGCTCAATGTCCGCCGGGTCCTGCCCTGCGCCGCGATGGTTCGCCACCCGGCGCTGGCAGAAGCAACCGATGCCGTGTTCGGCTCAACCCTGGACAACTTCACTTTCGATCACGATTGCGCCGAAACATTGCCGCCGCTTCCCGCGCTGGAAACGCTGGTTCAGGCGCTCTACAAGAAGTGGCCCGATTGTGAGGGGACGATCCGCTTTGCCGCCTATCGCAGCTTTAGCGCAGCGGTTCGCGATGCGCGGCTGGGCCGCATCGAGCGCAGCAGTGCCGCCCGCGCAGAGACACTGCCGCGCCGCAATGGCATTACGCCCGCAAATGTCAGCGCGGCCCGCAGCGAACTGGCAAGTTATTATGGCACGTACCTAGGTAAATCCCCGGCCCGCGCGGCGGCAATGGCCTCAACCATGATTAGCGGGATACTGTCCTCTGCGCATCAGTGCGAATAGGCCACAGCGCTCGCTGTTCCCGTTGCGCCGGCGGTAATCAGCCCTTCGCCAGCACCGCGGCAAAGGCCTTTATCGCGGCCGCCTCATCCCCGGCCCACACCGCGTTTGACACCGCCAGGAAGTCCGCCCCGGCAGTGATCAGCGGTGCGCAGTTTTCGGGCGTGATCCCGCCGATCGCAACGCAGGGTATTTCCATCAGGGCCTGCCACCATTCCAGCAGCTCCGGTTCGGTCCGGTATTCGGTCTGCTTGGTCACGGTTGGAAAGAACGCTCCGAAAGCGACATAGTCGGCCCCAGCCTCGCCCGCTTCCATCGCCAGGTGACGGCTGTTGTGGCAGGTAACGCCGATCTGCGCATCGCGGCCCAGGCGCTGACGCGCTTCGGCAATGTCGCCGTCACCCTGACCAAGATGCACCCCGTCTGCCCCCAGCCGCTTGGCAAGGCTGACCGAATCGTTGACGATGAAGGCCACATCGCGGTCCGCACAGATGGCTTGCAAAGGCTCGGCCAGCCGCGCGGCGGCGTGTTCGTCAATCCCCTTCACCCTGAACTGGAACGCGGCCACGCTGCCCGCATCAAGCGCGCGGGCGAGCCGGTCAGGAAACGTGCCCGCAACCTCAAGCGGGGAAATCAGGTAAAGCTGGCAATCGGACATGGCCGCCTGTTAGCGCCGCGAACCGACTTGCGCTATGCCATTCGGAAACTGTTCAGACCCGGAATGCTCAAGAGCCCTCCATGAAAGCCGCCGCCCTCGCCCTTTGCGCCTCGCTCGCCCTGTCGGGCTGCATCACCTATCACAACCGCAGTGACGGGATTACCCGGCTGCGGATTGGCGAGACCGGCGTGGTTGATGGTCCGACGGTAACCCCGGTCAAGGTGGTGGAAGACAGCCGCTGCCCCAGCGGCACGCAATGCGTCTGGGCCGGACAGGTCAGGCTGACCGTCCGGATCGAGACCGGAAGGGGCAGCGAGGAGCGCGAGCTTACCCTGGCGAAACCCGAACAGGTCGCGGATGGAAAGCTGACCCTGGTGGAGATCTGGCCGGTCAAAAAGGCCGGAGACACCATCTATCCTGATGAATACCGCTTCGGCTTCACCTTCGCCGGCGGGTTTTAGATCATCCGGCTGTCATAGGCCCATTGCAGCAGCGCCTGGCGCTGGCGGGGGCGGCAGAACGGATCGCCGGGTTCGCAATTGCGCTCAACCTGACGGCGGTGACGGGCAAAGGCGCGCCAGCGTGCAATCTGGCGTCCATCATCAGGGTGCCGCCGCCCCATGAAATAGCGGCAATACCACTGAAACCAGCCGCGCGGATCATCGGGATGGACCCAGCCTTTGCTGCGCCATTGCGCCAGCGGCTGTCCGGCAAGCACGCCAAAATGGTTGCAATCCGGATCGGCGCGGCCGGGCGAAAGCCGGGCCCGGGCAAACCAGTCGCGCGGAAACTCGGCGCGACAATCGGTCATGTAGCAACCGCCGAACACGCCCAGTTTCAGCATTTCAGCCGGGGTCAGTTCGGGCAGGAACAGCGGATCGAAGTTTTGTCCGGGCAGGTGGATCAATTGATAGCAATAGCCGCGCTGCATCCGGTCATTGACCGTGATCCAGCGCGGTAACGCGGTTTCCATCAAGCTGCCTTTTCAGTCGACCCCTTGTAGATTTCGTCGATCGCGCTGCCCAGCGCCGCGTCGAATTCACCGTCGCTCATGTCAAAGCGCAGATCTTCAAGCAGGGCGCGGCTGAAGCTGGCGATGATGCCCTTGTTCCTGGCCAGTTCGGCGCAGGCCTCGGGCCGCTTGTAGCCACCCGACAGGGCAACGACGCGCAGCACCCGCGGGTGAGCGACCAGCGCATCGAAGGTGCCCGGCACCACCGGCAGCGACAGCTTGAGCATAATCTGCTGGCCTTCGGGCAGCGCGTTCAGCGCCTTGAGGATTTCATCCCGCAGGATCGTATCGCAGTCGGCGCGGGTTTCGCTCTTGATGTTCACTTCCGGCTCGATGATCGGCATCATCCCGTGACCAAGCACTTGCTGGCCAACCGCGAACTGCTGGGCAACGATTGCTGCGATCCCTTCGGCATTGGCGGAATTGATCACCGAGCGTTCCTTGGTGCCAAACACGCCCAGCGCCTTGGCCTTGATCAGCAGCGCATCAAGATCAGGCATCGGCTTCATCAGTTGAACGCCGTTGGCCTCATCCTCAAGCCCCTTGTCGATCTTGATGAAGGGGACGATCCCCTTGGCGATCAGCGCGGCGGGAACCGGCTGGCCGTCAATCATGCCGTCCATTGTCCGCTCAAACAGGATCGCGCCGATCACCTTGTCGCCGGTGAAGGCGGGCGAGCGGATGATCCGGCAGCGCATGGCGTGGATCAGCTCGAACATTTCCTCGTCCGAAGACCACGCCCCCGCTTCGATACCGTATCCGGCCAGCGCCTTGGGAGTCGATCCGCCCGACTGGTCAAGCGCGGCGATAAAACCTTTTCCGGCGGCCATCTTGGCAGTCATTTCAGCGCTGTTCATTGTGTCCGATCCTGTGGTCTGCATACGTATGTGGCGCGGCCCATAACCGGGACCGCGCCACTGCGCAACCGCATCAACCAATTTCCGCACCGGCCCTGCCGCCGATGCGGAACGGTTCAGAAGCCGTACACCAGGGTCAGGCGCGAAAGCGTGTCAGTCTTTTTCACGCCAGCCGGCGGGCTGCTTTCGTAATGCACCTGATAGGAAACCCGCGCAGTGAAGGCTCCGCCCAGCTTGGCATCCAGCGCGGTGAGCGAGGCGAGCGAGGTATTGCTCGAATCGAATAGCGCATCGGCCGTCTGGCTGAAGCCAAGTGTCTTGGAAATCTTCCAGTCAAAGCGTGCCCCGGCCAGCCCGGCCAGATGGCTGGTGTGGATGCCGGTGATATAATTGGTTTTGCGCCAGGCCGGCCCGGCCTTCACATCCAGCGTCATGGTGTCAGTTGCAATCACGCGGTATCCCAGACCGCCCGATGCCGTGACCCGCGAGTTGAATCCCTGGAACCGGTCGCGCTCATACTGGCCAAGGCCATAGGCAAACAGCCGGTCGTTGAACTTGTAGTTCGGTTCATAGCTGGCGATGAGCTGGTTGCGGCTGGTCACGCCGTTGGAGCGCTGATAATCTGTCAACGCACGCAGGTTGTGGCGCCAATGCTCGCCTTCCTTGGTCAAGGCCAGGCCCAACGATACTCCGGTCGTGCTGGAATTGCCGGTGCTCTGGAACGCACCCGCCTGCCCCTCGCCCTTCCAGCCCGCGAACAGGCCGCGCTTGGCTTCCAGCTCTGCAAGCCGCGCCGCCTCGGCGGCTTTGGCCTGGCTCGCCTTGCGCGCGGCCAGGGCACTGTCAACCGCGGCAACGGCAGCGGGATCGGCGCGCTTGATGAATTTCGCCACCGCATCCACTTCGGCATCGCTGCCAGTTGCTACGGCGTCATCCAGCATCGTTTTGTACTGCGTCGGCAGTGGCGCAGGATCGGCAGTCTGCGCATGAACCGCAGCCGAACTCAGAATGAATGCGGCCGAAGCCAGCAAACCCGTTTTGGTCATAGACCCCCCATATAAAAATTGGCCCGCCGATTCGAATCGGCGGGCGAACCAATGCATTTCAATCATTTATTAACCATGAACGCGGGGCCGCAGCGGGTCAGCCGCGTTCCAGTGCGGCCACTCCGGGCAACTGCCGGCCTTCCATCCATTCAAGGAAGGCCCCGCCCGCTGTCGAGACATAGGAAAAGTTCTGCGCCACGCCGGCGTGGTTGAGCGCGGCTACGGTATCGCCCCCGCCCGCCACAGAAACCAGCGCGCCTTCCGCAGTCAGCGCCGCCGCGCTGCGGGCAAGGGCCACCGTCGCGGCATCAAAAGGTGCAATCTCGAACGCGCCGAGCGGCCCGTTCCAAACCAGTGTCCGGCAGGTTTTCAGCACATCGGCCAGCGCTTCCACGGCCTGCGGACCGACATCAAGGATCATCTCGTCCGCGGCAACTTCGTGAACGTTGCACACGCGGTAGGATGGCGGGTTCGCGGCAAATTCCTTCGCCACCGCGACATCGTAAGGCAGGTGGATGGTGCAACCCCCGGCGTCCGCTGCGGCCATGATCTCATCCGCCGTGCCGGTCAGATCATGTTCGCACAGCGACTTGCCGNNGCCATGCCGCCGCCGATGATCAGATGATCGACCTGGGTGACCAGATGTTGCAGCACGTCGAGCTTTGATGAAACCTTGGCCCCGCCAACCACCGCCGCGACCGGCTTGGCCGGATTGCCCAGCGCCTTGTCCAGCGCTTCAAGTTCCGCCTGCATCGACCGGCCGGCATAAGCGGGCAGCAGATGGGCCAGCCCTTCGGTGCTGGCATGGGCGCGGTGTGCGGCGGAAAAGGCGTCGTTGACATAAATGTCGCCATTGGCGGCGATCGCCTTCGCCAGATCGGGATCGTTCTTTTCCTCGCCCTTCCAGAACCGGGTGTTTTCCAGCATGGCGATGTCGCCGGGACGCAGGATGCCAACGGCCTGCTCCACCACCGGCCCGGCCACTTCGGGCACGAACATAACCTCGCGCCCCAGCACCTTCTGCACGGCGTCCAGCGTCATCGAGACCGACATGGTGGAAACGCGTTCCCCCTTGGGCCGGCCGAAATGGGCGAGCAGCAGCACCTTGGCGCCCTTGTCCGCAAGTTCAAGGATCGTCGGTGCCGAAGCGCGGACACGGGTATCGTCAGTCACGGCCCCGTCCTGCATCGGCAGGTTGAGATCAACGCGGACCAGCGCGACCTTTCCGGTCAGGTCGCCAAGATCGTCAAGGGTCTTGAATTTCGGCATTGCTTTCCCTCTCCCGCCTGCGGGAGGGGTCAGGGGATGGCCTGTTTCCCAGCCTCACCCGACAGGCCTCCCCAGCCCCTCCCGCAAGCGGAAGGGGAGGTTTTGGACGCCCGCGAGTGCGGGCGGAGTTTCTGTTACAGCAGCTTCCCCATCGCTCCGGCGGTATCGACCATCCGGTTGGAAAAGCCCCATTCATTGTCATACCAGCTCAGCACGCGGACCAGCTTGCCGTCGATCACCGCGGTTTCAAGGCTGTCGATGGTCGAGGAGTTGGCGCAGCCGTTGTAGTCGATAGAGACCAGCGGCTCGTCCGAGAAGCCGAGAACACCCTTCATCGGGCCTTCAGCAGCGGCCTTGAGCAGGGCGTTGACCTCTTCCTTGGTGGTGTCGCGCTTCGGCTGGAAGGTCAGGTCCACCACCGAGACGTTGGGGGTCGGCACGCGGATCGCGCTGCCATCCAGCTTGCCCTTCAGTTCGGGCAGAACCTCACCCACCGCGCGGGCCGCGCCGGTGGTGGTCGGGATCATGCTCATCGCGGCGGCGCGGGCGCGGCGCGGATCCTCGTGGATCTGGTCAAGGATCTTCTGATCGTTGGTATAGGCATGAACCGTGGTCATCAGCCCGCGCTCAATCCCGATCGCGTCGTTCAGCACCTTGGCAAAGGGCGCGAGGCAGTTGGTGGTGCACGAAGCGTTGGAAACGATGATGTCGCCCGCCGCCAGCTTGTTGTCGTTGACGCCGAACACCACGGTCAGGTCAACATTCTTGCCCGGGGCCGAGATCAGCACCCGCTTGGCACCGGCTGCGATGTGCTTTTCGCAGCTCGCGCGGTCGGTGAAGAAGCCGGTGCATTCCAGCGCGATGTCAACGCCGTTGGCCTTGTGCGGCAGGTTGGCGGGATCACGCTCTGCAGTCACCTGAATGCGCTTGCCATTGATCACCAGATCGTTGCCATCAACCTCAACCGTGCCGCCGAACGCACCATGGACGCTGTCACGCTGGAACAGCATGGCATTGGCCTTGGCCGAGGCGAGATCGTTGATCGACACCAGTTCGAGGTCGTGGTCGGTACGTGACAGGATGGCGCGCGCCACATTGCGCCCGATGCGCCCGAAACCGTTGATCGCAACCTTGATCGCCATTTCTAATGCTCCTTACAGGCCCAGCTTGGCCTTGATCTGTGGGACGATGGCCTCTGCGGTGAGGCCGAAATATTCGTAAAGCTGCTCTGCCGGTGCCGAAGCGCCGAAACGGTTGATGCCAAAGGTCATCCCGTCCCGCCCGGTCCATTTTTGCCAGCCAAAGGTGGCCGCAGCCTCGATCGAGACCACAAGAACGCCTTCCGGCACCAGCGAATCCTGATAGATCTTGTCCTGCGCCTCAAACAGTTCCCAGCACGGCATCGACACCACATCAGCGCCGACCCCGGCCTGCTCCAGCGCGGCCGCGGCGGCAACCGCGATCTGCACTTCCGATCCGGTTGACAGCAGCACAACCCGGCGCGGAGCCTTGGCCGCAACCAGGCGGTAAGCGCCCTTTGCGCTAAGGTTCTGATCAGCATTGTCGCGCAGCGCCGGCACGTTCTGCCGGGTCAGCGCCAGGGCGCTGGGTCCGTCCTGACGCCGCAGCGCCAGTTCCCAGCATTCCGCCGTTTCCATCGCGTCAGCCGGGCGAAACACCCACAGCTGCGGAATCGCGCGGAGCGAGGGAACGTGTTCGATCGGCTGGTGGGTCGGCCCGTCTTCACCCAGGCCGATGCTGTCATGAGTCAGCACATAGACCACCCGCGCGCGTTGCAGCGCCGAAAGGCGGATCGCATTGCGGCAATAATCCGAAAAAACCAGGAACGTACCGCCATATGGCAAGATACCGCCATGCAGCGCCATGCCATTCATTGCGGAAGCCATGCCGAATTCGCGGATTCCGTAGTGCAGATAACGACCGGAATAATCCGCCGCCGAAAACTCGGTGGTCGACTTGGTCTTGGTATTGTTCGAGCCGGTCAGGTCAGCCGAGCCGCCGACCATCGCCGGCACCGCTGCGGTCAGCACGCCCAGCGCGTCTTCGCTGGATTTGCGGGTGGCGATGTTGGGCATGTCTGCCGCCAGCTTTTCACGATAGGCGTGCCAGCCAGTCAGTTCGGGCAGTTCATCACCCATGCGCGCCATGAATTCATCGCCGCGCGCATTGGCCGCAAGGCGCTGTTCCCAGGCACCGCGCGCCTGCACGCCGGGCGCGGAAAGGCTGCGCCAGTCGGCCATGATATCATCGGGGATGACAAAGGGTGGAGCCGTCCAGCCCAGCACCTTGCGCGCCGCCGCGATTTCATCGGGGCCAAGCGGGCTGCCATGGACGTTGTGCGTGCCCTGCTTGTTGGGTGCGCCCTTGCCGATTATGGTGTGGCAGGCGACCAGCGACGGACGCGGATCGGCTGCTGCCTCGGCCAAAGCGCGGGCGATGTCGGCATAGTCGTGCCCATCGCACTGGGTGGTGTGCCAGCCGGTTGCGGCATAGCGCCCCAGCACGTCCTCCACCGTGGACAGCGACGTATCGCCATCGATGGTGATGTGGTTGGAATCCCACAACACGTTCAGGCCGCCCAGCTTGTAATTGGCGGCAAGGCCAATCGCCTCGTGATTGACGCCTTCCATCAGGCAGCCGTCGCCAGAGATCACCCACGTCTTGTGATCGACAAGATCGCCGCCGAATTCGGCGTTGAGGTGCCGCTCGGCAATCGCCATGCCAACCGCCATGGCCAGCCCCTGCCCCAGCGGCCCGGTGGTGCATTCCGCACCGTCCAGCTCAATGTTTTCGGGGTGGCCGGCACAGACCGAATGAAGCTGGCGAAAGCGGCGAATGTCATCGATCGTCGGCGATTTATAGCCGGTGAGATACAGCAGCGAATAGAGCAGCATCGATCCGTGTCCAGCAGACAGCACAAACCGGTCACGGTCCGGCCATTTCGGCGATGCCGGATCAAATTTCAGAAACTGCGAATAAAGCACCGTGGCCACATCGGCCATGCCCATCGGCATGCCGGGATGGCCGGAATTGGCGGCCTGCACGGCATCCATCGACAGCGCGCGGATGGCATTTGCCATCGGGGCAAGGCGGGAAGGCGCCAGGGTCAGGGCGGATGTGCTCATACTGTGGGTCGGCTCCCGGAACGATCGCTGGATATGCGCCGAGTCGGCACCGCGTCTCCTTTGCGGAGCCTCCGCCCCCCGTCAAGCACGCGCGGTTTGCCCGGTTTTGGCAAATTGGGGGAAATCCCAATTGCAACGCTTTGCTTCATTGTCATTTTAGACTAGCCAGCAGCCATGGATGGGGATCGCATCGCCCGTGCACAGGCGCGGATTGACGCGGCGCTCGCCCGGATAGAGGCGGGTACGCGAATGGCCGGGGATAGTTCCGGCGACAACGAACTGGCTCAGCTCCAGGATCGGCATGACCGGCTGCGCGCAGCCGTGCAGGATTCGCTGGATCAGCTCGATCAGTTGATTGAAGGCGGACAGGGATGAGCAACCTGACCCTGCAGATCGGCGGCCGTGCCTATACCGTGGCCTGTGCAGAAGGTGAGGAAGCGCACGTCTCTGCCCTGGGCCGGATGATCGCTGGCAAGGTGGAGCAGATCGGCACTGGCCAGAGCGAGGCGCGCCAGTTGCTGTTCGCCGCGCTGATCCTGGCCGATGAACTGCACGAGGCGCGCAGCCGCACCGCGCCCGCAGGGCCAGCGCCGGATCAGGCCGAAGCGCTGGAGGCAATTGCCGCGCGGCTTGAAAAGTACGCCGCCGCTCTTGAGGGTTAGGCCGCTTGCGCCTACATAGCGGTCGACGGGTACTGCCCGGTGCGAGCCTTCGAAAATCCCTGAGGCTATAAGCAAATCCATGGGGGCTGTCCCTGGTCGGATCTTGGTCTGGCACACACGGTTCCCACCTGACGTGAACGCGTCAGAGGATTTCCCGGCAACGGCCCATGGTGGTCCCGTCACCTTTGCAAATCCCCGGCATGGGGAATGGCCGCCGTCTGGCGGTGGAGTTTCAAGCTTGACCGACAAGAAGGCTTTGCGCACCGAACTGCGCTGTCGCCGCGCCGAGCATGAGGCGGCGATCCCCGAAAGCGTGCGGGCGCTGCTGTTCCTGCGTCCCCCTGCCCCTTTGCTGGAACTGATCCCGGCGGGCGCCACGATCGGGGTCTATCACCCGTTAGGCAGCGAGGCTTCCCCGCTGGGCTATGCGCGCTGGTTTGCAGAGCGCGGGCACGGGATCGCCCTGCCCTGGTTTGCGAACCGCGATGCGGCGATGCAGTTCAGGATCTGGGACAATCCGTTCAGCGATGACGGCCTGCAGCCTGCGCCGTGGGGCGGACTGCAACCCGGCGATGATGCCCAGTCCGCCGATCCGCAGGTTTTGGTCGTGCCGCTGCTGGGCTTTACTGGTGACGGGCACCGGCTGGGCCAGGGCGGCGGGCACTATGATCGCTATCTGGCTGGCCACACCTCGGCCGTGCCGATCGGTATCGGCTGGGATTGTCAGCAGGTTCCAGCCCTTCCGCTTGAACCGCATGACTGCCCACTGCGCGCGGTGATAACGCCAACCCGCTTCTACGGACCATTCTGATGCGTACCGAGCCAACCTTGCGCATTCCGCTTGGCATTCTGGCGCTGCTGGGCGCCTTGCTGATCTATGGCATTCTGATTGCGCGCTATGTCGCGCCGTTGATGGCTACATGGCCAGCGCTGGCGCAGCTTCCGGTCTATGTGATCCTTGGCGTGGTCTGGCTGCTGCCCCTGAAGCGCTTTCTGATCTGGATGGAAACCGGCCGCTGGGGTTGAGCGGAAGGGCTTGCCTGTCAGCGCAGCGCAGGGCAGCTTGCTCCTGAATGGAGGGGCACGGGGGATGAAGCGCAGACTCGGTTTGGCCGTCGCGGCGCTTGCGCTGGCAGTGGGGCTGTTCCTTCTGTTCGGGCGCGGCTGGGTTGCGCAGCGCGCTTTTGACCGGGCAATCGACAAAACCGTGGGGATCGATCAATCCGCCGCCCTGCCCGATGGCCTTCACGCCTATGTCTGCGGCAGCGGATCACCCATGCCCGATGCCAGCCGCGCCGGCCCCTGCATAGCGGTGCTGGCGGGCAAGCAGGCTTTCGTATTCGATGCAGGATCGGGATCGATCCGCAAGCTGGGGCGAATGGGCTTTCCCATGCCAAAGTTGCAGGCCGCGTTCCTGACTCACCTGCATTCCGATCATATCGATGGCCTGGGCGAACTGATGCTTCAGGCATGGATCGCGGGCGCGCGCACCGCCCCGCTGCCGATCCATGGACCGGCCGGAACCGAACAGGTCGTATCGGGGTTCAACCAAGCTTACACCATCGACAGCACTTACCGCGTGGCGCATCACGGCCCCGGCGTGGCGCACCCGGCAGGGTTTGGCGGCGCTGCATCGATCATCACCCTGCCCGATGGCGTTGATAGCCAGACGGTTTACGACAGTGGCGGCGTGCGGATCACGGTAATCCGGGTCAACCACGCGCCGATTGCGCCCGCCTTTGGCTATCGCATTGATTATAAGGGGCGCGCCATCGCGATCAGCGGAGACACGGTCTATGCGCCGGATTTCGTCGCGGCATCGCGCGGGGTTGATCTGATGTTCCATGAAGCGCTGAGCAAAACCATGGTTTCAGCGCTGGGCAGGAAGCTGGCGGAACGCGGCCAGACCGCGAATGCCCAGATCATGCACGATATCCAGAACTATCACGCCAGCCCGGAAGATGCCGCCCGCGCCGCGCGTGAGGCCGGCGCCCGGGCACTGGTGCTCTATCACCTGGTTCCGGCACCGCCGGCAAAGCTGATCGAACCGCTGTTTCTGGGGGATGCGCCGCGGCAGTTTCCCGGCACGCTCAAGCTGGCGCAGGACGGGATGATCGTCAGCTTGCCGGCGGGCGGCAAGGCGATCAATTTCAGTTCGGCGTTCTGAAGAAAATCCCCAAGTGGCGCGAGTGACGGGGCTCGAACCCGCGACCTTCGGCGTGACAGGCCGACACTCTAACCAACTGAGCTACACCCGCGCAGCCACTTGGGAGCCGCGCCACTAGGCCAGCGCGGGCATGGTGTCAACAGCGATCGCGCCGCCATTTCCGACTTTGCCATCACAGCCTTGAAAACCGCATATTTCCGCCGCTCCGTCCCGCGATTTGCAAGTGCGAACGCGCTGTTAACCATATCTTTGCCCTTGCCCGGCACAAGGTTTCCGAAAGCCTGCACCAGCACGCTCAAGGGGGCCTTAAAACTTGCCAAACCGCTTTCACCGCGCCGTCAGGACCGGGGCCGTCGCATTTGCCGCAGCCTGGCTGACTCTGCCCGGTATCGCCGCAGCCAAAGCCACCGTCGCGCTTGACAGTTCGGTCTTCGTCGAACGCTCTTCGCAGCGCAGTGGCCGCCTGCTCGAACCTGCCGTCCGGCTCAACCGCGGTGACCGGGTGGTCTATGTGCTGAGCTGGACCCGCGCGGCTGGCAGCGGCGGCTTTACCGTAACCAATCCCCTGCCCCGTTCGGTCTATTATCAGGACAGCGCGAGCGAGGACGCAGAGGTTTCAATCGATGGCGGGCGGACCTGGGGCACACTGAACGCCCTGCGCATCCATGGCCGCCCGGCCACGCCCGAGGACGTAACGCACGTGCGCTGGCGCGTCGCAGCATCACAAGCAGCACAGGGATCAGGCCAGATCGCCTACAGCGCGATCGTGCGCTGAGCGGGGGAAGCGGATCCCCGTGTTGCCGGATTGCGCTGGAAGTGAAGCCGTTGAAAGGAGGCGCCGATTCATCGTGAAATTTGCCCACCCGGCCCAGCCATTGTTTCGAACCGAATGCTGAGACCGATCTGGCTTCGCCTATGGTCCCTTGCCGCGCTTCTGGGGCTGGTCCTGGTGGCCGCCGGTTGCACGGCCAAGCCCGCTGTGCCCGACTACCGCTACCGCCTGACGGTGGAAGTCGATACGCCCGAAGGACTGCGGACGGGATCGAGCGTGATCCAAGTCACCTCGGCGATCTCCAGCAAATACGCGCTTGAACCCGGCGACGTCACCACACAGGTCACCGGCGAGGCCGTGGCGGTGGACCTGCCCGGCGGCAAGGTGCTGTTCGCGCTGCTGTCCAAGCCGGGTAGCGCCGAAGGGGCCAACACCTATGCCTTCGACGCGTTGATCCCAAAGCCATGGGTGGGGTGGGAAGAATATATCCGCGATGTCAACGCGCTGGTCGAACGGCGCGATATTGGCGTGCTACCACGCTGGCTGCCGCACCAGCCCGGTTCGCTCGCACCCAAATACCCGCAGACACCGGGCTATCCGATGCTGGTCACGTTCGGGAATCTCAACGATCCGACAACCGTGTCGGCAGTCGATCCCGACAATCTCGCCGTAAGTTTCGGCCCGGGCGTGAAATTGCGGCGGATTACCGTGCAGATGACCGGTGAGCCGGTAGCGACGGGGATCGAGAAGCGGCTGGAGTGGTTAAGGGCTACCTATGAAGGAGGCTTGGATAAGACCATGGGCGTAACCGCCAACCCAACACTCGCGCAGCAACTGGGTTTCTTGGATTTTCGGAGGCATTGACCGATAGATGTGACGTATTCTCACCATTCCAGCGCCGGACTCACCCAATCGCGGGCATGGCCGGAGGCTCGCGAAGTTGGACGAAACTCGGCAATTAGGTTTTGCGACTCTACTACCCGTCATAGATCAGGAAAAATTGGCCGGCACACCAACCGTTCCGGATACAAAACTGCTCGTCACCCCGGGCTTGACCCGGGGTCCGGCTATCCCTTCGGCGTAACGTTCCTGCAGGTGAACTGGTCAAGAAGGTCCCATCATTCCGGGTTTGTGCATTCGATCAGGTCGAGCCTTTGTTCCTGCCGTCACAGCTTCAACCGCTTTTCGTGGGCGCTCAAGTTTGCGCGAATTGCCCCCGGGTCAAGCCCGTGCAACTTGTGTCGTGAGCGAAAACAGAGGAAGCTGGACCCCGGGCCAAGCCCGGGGTGACGGGTTTGGGGAATTGGACGAGCGCTTTCCCAACAGCGTTGCCGTTGGCGCGCTGACCACCTCCCCGAACTGGTCGTCATCCTTACCTGGGGCAGACTGCGGGCAGTCTTCAAGCCGAAAATCCGCCCACGCACCCTAACAATTCTCATACTTCCAGTTGCGCTTCTTCCCCTCGGCCAGCCATTCGATCGCCTGAGCAACTCGTTTGTCGCGGGTTTCGGGACGCTTGGCCTCGGTGATCCATTCGACATATTCGCGGCGGTGTGAGGGGGCGAAGGCGTCCAGCGCCGCCTTTGCCGCCGAATTGGCATCAAGTGCGGCGGCGAATTCCGGCGGGATTGGCAAGTCTGCCTTGGGCTGACGCGCTGCGGCGGGCTTTTTCCTGAGCGCGGTTCCGGCAGAATCGATCCGCGTCGCCGCTTCCTTCAGCTTGGCAGCAAGCTCCGCATCGCCGGGCAGATCGGACAGCGCGGTGATCTTGCCGAACTGGCCCATCGCATCGCCCTGACGCCCATCGCCGTGGATCACGAAGGCGCAGTGCGCCTTGAACGCCGCCATCCCGGCCAGGTTCTTTCCGCCGAGCATGAAGTGCGGCATCCCCCACTTGATCGTTTCCTCGATCGCAGGAAAAGTCGCGCGGACCAGCGCGCGCAGATGCGTGAGGATCGGCTGGGCAAAGGGCGCGGCCTCGGCGATTTTCTGATCGATCCGCGGGTCCGTTGCCATTCTGCCCTCCCCTCTAATCCGCCAGCAGCAGCGCCGGTGTTTCGATCAGCCGTTTCAGCGCCTGAACGAAGCTTGCCGCATCCCATCCGTCAACCACCCGGTGATCGCAGCTGATCGATATGTTCATCAACTTGCGCTTGGCGATCCGCTCTCCGCCCATGCCATCGGGCACGAACATGGGCCGTTCGATGATCCGGTTGGGGCCGATGATCGCCACTTCGGGGCGGTTGATCACCGGGGTCGTTGCCACCCCGCCCAGCGGGCCGAGCGAGGTTACGGTCAGGGTCGAGCCGGACAGTTCCTCGCTCTTGGCGGTGCCGTTCCGCGCAGCTTCAGCCAGGCGGCGGATCTCTGCGGCGAGCTGCCACAGGTTCTTGTCCTGCGCGGCGCGGATCACCGGAACCATCAGCCCGGCGTCGGTCTGCGCCGCCATGCCCACATGCACCGCGCCATAGCGCGTCACCACCCCGGCCTCATCATCAAACCGGGCGTTGAGCATCGGGAAGTCAGGCAAGGTCCGGCAGATCGCGACGATCAGCAGCGGCAGCATGGTCAGCTTGGGCCGGTCAGCATAACCAGCGTTGAGCTGGGCGCGCAGGTCTTCCAGCGCAGTGACATCGCATTCCTCGACATAGGAGAAGTGCGGGATGTTGCGCTTTGACGCCGCCATGTTCTCGGCAATGCGGCGGCGCATCCCGATAACCTTGATCGCCTGATCCTCACGCTTGCCGCCCGCGCTGCGGAAAGCGGCGTTGTAGGACAGGAACGAGTCGAGATCGGCGTGGCGGAGGCGGCCATCCTCGGCCGGGCGGACCTGGGACAGGTCAATGCCCAGCTCCTTCGCCCGGGCGCGGACGGCGGGGCTGGCGAGAACCTTGGCGTGTGCGGGCAAGCCGCCCCCAACACCCGACTGCCCTGAGCTTGTCGAAGGGCTGTCTTTTCCGTCTGTACCAGGCGTTGACGCCGCAGAAGCGAGCGGTGCTTCGACAGGCTCAGCACGGACGGGTTTGGGTGGTTCAACTTCGACCGCCACCTCGGCCCGCGCCACATCCGCAGCATGGGGCATCTCTGCCTCGGGAACCGGGGTTTCCGCCCCGTCCTCACCCTCGGTCTCGATCACCACCAGGGGCGATCCGATTGCGATCATGTCACCCTCGGCCCCGGCAACCTGGATCACCGTGCCGGTGACAGGGCTTTCCATTTCGACAGTGGCCTTGTCGGTCATCACGTCGGCAATCTTGCCGTCTTCCTCGATCCGGTCGCCAACCTTGACGTGCCAGGCAACGATTTCCGCCTCGGCTATGCCTTCGCCGATATCGGGGAGATTGAAGGTGAACTTGCCCATGCTTGGTCCTTTTATTCGTCATTGCGGACGGAGCGAAGCAATCCAGAGTCCAATGCGCGGTGCTCTGGATTGCTTCGTCGCTACGCTCCTCGCAATGACGAGTTCATTCGTTACGCTTTCAACAGTCGGTCAACGGCCTCGCCAATGCGGACGGGTCCGGGGAAATAGGCCCATTCAAGGCTGTGCGGATAGGGCGTGTCAAAGCCCGTCACGCGCTCGATCGGCGCTTCGAGGTGATAGAAGCAGCGTTCCTGCACCAGCGCGGACAGCTCCGCGCCGAAGCCGCTGGTGCGGGTCGCTTCGTGGACGATCAGGCATTTACCGGTTTTTTCTACAGACTTTTGCACAGTCTCGATATCAATGGGGACCAGAGTGCGCAGGTCAATAATCTCGGCATCGACGCCCTTTTCGGCCAGCACCGCCTCTGCCACGTGGATCATCGTGCCATAGGCCAGCACGGTCATCGCCTCGCCCTCGCGCACCACGCGGGCCTTGCCCAGCGGGATACGGTAGTAGCCTTCGGGAACCTCGCTGTCCTTGTGTTTTGCCCAGGGTTCGACCGGCTTGTCGTAATTGCCGCTGAACGGCCCGTTGTAGATCCGCTTGGGTTCAAAGAAGATCACCGGATCATTGTCCTCGATCGCGGCGATCAGCAGACCCTTGGCATCATGCGGGGTGCTGGGGATAATGGTCTTGATGCCCGCTACGTGAGTAAACAGCGCTTCCGGGCTCTGGCTGTGCGTCTGGCCGCCAAAGATCCCGCCGCCAAATGGCGAGCGCACGGTGATAGGCGCGGTGAATTCCCCCGCCGAACGGTAACGCAGCCGCGCGGCTTCGGAGATAAGCTGGTCAAGCCCGGGATAGATGTAATCGGCGAACTGGATTTCCGGCACCGGACGCAGGCCATAGGCCCCCATCCCCACCGCCGCGCCGATTATCCCGCATTCGTTGATCGGCGTATCGAACACGCGCGTCTTGCCATACTTCTTCTGCAAGCCTGCGGTGGCGCGAAAGACGCCGCCGAAATAGCCGACGTCCTCGCCAAAGACCACGACGCCCGGATCACGCTCCATCATGATGTCGAGCGCGTCGTTGATCGCCTCGATCATGTTGAGCCGCCTGGTCGGAGCCTTGGCCAGCGAAAGCGGCGCTTCTTCCAGCGTCATCATTCGTACTCCTTCCAGGTGGGCCATTTGATCCGCCGCTCGCGGATCGCCTGTTCGGCCTGCTCCTGAAGGTTCCAGGGCAGGTCCTCGAACACGTCCTCGAACATGGTGTGGAACGGATGGTGCAGCCCGTGGCCCAGGATGCCGTTCTTTTCGGCCTCCTTGGTTGCGGCCTTGACCTGATCGATTTGCTCGCGGTCCATCGCCTCGTGCTGTTCCTCGCTCCATTCGCCCAGCGCGATCAGGTGGCGCTTCAGCCGCATGATCGGATCGCCCAGCGGCCATTCGCTGCGTTCCTGGGCGGAGCGATAGGCGCTGGGATCGTCAGAGGTTGAATGGCCCTCGGCGCGGTAGGTGAAATGTTCGATCAGGGTCGGCCCCATGTTCGACCGCGCCCGGTTCGCCGCCCAGCGCATCGCGGCATAGACCGCCAGGGCATCGTTGCCGTCAACCCGCAGCCCGGCAATGCCATAGCCCACGGCCTTGGCCGCAAAGGTCGCGCGTTCGCCCCCAGCAAAGCCCGAGAAGCTGGAAATCGCCCACTGGTTGTTGACGATGTTGAACACCACCGGGGCGTTGAACACTGTGGCGAAGGTGAAGGCGGCGTGAGCATCGCCCTCAGCGCTTGATCCCTCGCCAATCCAGCTTGCCGCGATCCGGGTGTCACCCTTGATCGCGCTGGCCATGGCCCAGCCTGCCGCCTGCGGATACTGAGTCGCCAGATTGCCGCTGATCGTGAAGAACGAATGGTCGCGGCTGGAATACATGATCGGAAGCTGGCGGCCCTTCAGCTTGTCCGCCCGGTTCGAATAGATCTGGTTGATCATCTCGGTCAGCGGATAGCCCCGCGCGATCAGGATGCCCTGCTGGCGATAGCTGGGGAACACCATGTCATCATCGGCCAGCGCAAAAGCAGAGGCAACGCTGGTCGCTTCCTCGCCGGTGCACTTCATGTAAAAGCTGGTCTTGCCCTGGCGCTGGCCGCGATACATCCGGTCGTCAAAGGCGCGGGTCAGGGCCATGGTGCGCAGGATGCGGCGCAGCGTTTCGCCATCAAGCTTGGGATCCCACGGGCCAACCGCGCGGTTATCATCGTCCAGCACGCGAATCAGATCCTGGCACAGCGGCCAGGTTTCCGATGCCGAACAGGCCTCATCGGGACGCGGCTGCGCCCCTGCTAGCGGGATCGTCAGATAGGAATAGTCAACCGGATCACCGGGCCGAAATGGCGGTTCTGGCACGTGCAGCGAAAGGGGCGGCAGGTTGCCGCGGGCGTGTCCACTGTTGGCTGGCCGATCGGCCATATCGCGCTCTCCCGCCTCCCCGGTGCCTGCCGCATCCTTGGAAGCAAATTTTAGACATGAGTTATATTATTTCAAACCCATGGTAGCGTCAACCGCTTCGCTCACACCGCGACCGGCGCGGAAATCGCCGCTTGGGGGACGTAGTCAGAGACGCTGAAATCCTCAATCCGGTAACCGAAAATGCTGGCCGGCCGGCGCGCGATGTCCAGCTGCGGCACGCCGGCGGGCACCCGCGCCAGCTGCGCTTCAACCAAATCGGCATGGTTGAGGTAAAGGTGCGTGTCGCCGCCCATCCATACCAGTTCGCCGGGCTGCAGATCGCACTGCTGCGCCAGCATCCGCGTGAACAGCGCCGCGCCGAACAGGTTGAACGGCAGGCCCAGCGCGACATCGCAGCTGCGCTGATACAGCAGGCAGGAAAGCCGGTCACCGGCGACGTGGAACTGATAGCTCTTGTGGCACGGAGGCAAGGCCATCCGGTCCAGTTCGGCCACGTTCCAGCCTTCAACGATGTGGCGGCGGCTGCCGGGATTGGTGCGCAGGCTCTCCACCACCTGGGCAATCTGGTTGATCCCCGGGCCGGGGCGAAACAGGCCATCGCTCGCCGGTTCAAAGGTGGACCAATCCACCCACTGCTTGCCATAGACCGGGCCAAGATCGCCCCACTGCGCGGCAAATGCTGCGTCGGCCACGATTCGCGCCGAAAAATCCGCGCGGCTGATCGCCTCTCCGGTTTCGCGGCGAAAGCGGTCAAGCGGCCAGTCGGTCCATATCTCCACGCCCTGGGCACAAAGCGCGCGAATGTTGGTATCCCCGGTCAGGAACCACAGGAATTCGCGCGCGGCGGTTTTCCAGAATACCCGCTTGGTGGTGATCAGCGGCATCGCCCCGCCCGACACGTCAAACCGAATCTGCGCGCCAAAGACAGACCTTGTGCCGACACCGGTTCGATCGATCCGCTCATCACCCTCGTTCCAGATACGCCGCATCAGATCGAGATATTGCCATTCCCAATGCCGGTCGGGTGCGGAGCTGAGGAGAATCGAAGCACTGGTCATGAGTTCAACTTAAACTTGAGATTGCCGGCTTGCCACCCGTGGAATCGCTCTCTATAGGCGCGCTCCTGCCTTGGGTGCCCCTGAAGCAATTCAGTCGGCATCCTCGATCGGTCGGGGAATAGCTCAGCCTGGTAGAGCACTGTCTTCGGGAGGCAGGGGCCGGAGGTTCGAATCCTCT
>JAFEEX010000089.1 GCA_018240895.1 Pseudomonadota bacterium | reverse complement strand
TCTTCCATCGCCGGGTCCGAGAGGTTGAACCACTGTTGCATGAAGTGAATGCGCAGCAGCACCTCGACGCCAAAGGGCTGCTGGCCGCGCCGGCCGGCTTCGGGGGCGTAGGGCTCAATCAGCGACACCAGATCGGCCCAGGGAACGACTCGCTCCATCGAATCCAGAAACTCCCGCTTGCGCGTGCGCCGCGTGGTTTGCGAGAAGGCCAGGCTGTCTTGTTTCATGACCGACGATCTTGCAAGCCCCGCGTCATCAGGGCAAGCACAAGGGGGCGGCATTCGTGAAGAGCATCCCTAGAGCACCCAATGAGCTGTGGGTCGCCGACATGACCTACATCCCGACCTGGGCCGGCTTCCTGTACCTGGCCGTGGTACTGGATGCCTTCAGCCGCAAGGTGGTGGGATGGGCCATGGGCGAGGAGATGACGGCCAACCTGGTGCTGGCAGCACTGAACATGGCGCTGCACACAAGAAACCCCGAGTCGGTGATTCACCACTCGGACCAGGGAAGTCAGTACACGAGCCTGGCGTTCGGCCAACGGTGTCGCGAGATGGGCGTGCGGCCCTCCATGGGAACCGTGGGCGACGCCTACGACAACGCGATGGCCGAGAGCTTCTTCGCCACGCTGGAGTGCGAGCTGCTCGATCGGCGCAGCTGGAGGACCAAAGCCGAGGCGAGAACGGCGCTGTTCACGTGGATCGAAGGTTGGTACAACCCGCGGCGGCTGCACTCCTCGCTGGGGTACTGCTCACCGATGAAATACGAAGAGAAGTACGGCGCGAACAACGATCGCGCCACCGAACACGGGTTACCCACCGCGGCGGTCGGTTCGTCGCAAGCGCCGACCGCCGCCGTGGATAACCCTGCGCCTGTGAACGCTTGAGAAACAAGCCAATACCTGTCCGTGGTATGGGGTCAAGACCAGGCGTCCGGTTCAGCGGAGGCTCGTTCCCGCGACGCGTTCGCGTCTAATGTTCTATGGCCCATAGCGCTTCCATGCAAGCTTGCAATCATCCCATAATTAGATTTAGTATGTAGGCTTACAAACAATATCCGCTAGCGGCGAGCAAGAATTGTGACCATTCCAGACTGCCTCGGAGCTCCAGCTTCGACACGCCCGCCTTCGTGGACCTTACCCAAAGGCGCGTGGGACACGCACTTCCACGTGCTCGGGCCACAGTCGCGTTTTCTCTATGCGCCGAACCGCAAGTACACGCCGCCGGATGCCCCACTCGATGCATGCATGCGCATGCATGACGTGCTGGGCATCGAACGGGGCTTCGTCGTGCATGCCAACACGCACGGATTTGACAATTCGGTCGACCTGGACGCCGTTGCCCAGTCAGCAGGCCGTTACCTGGCCGTGGTGCGACTCGATGCCAGCGCCACCCCCGCAGCTTGCAAGGCATTGCATCAGGCGGGCGCGCGTGGCGTTCGCTTCGCATTCAATCCGCAGCATGGCGGCGAATTGGATCTGAAAGTTTTCGATCACGTCATGCGGTGCATCGACGGCCTCGGCTGGTTCGTCGAACTTCACTTTGCTGGCTCGGCGCTGCCCCACCTGCGGCCATGGATCGCCAACATCCCAGCGCCGGTGGTGATTGACCACTTCGGCCGCATCGACCCCGGCCTGGGGATGGACCAGGCGCCCGTCAGGGCGCTGCTGGACCTGGCCGCTCACCGGCATATATGGATCAAGTTGACTGGTGCCGATCGCATCTCGCGGCTCGGGCCTCCGTATGCGGACGTCCAGCCGATTGCACAGCGCCTCGTCGAGGTGGCCGCGGACCGTCTTCTGTGGGGCAGTGATTGGCCCCACACCGGCTACTTCGATCCGCAGCGAATGCCCCATGCCGGCGGCCTCCTGGATGCGCTGTGCACCTTCGTTCCTCAGGCGGATCTGCGTGATCGCATCCTCGTCGACAACCCCCTGCGCCTGATTGGCGCAACTTGACCACCCACCACCAACATCCCATCCGAGGAGACAACATGAATCACCCCCGCAGACGCGCCACCCTCACCTGCCTGGCGGCGGGCCTGCTGACCGCAGCACTGCCCGCCGTCTCGGCTGCCGCCTATCCCGACAAGCCTATCCGGCTCGTCGTTCCATTCCCGCCAGGCCAGGGTGCGGACATCCTCGCGCGCCTGATCGGCCAGCACCTGGCCGCAGCGCTCGGGCAACCGATCGTCGTCGAGAACAAGGTTGGGGCCGGCGGCATCATCGGCACCGCCTTCGCCGCCAAGGCCGCGCCGGACGGATACACGCTCTACATGGGATCGAGCGGCCCGTTGGCCATCGGCCCTCATGTCTACAAGGCTGTGGGCTTCGACACGCTCAAGGACTTTGCCCCGATCTCCAATATCGCCTCGGTCACGCAGGTGCTGGTGACGGCGCCAGCCTCGCAACTGGCGTCCGCCAAGGATGTCGTGGAGCGTGCGCGCGCTCAACCCGGGATGGTTCCGTTCGGATCGGCCGGCAGTGGGACGACCAGCCATCTCACGATGGAGTTGTTCACGCAGATGAGCGGCATCTCGCTGAGTCACGTGCCGTACAAGGGCAGCTCGACGTCCATGATCGACGTGATGGCGGGCCGGGTGCCCTTGATGTTTGACTCGTTACCCGGTGTGCTGACGAATGTGAAGTCGGGCTCATTGCGGGCGATCGCGGTCGCCTCGGCGCAGCGCGACCCGTTGCTTCCGAACGTTCCGACGGTCGCGGAGTCCGGCGTCCCCGGCTTCGCCACCAGCGGATGGATTGGCCTGCTGGCACCGGCTCGCACACCGCCGCAGATCGTGGATCAGCTTCATACTGCCGTCGCCAAGGCACTCAAGAGCGAAGCCGTGAAAAAGCGAATGTCCGAGCTCGCGTTCACGCCGATCGGCAACTCGCCTGCTGAGTTTCAGACTTTTCTGAGCAAAGAGGTCGCGCTCTGGGGCGGCGTTGCAGCCAAGGCTGGTGTGCAGAAGGAGTGAAGCCGATGCAACCGTTCATCTACTGCGCCTCGGCAAGTCGCGTCATCTTTGGCTCGGGCTCCGTGGGGCGGGCTCCGGACGAAATCGACCGCCTCGCCGCCAAGCGCGTGTTCGTGATCGGGACGCCCAGTGCGTTGGGCCCGGTGAGTCCAGTGTTGGCCCAGCTCGGCGCCCGCGTCGCCGGGATCTTCGACCGGCCCGAGCCCCACGTCCCGGCCGGGCTCGCAGAGGAGGCGCGCCGAACTGCGCAAGCACTCGGTGCCGACGCCTGCCTGGTGATCGGCGGCGGATCTGCCATTGGCCTCGGAAAGGCGGTGGCGCTCACCTCCGGGCTGCCGCTGATTGTGGTTCCGACGACCTACGCCGGGTCGGAGATGACCTCCATCTATGGGATCACGGACGGGGGCGTCAAGCGCACCGGTCGTGATCCCCGAGTGCTGCCACGCACGGTTCTCTACGATCCGACGTTAACGATGTCACTGCCCTCGAACCTGTCGGCCAGCAGTGGAATGAATGCGATCGCACATTGCGTTGAAGCCTTGTACGCGCAAGATGGCAACCCCGTCATTTCATTGATGGCCGAAGAAGGCATCAGGGCCCTGGCCCAGGCCTTGCCAGGGCTGGTGGCCTGCCCCAATGACGAGAACGCTCGTACGCTCGCGTTATACGGCGCGTGGCTTGCAGGAACCTCGCTCGGGTCGACCACCATGGCTTTGCACCACAAGGCGTGCCACGTACTGGGCGGAAGCTTCGATCTTCCCCATGCAGAGATGCACTCGGTCGTGTTGCCGCACGCAGCGCACTACAACCGCGAGGCGGCGCCCGGAGCGATGAATCGCGTCGCACGGGCGCTGGGCTCGGACGAGGGGCCGGCTGGCCTTTTTGAACTGGCGCAGCGCCTTCAGCTGCCACGCTCGCTGGCATCCCTCGGCATGCCGGAGAGCGGTCTCCTGCATGCGGCACAGCAGATCACCGCGGCCCCCTACCCGAACCCCGCGCCCCTGAGCTTCGACGGAGTCCTCGCACTGTTGCAAGCAGCGTGGTCGGGCGTTGCGCCCGGTACGGTCACCTGAAGCGAGGTAGCGTCGTGGCGACGTGTGCAAGTCCCCGCGGCTCACGCCATCCCTTACCTCGCCGCGGGCGCCGTCGTCTTCCTCGAGCTCGGTAGCGACCGCTGGAAGCACACTCAGGGGCACCTCGTCCAAAACTGCCCTCAGGTGGAAGCGTGTACTTGGGGGCATCAACGCCTGTAACGAGCGTGCGGTTCAACGGTTCGGGCGGGGAAGGCCCTGGGTAGCCGACGCAATGAACTGGAGAGCAGCAAGCTAGCGAACCTCAGCCTTACTCGCTGAGCGACTGGCGAACACGATCGGGTTGGGACCAGGGGTTACCGGATCGCGCCGGCGGTAGGAGGGTATCGAGTTGACGGCAGCTAACGGGGTCCATTTGATTTCAGTGTC
>JAFEEX010000088.1 GCA_018240895.1 Pseudomonadota bacterium | reverse complement strand
TCACGAAGTGTACGTGAACCGCGACACGTGCGAGTTCACCGACATTTACAACCGCTATCCGGCGGGTACGAATACGCTGCAGAACTGCCCGTTGTGCACGGCGCAGAGCGGCGTGAAGTACTTCAGCGACTTTACGCTGCCGACCACTGGCGCAACCGATGCCGCGGGCATGGCGCAACAGCCGGTGTCGATGTCGCTGGCCGATATCCAGAGCGGCGAGATTCAGCATGCGTTGCGCTTTTCGATGTCGAACAGCTATATCAAGCCGTCCCACATCTGGCCGGCGACGGCGAACGCGGTTCCGTTCTGCCTGGCGGCGCTGGTGGAAGCCAACGGCTGTTACGAGTACGGCATGTATGCGCGGCTCAAGAGCGATTACAACATTTCGAGTTATTCGCCGGTGGCGCAGATTATTCTGACGGCGTTGAAGCGTTACGGCATGATTCTGACCGACGGCGGCAGCAACTACGCGATTCAGACCAATGCCAACGTCACGATGAATTACGCGCTGCGCGAGGCGCTGAACGAGATCTTTTTCGGCAGCCTGCGGTCCCGGGATTTCGAAGTGGTGGACACGACGCCGCTCAAAATCGACGATACTTCGGGCGCGGTGGCGATTTCGAACGAATATGTGACGCCGTCGCAGTATGCCGAAGTGATCGCAACCGATGGATCGGGCAACACGACGGCGGTACGCGTCAATCTGCAGGGCGTTACGGTGGGCGTGCCGGAGCCGACGATGACGATCTGGGCCGGGCATACGGTGAACCTGTCGGCCTCGGTTACGGGCGCCGCCGATACCAGCGTGACGTGGAGCATGGTTCCCGCGGTGGGTACGCTGAATCCGGCGACCGGCGAATACACGGCGCCCGCCGCCATCAATACGCCGACGCCGTTCCGCATTACGGCGACAAGCAATGCGGACCCCACGTCCACGGCGTTGATCGACGCGGTGGCCTGGCCGCAGGGCGACGGTACGCTGCGGCTGGACCTGGGTCACACCGGTAGCGACTTTATCGACATCAACGGCAAGAAATGGTGGCGCGACGACTGGGCGGCGGTGGAAGGTTTTGGCGGCGTGTGGGGTGGCGGTCCGGCAAGTTCGGTGTATGCCGAAACCCGGTACTACTACAACGACGGGCGGTTGAAATGGTACCTGCCGAATGGGCATTACAAGGCGCGCATTTACATGTCGGTGAACACGCAGGGCGGGCCGATTCAGCCGGACGAGTTCGTGTGCCATGTGGATTCGCAGGGCCAGATTTACCGTCACGATTTTTCGGTGGGCCGGGTGACGAACTACTCGCGCTACACGGGTGGTTATCTGGATGTGCCGATGAACGTCACCGACGGGTCGGCGTACCTGGCGCTGCGCTATCGCGGTCCCAATACGATTCAGAACATTTACTGTTCGTGGGCGGCGGTGGAGATTTCGCCGGACACTTCGGCGCCGCGGCTCGAAATTGAAAGCGGCAAGGCGAGCGGCGATGTGTCGCTGATGCAGACGCGGCAGTTTTACGCGGCCTCCTGGTTCATGCCGAATACGGTGACGTGGTCGATTGTGAGCGGTCCTGGAACGATCAGCGCGACGGGGTTGTACACGGCGCCGTCCACGCCACCTTCGGAGACGACGCCGGTTGTGATTCGCGCCACGAGCACGGCGGATACGGAAGTGTTTGCGGAAACGACGTTCAACTTTGTTTTCGGCAATCTGGTGATCGCGCCCATTCCGAATTCGGCGGTTCCGCGAGGACTGACGCAGCAGTTTACGGCGTCGATCAGCGGGATTCCGTACACGGAGCTGACCTGGAGCCTCGAAAATGGCAGCGAAGGAACGATCAATGCGACGACTGGGTTGTATACGGCCCCCTCGTCTCTGGCGTCGAATCTGCCGCTGACGGTGAAGGCGACAAGTACGCTCGATCCGACCAAGAGCACGACGATCGACCTGACGTTGTTGAAGTCCATTCTGCCGATTCGCATCAATTGCGGATCGACGACGCCGTTTACCGACGCCAAGGGGCAGGTGTGGGCGGCCGACTACGGCTACAGCAGCGGCACGCAGACCTATAGCGACGGGCAGGCGCAGATCCGGAATACAACGCCGGACATGTGGCCGCTGTATCAGAGCTCGCGTTACCGGTACACGGGTGAGAGCTTCAATTACCGGTTCACGGTGCCGAACGGGCAGTACAGAGTGACGTTGAAGTGGGCCGAATACCGTAGCGATAACCAGGGTATGCGGATGGATGTGGTGGTGGAGCGCAATAAGTTCCTGAAGAACTTCGACCCGGTAACGTCGGCGGGGGATGTGCGGGTCGCCTACGACCAAAGCTTTATTGTCCCGGTGACCGATGGCGAGCTGAACATCGTTCTGAACGGCAAGGACAATGCGCAGTATGTCGGGGCGGCGATCAACGGCATCGAGATTATCGAGGAGCCGGGTCCGATGCAGGAAAAGCTGCACGGAAAAACGCATCCCAAGCCCGGCGTCAAATTGCGATGAGTGGTTCTTCCTCCGGTTTCAAGCAAGCGCCGGCATCCGGTCCTTTCCGGGTGCTGGTGCTGCTTGAGGCCTACACAATTTCGGGCAGCGCGAAGGGCGTGCTGGAGTACGCTCGCGAGGAGTTCGGCGGGGCGTCGCCGGGTGGCGTGGAATTGACGCTGGTGACGTTCCGGCGCGGCGGCCAGGATCTGGAACAGCCGGTGCTGCGCGAGGCGATTGGGGCGCTGCCGGTGCATCGCGAAGTCGTGGAGGAAAGCCGACGGTTCGACCTTTCGGCGGTGGACCAGCTGCGTGAGATGCAGAGTCGCCGTAAGCCTCATGTTGTGTGGTCGAACTCGGTGAAGTCGCATTTTCTGGTGCGGATGGCGGGGTTACAGAAGAACGCCGGATGGTTGGCGTTCCACCACGGCTATACGTCCACCGACTGGAAGATGCATCTGTACAACCAACTGGACCGGTGGTCACTGCGGGCGGCGCATCAGGCGATGACGGTTTGCCAGCCGTTCGCCGGGCAGTTGCGGGAGCATGGGGTACCGGATGAGCGGATTCTGGTGCAGCATATGCCGATACGCGCCGGGGTTCGCGCCACGGCCTCGCAGGTGGGGGCGCTGCGCGAGGAACTGGGCATTGGTCCCGCAGAAAAAGTGATCTTTACCGCGGGACGGCTGTCGCGGGAAAAAGGGCATCTGGAACTGGTGGAAGCGTTCGCGGTACTGCTGCGCGAGCAACCGTCGCTGCGGCTGGTGATTGCGGGCGAGGGTCCGGAACGGCAGGCGTTACTCGATCTGGCACGGCAACGCGGCATCGCCGCGGATCGCCTGATCCTCGCCGGGCAACAAGCGGACCTCAAGCCGTATTACGGCATGGCGCAGGTGTTCGCGCTGCCGTCGCATAGCGAAGGATCGCCGAATGTACTGCTGGAGGCCATGGCGGCCGGCGTGCCGGTGGTCGCCTCGCGCGTGGGCGGGATTCCCGAAATGGCCGAGGACGGCGTGAGCGCGCTGCTGACGCCCAAGTGCGACGTAGCGGCCCTGGCGGCGGCGTTACAACGGGTCCTGACCGAACCGGCGCTGGCAAGCCGTCTGACCGCCGGCGCGGAACCGGTCCTCGCGTCGCATACGCCGGCGGGTTACCACAAGGCCGTTACCGAAGCTCTTCGAAACGCCGCTGCCGCAAGCTGGACGCCGCGATAATGGAAGAAGGAACTTCCTCCCTGCCACCCATCCCCATTCTGATGACCGTTCGCGAGCTCGACCAGGGCGGCATCGAACGCGACGTGTCGCGCATTGCGATGAACCTGGACCGGTCGCGCTTTGCGCCGCACGTCGCCAGCTACCATGACCACGGCATGCGCGCCGAGGACTTGCGCAAGGCCGGTGTACCGCTGCTGCATCTTCCTGTGCGATCGCTGGCCTCGGCGGGTACCGCAAAGCTGAGCTGGGAGCTGATCCGCTACATCCGCCGCCACAAGATCCGCCTGGTACATGCCTGGGATACGACAGCGGTGTTCGTGCTCCCGGTGGCGAGGCTCGCCGGCGTTTCCACCCGGTTGACCAGCCTGCTTGGCAGCCGTCTGCTGCTGGACCCGCGCAGCCATAGCCAATGGCGCTGGAGCGACAGCCAGGCGACCGGCTATATCGTCAATTGCGAGGCCATGCGA
>JAFEEX010000087.1:3737-4339 GCA_018240895.1 Pseudomonadota bacterium | reverse complement strand
AATCTTGGCTATGCAGACGGGCGCTTCCTGACGCCGGTCTATCCGGGCGACACGCTGCGCGCCGTCTCCGAAGTGATCGGCGTCAAGGAGAACTCCAACGGCAAGACCGGCGTCGTGTGGGTGCGCACGACCGGCTACAACCAGGAGAATGAGGAAGTCCTCAGCTATGTGCGCTGGGTGATGGTCAACAAGAAGGACGCAAGCGCGCCTGCGCCCGCCGTCGTCGTGCCGGAGCTGCCTGCCGCCGTTGATCCGAAGGAGCTGCCCAAACGACCCTACAATCCGGGTGAATACAATTTCGTGCTGGCGGGATCGCCCTTCGGTTACGAGGACTATGAGATCGGCGAGAAGATCGATCACGTCGACGCCTTCACGATCGAGGAAGCCGAACATCAGATCGCGACGCGGCTCTACCAGAACACGGCGAAGGTTCACTTCAACCAGTTCGCACAGGCACAGACGCCGCGCGGCAAGCGGCTGATCTATGGCGGCGTCGCCATCTCGCTGGCGCGCTCGCTCGCCTTCAATGGCCTCGCCAATGCGGCCGAGATCATCGCGATCAATGCCGGCCAGCACGTAAACCCGCTGGGCGCGGGCGACAC
>JAFEEX010000087.1:455-3668 GCA_018240895.1 Pseudomonadota bacterium | reverse complement strand
TACAAGGATGCGGATGGGAAACACCTCCCCGACGTCATCCTCGATTTTGATTATTGGGCAGCCATACCCAAACGCGGGTAGGCCTCCCTATATAGGGTCGATGTACTTGCCTGCCTTTACACAGATGGCCGTCGCCTTCGCGATCCTCCTGTCGGTGGTGATCCGCTGGCTGCGCAATGATTCAAGCTGGCTGGCCATCGAGGAAGGGCGCGCGACCGCCGATACGCTGCGCGATCTGACCGGCATTCTCGAATACGACAACCTGCAGGAAGCCTTCGGCCCTCCCCGGCTGCAGGATGGCGTATTCCCCGTGACCAAGCGCGAGGTGCTGAAACAGCGGACGGGGCTGGGCTACCTGTTCGGGGATCGCTGGCTTGATGGCGCATCGGCGCTCATAGCCGCCGTGACGCTGATGCCGATCTGGCCGCTGTGGAGCACCTGGCAGTGGCTCGAGACGCTGCTGATGTTCGCGGCGCTCTATCAGGTCGCGGGATGGGTCGCGGTGTTGCGGCTGGTGAAGAAACGCTAGCGAGCCGACTTCAGGAAGTTCGCCATCCATTGCCCGACCAGCGAGGCATCGCCCGGGCGCGCGAGAGAAGCGATCGCGCCGTCGACCTGCGCCTCAGTCAGCGCCTTGCCGCGGCGTGCGGACCAGAGATCGGACACGAACGTATCAGAGAATTCCGGATGACCCTGGATGCTGATCACCGGAGCGCCTGAATAGGCGAGTATCGCGTGATCGGTGTGGGACGAGCGCGCCAGCGTGGCGGCGCCCGGCGGCGGCGTGATAACCTGATCCTGATGGCTGACGGCGAGCGACACCGTCTCCCGGGCGCCGTTCATCCAGTCGCGCGGATCGGTGATGTCATAGGTGTGACGGCCGACGCCCCAACCCTTGTCAGACTTGCGAACGTCGCCGCCCAGCGCATCGGCGATGATCTGGTGGCCGAAGCAGACGCCAATCATCGGCGTGGCCGCGGCCGCCGCCTCACGGATGAAGCTGCGTAACGGGTCCATCCAGGGGGTGGAATCATAGACGCCGAAGGGGGAGCCGGTGATCAGCACCGCCTCGCAATTGCGCGGGTCCGGCGGGGCGGCGCCGTCGATCAGCGCGACCGAATCGAAACGCAAGGACGGGTCGGCTTTCGACAGGAGCGCGACGAACATGTCGGGATAGCGGGGATAGTCCTCGGACAATCTGCCCGGCGCCCGCCCCGTTTCGAGAATCGTCAGCCTCATGCACCCCTAGATGGAGGGTCTAAACCCTTGAGCCAAGAGCCCTTCCCGCCGCGTTGACAGGGCCGATTCGAGGTCTATTACCGGGTCGCAACGCATCTTCTGCGCCGGGGCAAAAAGGGATCTGGCATGTCCTCCTGGACTGACAAGCGGCCGATGTCGCCGCACGTCTCGATCTGGAAATGGCACATCACCATGGCCGGCTCGATCCTTCACCGGGCGACGGGCTGTGCAAACTATGTCGGGGCGGCTGTCATCGTCGCCTGGCTGTTCGCGACGGCGGCGGGTCCCGATTATTACGAGCCGCTCTCGGCGGTCACCGGATCGATCTGGGGCCAGCTGATCCTGTTCGGTTTTACGCTCTCGGTCTGCTATCACCTGCTCAGCGGCCTGCGTCACCTGTTCTGGGACGCGGGCAAGGGCTTCAATCCGAAATTCGCGAGCACGATGGGGGCAATCATCCTGGTGTCGTCCCTAGCGCTTGCGGTTGCAATCTGGTTGCTCGCTGGCCTCGTACCAGGAGTAGATCCGCTGCATATGACGGGAGCCGCCTGATGGCCGGCAAGGAATCCATCCGCACGCCGCTCGGCAAGGTTCGCGGCCTCGGCTCGGCCAAGCATGGCGCGGGGCACTTCATCACCCAGCGCGTCTCGGCGATCGCGCTCCTCTTTCTGGTTCCGTGGTTCCTGATCTCTCTGATCGGCGCCGTGCGCGGCGGCTATGACGGCGCGCTGGTCTGGGTCGCTGACCCGATCAACGCGGTGCTGACGCTGCTCGCGGTCGGCACGGCCCTCTACCACATGCGCCTCGGCATGCAGGTCGTGATCGAGGACTACATCGCCAAGCACGGCACGCGTAATCTGCTGCTGATCCTCAACACCTTCATCTGCATCGCGCTCTTCGCCACCGCCGCCTACGCGGTGCTGAAGATCGCCATCGCCGCCTGATTCAAGAGTCCAAGGACGTCCTCGCATGACTGCGTACACCTGGAACGATCACACCTATGACGTGGTGGTCGTGGGCGCTGGCGGCTCCGGCCTTCGCGCTGCGCTCGGATGCGCTCAAGCCGGCCTTAAGACGGCCTGTGTGACGAAGGTGTTCCCCACCCGCTCGCACACGGTGGCGGCGCAGGGCGGCATCTCGGCCTCGCTCGGAAACATGGGCCAGGACGACTGGCGCTGGCACATGTACGACACCGTGAAGGGCGCCGACTGGCTCGGCGACCAGGACGCGATCGAATACATGGTCCGCGCCGCCCCGGCCGCCGTCTATGAGCTTGAACACTGGGGCGTGCCCTTCTCCCGTACGGAAGAAGGCAAGATCTACCAGCGCGCTTTCGGCGGCATGACCAAGAACTATGGCGAAGCCTCGATCCAGCGCACCTGCGCCGCGGCCGACCGCACCGGCCACGCCATGCTGCACACGCTCTACGGCCAGTCGCTGAAATACGCCGTCGACTTCTTCATCGAGTACTTCGCGCTCGACCTCATCATGGAGAATGGCGCGTGCCGCGGCGTGACGGCCCTGAAGCTCGATGACGGCACGCTGCACCGCTACCGGGCCCAGCGCGTGATCCTGGCGACGGGCGGTTATGGCCGCGCCTACTTCTCCGCCACCTCGGCTCACACCTGCACGGGCGATGGCGGGGGTATGGCCCTCCGGGCCGGGCTTCCGCTGCAGGACATGGAGTTCGTGCAGTTTCACCCGACCGGCATCTATGGTTCGGGCTGCCTCATCACCGAGGGGGCGCGCGGCGAAGGCGGCTATCTCACCAACTCCGAAGGCGAGCGCTTCATGGAGCGCTATGCGCCGACCGTGAAGGACCTTGCCTCGCGCGACGTCGTCAGCCGCGCCATGACGATGGAGATCCGCGAGGGCCGCGGCGTGGGCGATCACAAGGATCACATCCACCTGCACCTCGACCACCTTGATCCGAAAATCCTGCACCAGCGCCTGCCGGGCATCTCGGAAAGCGCC
>JAFEEX010000087.1:0-381 GCA_018240895.1 Pseudomonadota bacterium | reverse complement strand
ATGGGCGGCATCCCGACGAACTATCACGGCGAAGTCCTCACCAAGCGTGGCGATGATCCCGATGCGACCGTGCCGGGCCTGATGGCTGTAGGCGAAGCGGCGTGCGTGTCCGTGCACGGCGCCAACCGCCTCGGCTCCAACTCGCTGATCGACCTTGTCGTCTTCGGCCGCGCAGCCGGCCTGCGCTGCGGGGAAGTCCTCGAAGCCAACGCCAACCAGGCCGACCTGCCCAAGGGCGCGGGCGATGATCACCTCGCCCGCTTCGACAGGTTCAGGAACGCCAATGGCGGCACGCCGACCGCAAAACTCCGCAGCCAGATGCAGCGCGCGATGCAGGAAGATTGCGCTGTGTTCCGCACCGGCGAGACGCTGGCTCAGGGC
>JAFEEX010000086.1 GCA_018240895.1 Pseudomonadota bacterium | reverse complement strand
CATTGGTGCTGACGGGGGACAGGGGACACCATTGAACGGGTCGTGCCCGCAGGCCTCGAACACGACTCTCATTGGCCATTGGGGACTAAATGCCACTGGAATGAAACGGTCACCCAGATCTTTGATACGACGCCCGATCCGATCGGGTGTCGCGAATTTTGAGGCGTCGGCCTGGTACGATCGGACGCCGGACTTGTCGGCACGCTCGTGCACGGGAACGAAGTCCTGATCCGACGAGACGATGCAGATCGAATCCGCTTCATAGTCGACACAGGCGTCGACCGCCCGAATGACGATGCGGGTATCAACCTCCTTCTCGTCGAATGACTTCAAGCCGTTGGCGTTTACGTAGAAATTGAAGAACCCTTCTTCCCAGCGGGACACAGTTGCGTTCTTCTTCAGGCTTGCAATGAAGTTGTCGTAGTGCGCGTAATCCCGGGCGTCGCCGTGCGGCTTGAGAAGGCCGCTCTGGAGATCGTCTAGCTGACGACGGGCTTCCACGCTGCCACCTCGAGCGTGCTTCTTAAGCTGCCACTCTATGCTAGCCAGCGGTACGGGGGCGTAAAACAGTTCCGTCGTGGTTTTGATGTCTAGAATCTGCGTGACGTCGTCGTTTAACGGGATTTGATCGTATTCCTTCCTGAATACCCCCCTCACGAGGTCGTTGAAGAGGACCGCCTGTGCGAGCTCTCCCAACACCTTCTGTTCGACTTCCCGCGCAACGTCCTCAAGCATGAAATTGGCGATCCTGCTCGCGACCATACCGCCGTCGATCGGGAAGTTTTGTTCCGCCAGCCAGCGAACTACCCCGAGGTACACGCCTTGGAGATCGACGAGGAGGAGGACGTTGTGCCTGACGATTTTGAGATCGGACTTTTGCGCAAACTTCTCTACCGTGAGGCGGCAGGCGTTGTAATAGGTCAGCAGGCGCTCGGAAGAAAATTCGCCGCTCTCATCACATACCTCGGGGGGATACTGAACCGTAAGATTACCCATGCGACGTTGTCACTCCACGCTCGATCAGTATCTGGTTTGGTTGGCTAACAGTCCGGCAGACCAGACACCAATCGTTTTCGCTTTGAGCGGCGTTTGCCGGCAGGTCAGGTCCAGCTAAGTTGCCGCAAATGTCCTCCATTGATCCTCTCCATCCTGACGTCCTGAAAGAAAAGCAGCGACGACTGCGCGATGGGTTTTCGACGCCCCTTACGCTTCGCGTGCACCGGTCGCTGTCATGGCTGCGTCGAGCGCAAGCCGAGACGAATGACCTCGACGTCCGCTTCATCCTGCTGTGGATCGGCTTCAATGCGGCTTACGCTGGGGATGTCGAGGCCTCGGCAAGCACCACGGCGCCGGAGGGCGAGCGCGGCCTGTTTCAGGCCTTCTTCTCGACACTCGTCCAGTTCGATTCCCGGCACCGAATCTACGACATGGTTTGGGAACGGTTCAGCCAGGAAATTCGGCTGCTGCTCGGCAACCGCTATGTTTATCACCCCTTCTGGCAGCACCAGAATGGCGTCCCCGGCTATGCTGATTGGGCAGAGAAGCTTGAGCGCAGCCGGACGGCGATCAATCATGCGCTGCGCGAGCACGACACAGTCAGGATCCTGTCGATCCTCTTCGATCGCCTCTATGTCCTGCGCAACCAGCTTGTGCATGGCGGCGCGACGTGGAACAGCGATGTCAACCGCGACCAGGTTCGAGATGGGGCGTCTCTGCTCGGATGCTTGCTGCCCATCTTCATTGACCTGATGATGGACAACCCCGGCCATGAATGGCCGATGCCGAACTATCCTGTCGTGGAATGACGCGAACGATTTTCGGACAGCGTGACGCGGGTTAGGTATCGCTCTCAGCCAGCTCGACGTGACTGATCCCATCCGGGCCATTCACGGGCTGCTTGAGTACGCCGGCAGCAACAGCGTGGCCGATGCAGCCCTTGTCCATTCGACGACGGTCACCGTTGAAGTCGAGGAATATGGGAATCGAGCGGCTGCCCAGGTGCCACGCGATTCGCTTCAGATACTCGTGGAAATAGGCCTGCCTTGCCGTGGTCGGCGCGGGCGTGGTTTTGCCGAGGCTGTCTGCGTCGATCGGCGACACGGCCTTTACGAACACGTCCGACTGGCCGCTTAGCGGCTCATAGTCCAACGGCACCGCCGTCGACTCGGGCATTGTCGCGCGCTCCCGCTATTCAGGCACTTAGCTTGAAACGAAGCGGGCTCTCCGTCTAGACTGAGCGGGAGGCGTAGCGGGGGCTCAGACCGATTATGTCGCACATGCGAGGGACGGGGGCCCGATGCGCCGGTACAACGATTCATTGCTTCATTCCGCGTCGGACCTGAATGCCTTCCTCGGCTGCTCCCACGCCGCCGCTTTGAACTTGCAAAAGCTGCGCGACCCCCAATCCCTGCCCGACAGGGCGGAGGACGACGAGAGCGTGCAGCTGATCCAGCAGGCCGGCCACGCCCACGAGGCGAACTACCTCGCCCAGCTCAAGGCGGCCGGGCATGATGTCGCCGAGATCGCAGGCGAAGGCAGCCTTGAAGCAAGAGCGCAGGCGACGCTCGCGGCCATGCAGGCGGGCCACGAGATCATCTACCAGGCCACCTTCCTGGCACCGCCGTGGCACGGATTTGCGGATTTCCTGCGTCGGGTGGAGATCCCGTCGGCCATCGCCGCCTGGTCGTATGAGCCGATCGACACCAAGCTCGCGCGGACGCCCGATCCGAAGCACGTTCTCCAGCTCGGTCTGTACGCCGATCTCATCTTTGACATGCAGGGAACGGCGCCGCATTCGATGCACCTCGTCCTCGGCGATGGCCGCGAGGAGTCCTTCCGGCGGGTGGAGTTTCAGTTCACCCTGTCGAACGCCAAGGCGCGCTATCTCGAGTTTATCGGCTCCGGGGCGGAAGGCTCTGCAGGAGAGCCTTGCTCTGCCTGTGGTTATTGTGGCTGGCGCGACCATTGCGACGCGATCTGGGAAGCGGCGGACCACCTGAGCCTTGTGGCGGGCATCAGCCGCGGGCAGATCGACAAGCTGCGCGCCGCGGGCATCAACTCGGTCGAGGCACTAGCCAGAACCCCGGAGGGAGCGCGCATCCCTAAGATGTCCGCCGAGACATTCGCGCGTCTGCGTGCGCAGGCCACGCTTCAAGTCGAGGCGAGGACCGGCGAACGTCGGGTCGAAGTGCTGCCGGTGCAACCCGACCGCGGCTTCGCCAGACTCCCTGCTCCGGATCCCGCCGACCTCTTCTTCGACCTCGAGGGAGATCCGCTCTTTCCCGGCGGCCTCGAGTATCTGTGGGGCATCCACTACCGCGAGGAAGGTCGGCCGTGCTTCATCGCCGAATGGGCCCACGACCGTGACGCCGAGCGCCTCGTGTTCGAGCGCATCGTGGACCTGCTCACCGCGCATGTAAGCGCCCACCCGGACGCGCACATCTATCACTATGCGGCCTATGAGGTGACCGCCTTGCGGCGCCTGTCGACCGCATACGCATCCCGCGAGGATGCCGTGGATGCCCTGTTGCGCGCCGAGAAGTTCGTCGACCTCTATTCGGTCGCGCGGCACGCGATCCGTACCTCCCAGCCGTCGATGAGTCTCAAGGCGCTGGAGGCGTTCTTCGCCGCAACGAGAGACGAGGCGGTCACCAAGGCGGACCAGTCCATCGTCTTCTATCATCGCTGGCGCGAGACGCGTGACGAGAAGCTCCTCCAGGACATCCTCGACTACAACCGGGTCGATTGCGAAAACACCGAGGGGCTCCGGAACTGGCTGCTCGAACTGAGGCCCGGCGGAATCGAATGGTGGTCGCGCCGGGAAGTGCCGACCGTCGTACAGGTCGAAGAGGACCCGGCAGAAGTTCGCCGCGAGCAGCTTCGCCGGCTGGTTCGTGAGCAGGCGGCCGGGCTGTCCGAACGCGGCCGCGAGCTCCTCGCACACCTCATCGATTTTCACCGTCGCGCGAAGAAGCCCGAGCAATGGGCGGTGTTCGACCGCTGCGAACGGCTCGAGGACGACCTCGTCGACGACGGCGAATGCATCGGTGACATCAGGCCGGCACAGGAAGACTGGCTTCGGCCCGAAAAGCGCTCGATCATCGCGACCTACGCATTCCCGCCGCAAGAGACCAAGCTGCAACCCGGAAAGGACGTGCTGCACGCACCATCCCGCCAGCGGCTCGGCAGCATCCAGAGCCTCGATTGCGAGGCGGGCCTCGTAGAAGTGAAGCGAGGCGTGAAGTCCGGAACGGACTGGCCATTAGGTGGCTCGATCATTCCGGCGTGGCCGATCGACACGGATGTGCTCGAGGGCGCCGTTCTGAGGGTCGCCGAATATCTGGCAACGGGCGACAACGAGCTGACGCGCGAGCTCCGGGCATCGGGAGCGACGGTCACCGGTCGGTACGAGGCGATCGTCGACCTGATCGAGCGGGCACCGCCTCGCCTGAGAGGCTGGCCCGGCGGCAATCTCGTCGGCGAGAGCGAGACTCTGGTGGAAGCGGCGACGCGCCGCGCGCTAGCGCTGGAGCGATCGACCCTGTTCATTCAGGGGCCGCCGGGCACCGGCAAGACCTTCACCAGCGCACATGTAATCGTCGCCCTGCTCAAGGCCGGCAAAAGGGTCGGCATCTCGTCGAACAGCCACAAGGCTATCAATAATCTGCTCGCCAAGGTTGAGCAGGTGGCTGCCGCAGAAGGCTTCTCGTTCGACGGGGCCAAGAAGGTCAACCGGAGCGATCCCGAGACCCATCTGAGCGGTCGCATGATCCAGGACTTCGACCGGGCGAGCGACATCCTCGATCAAGGTTCGCAGTTGGTCGGCGGAACCGCGTGGCTCTTTGGAATGCCCGAATTCGACCAGTATTTCGATTACCTCTTCATCGACGAGGCCGGCCAGGTGTCGCTGGGGCACCTCGTCGCGATGGGCGCAGCAGCGCGTAACATCATTCTGGTCGGCGACCAGATGCAGCTCGGCCAACCCATCCAGGGTGCGCATCCGGGAGAGAGCGGGCTGTCGGTCCTCGACTATCTGCTCCAGGGCGCGGCCACGATCGCTGCGGACCGGGGCATACTCCTCGACACCAGCTGGCGCATGCACCCCACGATCTGCGGATTCATCTCGAGGGCGGTCTACGATGGCCGCCTGAAGGCTGAGCAGGACAATGAGCGCCAGATGCTTGTCCTTTCGGCAGCGCACGAGGCCCTGCAGCCGTCAGGCATTCGGCTGGTGGAGATGGGGCATAGCGGCTGCGGCCAGCGAAGCGATGAGGAGGTCGAGCTCGCCGCCGGCCTGATAGAGAGCCTTCTCCGACAGCGATATGTTGATCGAGCAGGGAACGAGGCGCGCCTTGGATTGGACAACATCCTCGTTGTCGCCCCTTACAACATGCAGGTGAACGCCTTGAAGGCCCGCCTTCCAGAGGGCACGCGTGTCGGGACGGTCGACAAATTTCAAGGCCAGGAGGCGGAGGTCGTTATCGTCTCGCTGACGACCTCGACGCCGGAAGACCTGCCGCGACACGTGGACTTCTTCTATTCGAAAAATCGCCTCAATGTGGCAATCAGCCGAGCGCGAACGCTCGCAGTGGTCCTCGCCAACCCAAAGCTCCTCGAACTCGACGCGAAGGCCGTCGAGCACCTGCGGCTGGTAAACACGCTGGCATGGCTCAAGGCGGAAGCGTCGGGAGGGGTTTATGGATGATGCCGTCGCGAGCTACCTCGCCATTTTCACGCAGCGTGCCAAAGACGCAGGACTGGACATGAGGCCGCCCGGGAAGAATTGGGCGCCGATGCGGGACATCGTGCCGGGCTCCCACATCAGCTTGAGCGTTCGCCGCGACGCGATCCAGGTCAATCTCAACAACGAGCGCGATGAGGATCGCCGGCAGTTCGAGAGCCTCTACCGCGAGCGTGCCGCGATCCAGTCGGCGATCGGCGAGAGCCTTGCCTGGGAACAGAAGGAGGGCCGCAAGAAGACGGCCGTTCGCGCGACGCTCAGCCGAGGCTATGACGACCGCAGCGACTGGGATGAGCAGCATCGCTGGGCGATCGGGATAATGCAGGCGTTTGAGCGGGAGTTCGGCTCCCGACTGCGGGCCTCGCCAGGGACGGAGAGGACTCGTTGAAGGAAGAAGAATTCCGCGCGTGGATGCAGGCGCAGGGCCAGGCTCCCAACACTGTCTCGACCCGGCTGGCGGATGCCCGCAGGGTCGAGAGGCACTACGGCGATCTCGACGAGGCGTACGAAGCGGATGGCTTTGCGGCCATCCTGGAGGATCTCGCCTACTCCGCCGAAGATAACGCCGCGGGCAAGCCGAACACCTCGAAGATCCAGATTGAAGGTGACCCGTACAAGAGCCTGGCATCATACCGGTCGGCGCTCTCCGTCTATCGCCAGTTCCGCGAGAACGGCACCGGTCCGAGCGCCGGGCAGTCACAAGCCGACCGAATCCGCGCATTCGTGCTGAAGCAGATTATCGAACCGGCCCGCCGTGCGGGCGAGAGCCGCTTTGTCGTCCGCGCGAGCGACGTTCACAAGCAAATGGGTCTGCAGGACGCCATGCCGGCCGTCTGCAGCGCCGTCGGCGGCACGAAGTTCCAGGCCCTGGCGGGTGTTCGATTGGTGCGGCGCGAGGGACCGGAGAACAGCTCGACCACCGAATTTACCTTCGAGACCGTCTCCAGCGGAAGTTTCGACGTATCCCGCGCCGAGGCGATCCTGCGTGAGCGCTTTGGCGATGCTGACGTCGACAGCCAGAAGATGGTTTCGTTCACGCTCGCGGACGGCCGAGCGATCGCGCTTCAGAAAGACATATCGAAGGTCCAGCTCTGGCTTGAAGACGACGAACGGGCCGGCGCGCCGCCGGCACAGGAAGTGCAATCATATGCGGCCGATAAGGGCCGTCATTCCAATCTGCCCGGCCGTCTTAGCCATGCTCCGCCCTCCGATCTTCGCAACGCCGGATTTCCGAAGCCGGTCCTCAGCGTCCGCGTTTCGAGCGAGGGAGAGCTGCTCAAGGTTCTCGACTGGTATGATGGCAAAGGAAACGGCCTCAACCGCGAAGCGCTCGAGAGGCTCAAGGCGCTGTTTCTCGCGCGATATCCTGACTTTGAGCCAGAAGGGTTCGTAGCCAGCAGCGGCGGCTATTTCGAAGAAGAGCGACGCTACAAGGACGTCCTTCTGGCGCGGGCCCAGGAGGCGCTTCGGAAGGAGCCGCCGCTCGATGATGAGGCGCTCGGTGCCGCCCTTCTCGACCTGCTGACCGGCCCGGAGTCCGGGCTTCTTGGCTGGCGCACCGACGCCCGGATTAAGAACCTGCGCACCGCGCACCCGGGCGTTCTTGAGCGGCACGCGGGGCAGCTCGCGAGGTCGACAGGCGATCTTGCCGACGCGGTAGCCGCTTTCGTGGAGGGCACCTGGCCTGTCCTCAAGGAAGGCCAGGAGAAGAACCTTCCCTACAGCGAAAGCCGAAACATACCGACGATGATCGCGGCGTTCGCGCGTCCGGACGAAGCGTACGGGATCAATACGGACCCGGTGATGAGGACCGCTCGCGCGCTGCTCGGCAAGCCCGTCCTCACCTACAACCCGCTCAGCGCGGACGAGTATCGCAACGTGCTCGACCTGATGGGCGCCATTCGCGACGTGATGGACGGTGAATGGGACTGGAAGCCGCGCGACCTGTGGGACGTCCAGGGCTTCATCTGGGCGGTAAACCGGGCCGACAACTCTCAAGTGGACAATGCCGCGAGCACGGGCTCCGGCGGGGGAACGACCGTGACCAGACCGACCAACCTCATACTTTACGGGCCGCCGGGCACCGGCAAGACCTTCGCGACGGCCGAGGAGGCGGTGAGGCTCTGTGACGGAACTGTTCCCGACAGCAGGGAGGAGCTGAAAAGCCGCTACGACGCACTGATGGAAGCGGGGCAGATTGGCTTCGTCACCTTTCACCAGTCCTACGCCTATGAAGACTTCGTCGAAGGTCTCCGGCCGGTCACCGGCGATGAGGACGGCGCCGAGAGTCAGGGTGGCGGCTTCAGGCTAGAGCCGCGCAAGGGCGTTTTCCGGGAAATCTCGGCGCTAGCCGAGCAGGCGCGCAAGAGCGCCGGTCGGTCGGGCGGGTATGACCTCGGCGATCGCCAGTTCTTCAAGATGTCGCTCGGTCGGGCTGGCGCCGAGGATCATATCTACGATGCCGCGATCGAGGGCGGTTACATCGTGCTCGGATGGGGTGGAGAGGTCGACTGGTCCGATCCGCGCTACGAGGACTACCAAGCGGTTTTCGACAAGTGGAACGAGATCGAACCCGGCACCAAAGGTAACAGCGGCAATATCTCCCAGGTCTGGCGATTCCGCGGCAGCATGCGCGAGGGCGACATTGTCATCGTGTCAGAAGGGAACTCGCACTTCCGCGCGATCGGCGAGATCACCGGTTCCTATTATTACGAGCCGACGGGCGAGCGGACCTACAATCATCGCCGGCCGGTGCGTTGGCTTCTTGTCCTTGACGAGTCGCTGCCGATCGACACGATCTACGACGGCGCGCTGACGATGCAGTCGTGCTACATGCTCAAGGAGGCGAAGGTCAAAAAGGAGGCTCTTTCCCGCCTCCTTCCCAGCGACACTCCGGCTGTTCCTTCGGCCCCCGACCAGTTTGTGCTCATCATCGACGAGATCAACCGGGCCAATATCTCGAAGGTGTTCGGCGAACTGATCACGCTCATCGAGCCCGACAAGCGCCTTGGCGAAAGCAACGAGCTTCGGCTCAAGCTGCCTTATTCCGGCGACACCTTCGGCGTCCCCGCGAACCTGCACATCGTCGGCACGATGAATACGGCAGACCGGTCCATCGCTCTCCTGGACACGGCGCTGAGGAGGCGCTTCCGCTTCAAGGAGCTGATGCCGAACCCCGACCTGGTGCCCGACGATGTCGAGGGCATTAACGTGAGACGTCTCCTCCAAGCCCTGAATGATCGCATCGAATATCTCTTCGATCGCGAGCACCAGATCGGCCACGCCTACTTCCTTGGCTGTGCGACCAAGGAGGGCATCGATGAGGTCATGCGCGCCAAGGTCATCCCGCTGCTCGCGGAGTATTTCTACGAGAACTGGGAGCGGGTCCGGCAGGCCCTCGGGGAAATCGAAGACGATGGCGGCTTCATCGTCCGCCGGAAACTCGCCCCGCTCGCGGCAGGGGAAGGCGACTACGTGAACGAGCGGTGGCGGTATACCGTCCGCGACACGTTCAGCCATGAAGCCTACCGGCAGCTAACGGGATGATCCGCCGCAGCGTCCGCGAATGGGATTATATCCCTATCGAGGAGCCCGGCGCGGGTTCGTTCAGCAGGGCGGCCGCGGACCGCGTCGTCGAATGTGCGGCCGCCGTTCGGTCGGCCGGCCTCGACGGCGAGCGCATCCTGGTGAACCATCCGAAGAAGCTGCGCGCCCAGCAGGTCGTCGGCGTGATCGCTGCCGATGACGTGACGCTTGAGATCCTTCCCAAAATTGACGGCAACGAAAGCGACGCAGCCGCGCGTCGAAGCCTTGTCCACATGCTCGCGGTCGTGCTCGATCTCGACATCGTCGAGGGCGCCCTGACGGATCTCGGATGGCAGCGCGACGACCTGCTCGAAATTCTGATCCGGCTGTTCTGCGACCGACTGTTCGAGGCGCTCCACCGTGGTCTTCCCCGACGCTATGTGCCGCATGAAGACGACTTGGCGGCCCTGCGGGGCAGGTTGGATGTCAAGCGGCAATTCACGGTGCTTGCGGCCAGTCCGCAGCGATTGGCGTGCCGCTATGATGAGCTGAGCGCCGATATCGCCCTCAACCAGATCATGAAGGCAGCGGTGACGAAGCTCGCCAAGGTTGCGAGGGCGCCGGAGAATCAGCGGCGGCTCGCGGAGCTCAGCTTTGCCTTCGCCGACATCACCGCGCTGCCCGTCAAAGCCCTTCCGTGGCATCAGGTCGTTATCGACCGAACCAACCGCTCGTGGGCGCAACTGCTTTCCTTGGCTAAGCTGCTGCTCGGCGACCGCTTCCAGACGACGAGCAGCGGTGACGTTCGGGGCTTCTCGCTCCTGTTCGAGATGAACAAGCTGTTCGAGGAGTTTGTCGGACGGAGCCTTGCTCGCGCCCTTTCTGGAACCGGCTTTGAGGTCCGCCTGCAGGGTCCCCGGGGCTATGCGCTGTCTGACCTCGACACGGGGCAAAATCGTTTTGCCACAAAGCCCGACATCACGATCGCTGAGCGGGGCGCACCGGTGCTTGTGATCGACACCAAATGGAAGCGTCTCAAGGGGGCCATCGACGATCCAAAATACGGCGTCGGGCAAGCCGACGTGTATCAGATGATGGCCTATGCCCACGTCTATCGGTGCGAGCGGCTGCTACTCCTCTACCCACACCACGCCGGTTTGGGATCGGAACCCGCCGGGCTGACCTGTGTTCATCGGATCAACGGCACGGAGGACAGCCGGATTGGAGTTGCGTAAGCGTGGCCTGAGGGCCGCCTTGCCCGTTTGGCCGTAGCCGGGATGCTTATCGTCTTTGACGAGGGCGCGGGCGGTGCGGGAAGTTTTCGGTTCTGAGACTGGTCGTACGAGCGCTCGTACGACTGGTCGTGTGGAGGTGGTCGGCCGGGTATCGGGCCGACGGAGCTGGTCGGACGCGGAGAAGCTGGAGATCCTGGCCGAGGCGTTCCGGCCGGGCGTGCGGGTCCGTGATGTCATCGCCCGGCGCGAGGTGTCGAGCAGCCTGATCTATACGTGGCGCAAGCAGGCGCGGCTGGGCAAGCTGGGCGGGGTCGCGCCTGCGCTGCCGGCATTCGCCGAGGTGCGCGTGGCCGATGTCGCCGCACCTGCGCCGCAGCCGGCGACATCCACGTCTGGCCTCATCTGCATCGAATTTCCGGGTGGCGTCCGAGTGAGCGTGGACGGGTCGGTGGACGCCGGCGCGCTGGCGCGAGTGTTGTCGGTGCTGCGTTGAGCCCCACGCCGTTGCCGACGCGGGTGTTCCTGGCGTGTGGCGTCACCGACATGCGCAAAGGGTTCGATGGCCTGGCGGTACTGGTGCAGCAGGTGCTGGCCCAGAACCCGCACTCGGGCGCGTTGTTCGCGTTCCGGGGCAAGCGGGGTCATCTGGTCAAGCTGCTGTGGTTCGATGGGCAAGGCCTGTGCCTGTTCTCCAAGCGGCTCGACCGGGGTCGGTTCGTCTGGCCGGTGACCGCGACGGGCACGGTGACGCTGACGCCGGCACAATTGTCGATGCTGCTGGAGGGCATCGACTGGCGTCGCCCAGAGCGGACGTTCACGCCGACGCTGGCGGGGTGAAAACGGCGGTTTTGCGACGCTTTTTCTCGCCCGTCGATGCGTGATCTGTTATGAAATGCGGGTGCTGGAAGCGCCTGTTTCCCCTGCTGATGCCACCGCGCGGATCGCCGCACTGGAGGCATCGCTCGCCCGGGCGAATGCCGCGCTCGCCGCCCGCGATCTGCTCATCGACACGTTGCGCGGGCAGATCGCTCGACTGCGGCGGATGCAGTTCGGTGCCTCCTCCGAGAAGTTGGGCCGCGAGATCGAACAGCTCGAGCTGGCGCTGGAAGAGCTGGAAACGGAGCGGGATGTTTCGGAAGTCGAGACTGCGGTGCCTGGAGTAGCGCCGCGCCTGGCACCGGTCCGCAGTCTGCCGGAGCATCTGCCGCGCGAGGAGGTCGTCCACGAGCCGGCGTCCGGTATCTGCACCTGCCCGGACTGCGGTGGTGCGCTGCGCCGGCTGGGCGTGGACGCGCACGAGATGCTCGACATCGTGCCGGTGCGCTGGCGGGTCGTGCGCAACGTCCGCCCCAAATACAGCTGCGGGTCTTGCGAGAAGATCGTCCAGGCACCCGCGCCGGTCAGCGCTGTGGCGCGGGGCAAGGCGACCTTCGCGACGCTGGCGCACGTCGTCGTCTCCAAGTTCGACCACCATCTGCCGTTGTACCGCCAGGCCGAGATGATGGCCGCGCAGGGGCTCGAGATCGACCGCTCGACGCTCGCGGGCTGGGCCGGGCAAGCTGCAGCACTGCTCGACCCGGTGGTCAGCCGTATCCGTGACGAGGTGCTCAAGGCCGACAAGATCCACGCCGACGACACGCCGGTGCCGGTGCTCGAACCCGGCCGTGGCAAGACCGCGACCGGGCGGCTGTGGGTGTACGCCGCCGACGACCAGGCGTCCGGCAGCACGACACCGCCCGCAACATGGTATCGCTTCACGCCCGACCGCACCGCGGCGCACCCGCAGGCGCATCTCGCCGGCTTTCGCGGCTTTCTCCAGGCCGATGCCTATGCGGGCTATGACGCCCTGTACCGCGGTGGCGTCACAGAGGTGGCATGCTGGGCACACTTCCGGCGCAAGGTGTTCGACCTGCACGAGCGCCTCTCCACGCCGCTGACCACCGATATCCTAGAGCGCATCGGCGCGCTCTATGCCGTCGAGGCGGAGGTGCGTGGTCAGCCGCCGGATGTACGCCGTCGAGCGCGACAGGAACGAAGCCAGTCGCTGGTCGACGCCTTGCGCGAGGTGCTCGACGCTGCCCTTCGCCGCCTGTCGCCCAAGTCCGACATGGCCAAAGCCATCGCCTATGGCACCAAACGCTGGCCGGCGCTGTGCCGCTTCCTGGGTGACGGGCGTCTGGAGATCGACAACAACATCGCGGAGCGGGCCCTGCGCGGCGTCGCCGTGGGAAGGCGCAACTGGCTGTTCGCGGGTTCGCGCGCAGGCGGCGAGCGAGCCGCCGCCATCTACACCGTCATCCAGACCTGCAAGGCCAACGGCGTCGACCCGCAGGCCTATATCGCCGATGTCATCGCCAGGGTCGCCGGCGACTGGCCCGCCACCCGCTGGGACGAGCTGATGCCGTGGAACTGGGTGCCCCAGACAGATCAGCCAACAGCCCAAGCCGCATAAACTGCGGTCCTCACGCCACGCTTACGGAGTTGCGACGCTGTCTCTCTCGAACCCGAAGGCGGCCGTCGGGCAGCTGAGAGAACTTCTGTTTGTTGAAGAACTGGCTCTCCACCCAAAGCAGTTTGCGGCAGCCTGAGAGTGGAGGTAGCGTCTCTAATTTGAGGCGATTGCGCCGACACTCCGAAAAAGTGTGGGCGTAAATGTGGGCGTAGTTTTTCGGTGGGCTACGAACTCGAACGACTTCAATGTGATAGGTGACGAGTTCGAATCCCTCCCGCTCCGCCACCGGCCTCTATTTTGACCCTTCAAAATACCTCAAAAAACGGCTAAATTCCTTGTGTTTATGGCATTGGCTCTGTCCATCGCCATCCACGCTCATCCACCTTTTCCCACCAATGTTGGTGGGAAAAATGGTGGGCAAAACGACAAGGAATTCGAACATGGGACAGCTCACCGCAACCGAGATCAAGAACCTCTCGACGCCGGGCCGATACGTCGATGGCGATGGTCTGATCCTCAATGTCGCGGCGGGCGGATCGAAGAGCTGGATCCTTCGTGTTCGCATTGAGGGCGGTAGGCGCGACATCGGCCTGGGCTCAACCAAGGTGCTCACTCTGACCGAGGCGCGGACCAAAGCGCGTGAATATCGCCGCCTGATCGCCCAAGGCATCGACCCGGTCGCGGAGAAGAAGAAAGAGAAGATCGTCATCCCGACCTTTCGCGCCGCCGCCGAACAGGTCCACGCCGAACACAAGGCCAGTTGGAAGAACGGCAAGCACCAGGCCCAGTGGATCACGACGCTCGAAACCTACGCCTATCCCTTCATCGGTGATCGCCTGGTCAACGACATCGAAGGCCCGCAAATCCGCAAGGCGCTCCTGCCGATCTGGCTCAGCAAACCCGAAACAGCCCGCCGCGTTCGCCAGCGGATCGGCGCGGTGCTCGACTGGGCCTACGTCAACAGCTTCCGCGAAAGTGAAGCCCCGATGCGCTCGCTGTCCAAGGGCCTGCCCCGCCAGCCCAAAGACGACGGCCACTTCGCCGCCATGCCCTACACCGAGATTCCCGCCTTCATCGCCAAGCTACGCGAACGCTCCTCAGTCGGCCGCGTCGCAATGGAAGTCCTTATCCTCACTGCCGCCCGCTCCGGCGAAATCCGCGGCGCAACCTGGAGCGAGTTCGACCTCGACAAGGCGATGTGGTCAATCCCGGCAACCCGCATGAAAATGGGTCGCCCCCACTTCGTCCCCCTCGCGCCACAAGTCCGCGAAGCCCTCGAACGCGCCAAAGCCTTCAGCGCACCTTGCACCGATCTGGTCTTCCCGGGCATGAAGCTCAAAACGCCCATGTCCGACATGACCCTGCTGAAGATTCTCCGCGACATGGAAGCTGGCGTAACCGTCCACGGCTTCCGCTCAGCCTTCCGCGATTGGGTGGCGGACATGACCGACTATCCGGGCGAGGTTGCTGAAGCGGCGCTTGCGCATGCGAACTCGAATAAGGTCGAAGCTGCGTACCGGCGGACCGATTTTCTAGAGAAGCGGAAAGCGATGATGGCGGATTGGGCAGCGTACTGCTGTGGCGGATGACGCCTGGGAGCCGCCGTTCGGGTCGCCAAGCGACCTCGCCGAAAGGGGACGTTCGGTCAGAGCTATGGAATACGAATCCCGGAAGACGTTCGGATTGTTCAGCGAACATTTGGCGGGAACCGAGACATCTCACGACGTTCGGCTAGAATCCCGATATCGGGCGAACCGATGATGCTCGACCAGAACTGCCGCAACACGGGCGGGGTCCACTGCACCGCACCGAGGTAACCCCGTCACCGCCTCCCCCAATTGAGGGCGTGGAGGTCGTTGCAGTCGCCGCAAAAGGCGTCGACGCGCAGGCGAAGTGGATTGGTGCACTCCTGAAGCGCTGCTCGTCGATGAGCGTATGCGATGGAATTCTTTCCGAGCCTCTTGGTGCGATCGAGCGGTCCGCAGTAAGGCCGCCGGATGGAATGGAATGACCTGCCAATATCATCTCTCGATCGCGCGCTTCGATCCAAGTCGCTTGCACACCCGACCAGTGCGGCTTTTGATGCTGATGCTTGGATAACAGCGGCCGAGACGCTAGCTCAGCCCACCGAGCGAGACGCTGACCTCGCGGTGGCCGCGATCCACTACGGTTGTGAGCTGGCCGATCTCAGAAAGTTCTCCATTCCTTTGATCACCAAAGGGCTCAGCCGCCCGCGGCTGGTGCAGCTGCTTGCCGCATACGCCAACCATCAATACCTTGTGCTGCTGCGGAAAGCATCGCGCCAAGCGAGGAGGGATCGACGCGAGGGCGGCATCCTGGACATGGAGCGTGCGCAGCAACAGTTCGTCGCCAACGCCGGAGGTCAGGAGTTGCCGGCGGACGACCATCTAACATTCCTCGTGGACAGCATGCCCCATTGGCTGTTTCACATCTGGCAAGTCGGTGACGAGGGGGACGATGAAGGGCCCGAAGATCCATGGGCCTTCGGCGCAACTGCGAGTGCCATCGTATCGGTCGAGCACTCGTTGAAGCAGCTTTGGATGGGTGCCCTTTGGCTGGGGGACGCGATCCTCAAGGAAGGCGCTGCCCTCATTGAAAGCCCACGGGACCGAACCCTCGCGCAAAGGTGGTTCATCTGGGACCTTCGCCAGACGATGCTGTACTCGATGGAGCATGGGCTAGAGGTGGGAGCCCGGATCGTCGCTGGACGAAAGCTCCCGCCGGTGGTTCCAGTGAACGCACGAACGGTCATTCGCATAGAGCGCACTCCTGGCGGCCATCGGCGTTTCATCGTTGGAAATGCGTCCGGCGCGCGGGACGAGCAGCGGGGTCACGCAAGCGAGCGGGACATGCTGGAGGGAACATATGTCTCCCTGTTTCTCGACGAGACACTGCCGCGATCGCCTCGAGGAGCGTTCACCTGTCGGCAGCTTAACAGCGCTTGGTGGATCCTGCAGGATATCGCCCGGCTAGTGGCGGATGAGCTCGGAAAGCATGGCCCAGCCGGTCCGGATTCACTCAGACGCTTCTCATTCGCCGTTGAGCGGCGTGATCTCTCCCGAGCGCTTCGCGAGTGCCTCGGGCTCGACGCCCCGAGCGCGGACGACATTGTGGACTGGTTCACCTGCGATCCATCCGACACAGGCAGACTCTTCGCGAAGAGCCTCTGGGCCGAACCCCTCCTCCCCGTTCCGCACTGCGAACGCCGGCACGTGATGATAGCTCCGCTGCTGGTCGGTGCGCCGGTGAAGCGGGTCGAGGCTTGGATGGACAAGGGCGGCATATCCGACAGCCGGGGGGTCAAAGGACGCGGCAAGCCGTTCGAGCGTCACGTTCGCTTGGACGTCGAGCGGGCGTTGCTGGCGAACGAACTCATCGCCGATGCTTCCGTGGGGAAGCACGGGCTCAAGCGACGTGGCAACTCAGAGGAAATCGATCTGATCGCGCGTATCGGCGACACCGTTATCGTCGGCGAGGTGAAGTGCTTCGTGGCACCCAGCGAGCCGCTCGAACGTCACAATCACCTGGACAACCTTGCCCGGGCGGCAGAGCAAGCTGCGAACAAGCGCGCTTGGGCTGAGGGCAATCGTGAAGCCGTGGGAGCCGCGCTAGGCGTGACGGATCCGCAGCGCGCTGCAGCGTTGACGATCATCCCCGTGGTGATCATCAACAATGGTTTTGGACTGGGCCTGGAGCGGCACGGCGTGCCCATTGTCGACCTTCACTTCCTCGTCACCCTTCTTTCCGGCGGCCGCTATCGGAGTGGGATGCGCTTCGAACGACATGTCGGCATTATCTCCGAGCACGTCACGATGTATACTTCGCAGGCCGAGCTGGAAGAACGGATCGGAGACATTCTACGCGACCCGCCGCCCCTCCATCGGTTCGATAGCGCGCTCCGCTGGCGCAGGATGCCTTTCCCAACTTCTCAGCAGAAGGAGTTTTTCATCGAACTTCCGGCACTCGCCGAGCAACCGCCTCCCAATGCTCTTCGCGACCTACCGGCGCTCGCCCCGTTTGCTCGGTCGGGCTAACCGGAGCCGTCGCCGCTTCTTCTTGCGATTATGCTTGGTGGCATGGAGAATCCAGCGTTCCGATGCCTCTAGCGGAAACGGAACGCGAAGTGGACTTGTAACGGTTTTGCGCCG
>JAFEEX010000085.1 GCA_018240895.1 Pseudomonadota bacterium | reverse complement strand
CGGCTGGAACTGGTGGCGGAATATCCTGGCGGGGATTTCGGCAGCAGCATGCAGGATGAGCTGGCGTCGAACGCCGTGTTTTCTTTCAAGTCGGCCTAGTTACTCCTTGCCGGCGGCTTCGCGGCGGCGGGCAGCAAGCAGCATGGCGGGCATCGAAACCTCGCCTTCGCGGCATGCGTACTCCTCGATCGGACCGGCGGCCGGGCGGAATTCGTATTCACCGCCCCAGGGCTGATCCCACGTTGTCGGATCTTCGACGGTGAACCGATAGAGCAGCTGATTTCTGCCAGTACGCGTGAAGCGCTCGGTGACTTTCAGGTTGATCCACGAGCCGCGAAACATCTGTTCGGGCGGGAAATTCGTGGTCTCGACAACAAGTGTGTCGCCTTCCCACCAACCGATGGAGTCGCCGAGGTAAGGACGTTGACCGTCAGTACGGTGCCGGCTGTTGAGCCGGACGATGCGGGCGTCGTGGATCATCTCGACGAGGATGACGACATGGTCGGCTGTCTGGATGATCTGATAATTCGAGTTGTTGGGGAGCGGCAGCATCACGGGGCCGGCGTTGAAGCCGATGGGGAGAATGCAGCGGTCGTCGACAGCCTGAAGCTCGGGGCCGTCGGTAACTTGCTCGCCGGGCTTGAGCGTGTAGCGGCGTAGGTCGGGCACGGCGCCTGGCGTCATGGGCGGAACGCGACCGTTGGCAGGGTTGGTGATGAAGCTCGTGCGCGGCTGGCCGTTGACGCGCATGGCGGGACGGAATTTCGAGCCCTTGTCAACTTCGGCGGTTTCTTCAGGCGTGAGGATCAGGCGCTCGCCCATTTCGACGGGACGTTCGAGGCGCGTGACGCTTTCATTGGTCCACGCGCCCTGCAGGTCCGGCTGACCGGCATAAGTGCGAGGAGCCCTATAGATGTCCTGCGCGCTCGCGGGGGCGATGATGGTGAACAGGACTATCGCGGCGAGCAGGCGCATGGTCGTCCCCTACCCCATCGCCGGGAAAACAGAAACGGCCGGCGAGGGTTGCTCGCCGGCCGCTATTCCGTGCGTGACTGACGCTTACTGACCGGCCGGGCGTGGGCCCATCCGGAGCGCCATGTACTGCTCCTTGGTGACGTAGCCATCGCCATCGGCGTCGACGCGGGACGACCAGATCTGGTCGGCCATCGCCTGCGCCTGAGCCGGCAGGGACGAAATGAACTCCGCCTTGTCGAGCTTGCCGTCCTTGTTCGCGTCGGCTGCGTTGAAGCGGGCCTCGCGTTCCTCCGGCGTTTGCGGAGGCTGGGCGAAGGCCGGAGCGGCAAGCAGCGCGGCGAAGGTGAGGACGGCGAGAGGCTTCATCATATGAGGGAGCTTTCGTTGCTTACTGCGGGCGCTGCATCGGGGCGGTGAATTCCGCCTTGCTCAGCGATTTGTCGCCATCCGTGTCGCGGCGGGCGAAGAAGCCTTGCAGCTGTTCATCAGAGGCCTGGTCGGCCATGCCGGCCGGAAGGGCGGTTTTCCATTCGGCAAAGCTCAGCTTGCCGTCCTTGTTGGCGTCGGCCTTGTCGAACGCGGCCGCGCGCTCTTCCGGCGTCATGCGCATGCCGCCACCGCCGCCCGGGGGCTGAGCGAGGGCCGGAGCGGCCACGAGCAGGGCCAGCGCCGAAGCGGCGGCGATTTTCGTGAAGGTCATAGGTGTTTTCTCCGATGATCCCGCGGGGACGGGATGGATGTTGTGTCCCTCATCGCCCCGGTCAGGGGGCGACCGCAAGATTGAACGGCAGCTGCACGCCTGTCCGTCGCAGTCAGCAGCATATGAAAGCCCTGTAAGACCGGCGTCATGACCGCGACATGAACGCTTTCTCTTCGCACTTGCGAAGGCTTCATGACGGAGGGGGCACGTGCTAGGAAAACCCCAGTCGAATCCGCGTTTCCTGGAGTGCCAGCCAATGGCCCCTGCCTTTCCCGATTTCACCAAGCTTTCGCTTGGGGATGCTGCGTCCAAGGCGGACGTGGACGCGTGGAAGAAGCTTGCAGGCGCAGGGGCAAATGCGGACTGGGAGACCCCGGAAGGGCTGCCGGTGAAGCAGGTCTATACGGGGGCGGATACGAAAGGCCTCGACTTCCTGGATGACTTTCCCGGCATCGCGCCGTTCGGCCGGGGCCCCTACCCGACCATGTACACGAACCAACCCTGGACGATCCGACAGTATGCCGGGTTCTCCACAGCCGAGGATTCCAACGCCTTCTATCGCCGCAACCTGGCTGCGGGCCAGAAAGGCCTGTCTGTTGCGTTCGATCTGGCGACGCACCGCGGTTACGACAGCGATCATCCGCGCGTGACGGGCGATGTCGGCATGGCCGGCGTGGCGATCGACTCGATCTACGACATGCGCACGTTGTTCGCGGGCATCCCGCTCGACCAGATGAGCGTGTCGATGACGATGAACGGCGCCGTGCTGCCGATCATGTCGCTCTATGTGGTGGCCGCCGAGGAACAGGGCGTGTCGCCCGCGAAACTCTCGGGCACGATCCAGAACGACATCCTCAAAGAATTCATGGTGCGGAACACGTATATCTATCCGCCCCGCCCCTCGATGCGGATCATCTCGGACATCTTCGCCTACACGTCCGCGAACATGCCGAAGTTCAACTCGATCTCGATCTCCGGCTACCACATGCAGGAAGCGGGCGCGACGGCGGACCTCGAGCTCGCCTACACGCTCGCCGATGGTGTCGAGTATATCCGTTCGGGGATCGCCGCCGGTCTCGACGTCGACAAGTTTGCGCCGCGCCTGTCGTTCTTCTGGGCGATCGGGATGAACTACTTCATGGAAGTGGCGAAGATGCGGGCCGCGCGCCTGCTCTGGGCCAAGCTCGTGAAGCAGTTCGATCCGAAAAGCGACAAGTCGCTGTCGCTGCGTACGCACTCGCAGACGTCGGGCTGGTCGCTGACCGCGCAGGACGTCTATAACAATGCGATCCGCACCTGCCTTGAAGCGATGGCGGCGGCGGGCGGGCAGACGCAGTCGCTGCACACCAACTCGTTCGATGAAGCGCTGGCGCTGCCGACGGACTTCTCGGCGCGAATCTCGCGCAACACGCAGATATTCCTGCAGCAGGAAGCCGGCGCCTGCCGCACGATCGATCTATGGGGCGGCTCCTATTATGTCGAACGCCTGACCTATGATCTCGCCAAGCGCGCGTGGTCGCACATCGAGGAAGTCGAGGCGATGGGCGGCATGGCCAAGGCCATCGAGGAAGGCCTGCCCAAACTGCGTATCGAAGAAGCGGCCGCGAAGACACAGGCGCGGATCGACAGCGGCGTGCAGACGATTGTGGGCGTCAACAAGTTCCGGTTGAACGAGTCCGAGGACGTGCCGGTGTTGAAGGTGGACAACGCCAAGGTGCGGCAGTTGCAGCTCGACAAGCTGGCGCGGCTGCGCGGCGAGCGGGACGAGACGGCCGTCGCGCAGGCGCTGGACGCGATCACCAAGGCGACCGAGATGGGCCGGGGCAATCTGATGGAGCTGGGCATCGCGGCGGCGCGGGCCAAGGCGACTGTTGGCGAGATCAGCTATGCCGTCGAGAAGGTTGTTGGACGCCATCAGGCCGTGATCAAGTCGATCCAGGGAGTTTACGCTCAGGGCATGAGTGCGAAATCGGACAAGGTGACGACTGCGCGCGCGTTGGCTGACGACTTCGAGAAATCGGAAGGGCGGCGCCCGCGCATCCTGATCGCCAAGATGGGCCAGGACGGCCATGACCGCGGCCAGAAGGTCGTCGCATCGAGCTTTGCCGACCTCGGCTGGGATGTGGACATCGGACCGCTGTTCCAGACGCCGGACGAAGCAGCGCGGCAGGCTGTCGAGAACGATGTGCATGTGGTGGCGGCCTCGTCGCTGGCGGCGGGTCACCTGACACTGGTTCCGGAACTACGCTCGGCGCTGAACAAGGAAGGCCGGGGTGACATCACCGTGGTCGTCGGCGGCGTCGTGCCGCCGCAGGACTATGATGCGCTTTATGCGGCCGGCGCGGCGGCGATCTTCCCGCCCGGGACAGTGATCGCCGAGGCGGCCATCGAATTGCTGGACAAGCTGAAAGCCAGGCTGGGGCATAATTCCAAGAACGCTGCCGCGGGTTAATCCGGCTGGCGCAAGGCGCGAACAGGTCTAGGTTACAGGACAAGGAGACTCGCCATGAAACGCCTTGTTGGAGCCTTCGCCTTCCTCGCGCTCGCAGCGTGCGCCACGCCGCCAACGGTCTACGG
>JAFEEX010000084.1 GCA_018240895.1 Pseudomonadota bacterium | reverse complement strand
ACACTGAAATCAAATGGACCCCGCCGGGGCACGGAACCTGCCACGTGAGCCGTCCAGCTCGGCGCGAGGCGAGGTCATGCGCTCCAGCGGCACGATGTCGCCGGGCGCGTCCTGCGCAATCAGCGCTCGCGCACGTTCCGTGAGCTGCGGATGCGCGGCAAAGAACGCCTCGATCTCGCGCGCGGAGGCCTGTCCCAGCCCGGGAACCGCCACCCACCACTGCCGCCGGCGCGGAATGCGCACGGTCAGCTGCGCCAGCGTGCGGATGCCCTGCCCTTTCAGCGCCGCGGCCGCGCGGGACGGCAACCAGCGTTCGAGGGCGTCGCCGACCAGCGGCTGCGGTGCGGGCAGATGCCGCAGTTCATCCAGTGCTGCGGCCACCGCCCTGGCATGCCTGGTGCGCTCCGCTGCAGGCCGCTCGAAGACTTCGGCCAGGTCATCGCGCAAGCGCGATCGTGCGTGCATGGCCAGCTCGCGTCGAACCGCGCCGAGCACGCCACGTGCCGTGTGCCCCGCGTTCAGGCGCTCGGGCAAGTAACGCTGCACCGCCTGGCGCGAGGGCATGCCTTCATGCCAGGCGCGCAGCGCCGCCAAAGCATTGACGTCGAAAGGACTGCTTTGTGAAGCGGGAGAAGCGGCTGGCAACTGGAGCCTCCGGCAATTGGGGCAATTTTTGCCGAAGTCCAGTTTACTCCCGGCACGCAGCTACTGCGATAAGAACAGTTATCTGACTAGGCGGGCTGGAATGTTCCGCCGGGCTTGTGCGTCGGATCCTCTGTTCACCTTTCCATACCAGCAGAACCCGTGCTTTCCCCGCGTCGTTTCTTTTGTGCGCCAGAGAGGGTCTCGTACCTTGAGGCGGTCAGCTCCTTGCATAGTCCAGGATCTGCGCCAGCACGGTGCGCCTTGCCTCAAGGTTGTTGCGCCACAGCTTCGTCTCCGCCACGACGACCTGGCCGGGGTTCAGAACTCGAGATCGTCGTTGATGGCGGCGAGGCCTGACGCGCAGGCGTGATCGGCATCTCCGCCGGGCGCACCCGACACGCCGATACTGCCCACCAGTGAACCTGGACGGCGGAATCGATAGGCAGCCCACCGCCGATGGCGACCACGCGCGGCAGTTCCCGGATTCCCGAGGATACCTCCGTAGCCTGGGTGGCACGGGCGAACGCCAGGGTGTCCATCTTGAATGTGACCGCGGTATAGGCCTTGTTCATCGCAGTTTCCGGCGTATGCGGTCCAGGGAGGCGATCGCGCAGCATGACCAGGGGGTGGCCCGCACGGTCGCTGACTGCGACCGCCACTTGATAGCCTGTGCGCGCGCAACTTTGCAGGGCAGCCTGGGCGGCCCGCAACGCAGCCTCTGGGGTGAGGGACCGAAGCACGTGTTCCTCATGGCAGCGCGCGCCCTGGCCCCGTAGAACCTCGCACAGTGCTGTCCCCGGCACGCCGACAAACAACGGGGGGTAAGGGGGTAGTACGCCTGGGCGGCAGAAAAAGAGGCCTACCAGCCTGCCTCCAACCCGCACGAATTCCGCGAACCCCCGAAACTGCTCAAGAATTAGGCAGCACCTGGGCTCGCGAAATATCCGGGCTAGGTGTCGCCGTCGTCCTTCCTCGTGATGGCCAGCGGCGCGGCTCTGCCGCGCGGGCACTGGAGCGAGCGCGTAGGCAGCGCGCGCGTCGCCCCCACAGCTGTGCATCTGCCTGATTGCTGCCGTTGGCGTTCCAATGGGCGCCCCCACTGTTCCTGGGCGCGACGGTGGTCGGCGGATCGCCGCAGTTCTCCGCGCTGGCCGCCAGGCACGCATCCGCAGAAGATGTTGGCTCCGTCCTCATGGTACCAATTGCGTTCGCACTCACCATCGTGAGCATCGCCATCACCAACTGGATGCTGCAGCATGTGCCGGTGCAATGGTTGTTCATGCCGGTGGCGATCCGGCAGGCGATCGTGCTCATCGCTTCCGGCGAATGCTCAGGCAGGCGGACAGCCGAGCGCAAGTGCCGCGCTGAGCGGGCTCCTTGCGCGCAGGCTCACATCATCGCGCGCTCGAACGGTCGCAGCAGCTTCTTCTCGTCGGTGTCCTGCGACGGCGGCTGTGCCAGCTTCAGCGGGTTCTCCGGCTGAGGCTCGTAATCGCCGACTGGGCCATCCACGGGGCCGCCTTCCACGGTTAGCCGCGCCATGTTGCGGCGGTGCGGATAGTAGTCGTGCGGCGCGTAGTGCTGGGTGGACCGGTTGTCCCACATCACGATGGTGTGCGGCCTCCATTTCAAGCGCAGCTGGTAGTCGGGGACCATCGCCTGCCGATACAGAAAATTCAGGATGGTCTGGCCCTCGTCTTCCTTCAGCCCCTCAATGCCGACAGTGAACTGCGGATTCACGAATAGCACGCGACGTCCGGTCACCGGGTGGATGCGCACGATCGGGTGCATGGGGTTGGGAAATTCGTCCTCCAGCTCGATGAGCTTCATGCGCGCAGCCTTGGAGTCTGCGAACATGTGGCGCCAGGGCTTGAAGTCGTGCCGCGCCCGCAGCCGGTGGACGTACACCTTCATGGGCTCGCTCAGGCCGTCGTAAGCGGCCGTCATGCTGGCGAACACCGTCTCGCCGCCATAGGGTGGCACGACCTTAGCCCGCAGGATGGTGGCCATTGGCGGGCGGGCGCGGAATGTCTCGTCCGAATGCCACGAGTCGGTCGGCCCGGCGGGGTTGCGGCCGGAGTTGTCGAACTCGATCACCTCCGGCACGTCGGGCAGGTTCGTCGCGAACGGATGCGTGGACAGGTTGCCGAACCGCTTCGCGAACGCGATCTGGGCTTCGAGCGAAATGTCTTGGTCGCGAAAGACGAGCACCTCGTAGCGCGCGAGTGCGGCCTGCAACCCGTCGAAATCGGCTTGCGCCAGGGGCCGGCCCAAGTCAATGTTAGAGATCTCGGCCCCGATGTGCCCGTTCAGGGGCGTGGCAACGATGGCGCTGTTGTCTGTCTGGGTCATGTCGTGTCCGATGCGGAAGTGGGCGGATGCTACGTTCGGCTCTTGCCATTGACCAAGTCAATCGTCGCCTCCGCAGCGGAAAACGATTGTGCTCGTCAAGTGTCCCGCCACCGACGTGGCCGCTTGGAGCACATACTCTGCCAACAGGCTTTCCCACAGGAGACACTCGATGACGAATCGCAGGATGCTCGGTACGCTGCTCATGGCGTCGCTGGCCATGGTTTTCGGAACGCCGGCATTGCCGCAGGCTTACCCCGCACGGGCGGTGACGATAGGGGAGTGCCGGTGGTGGTCGAAGCGCGTCCGAGCGCGGGCGGATCGATCGGCGCTGCCCACGTCGCACGCAGTCCGGCCGACGGCTACACGCTGCTGCTGGCTACGCTTAGCCACGTCACCAATCCCGGACTGACGGCCGGCAAGAGCACCTGGCATCCGGCCGACGATTTCAGCGGCATCGTGGAACTCGTGAACGCGCCGGTGGTGGCGCTGGTGCCCGCATCGCTGCCGGTGCGGACGCTAAAGGAGTTCGTGGAGTAACGCGAAGCAGCGGCCGGGGCAGCTGAACTACCTGATGCCCGGCGTTGGAACCTCGATGCACCTCAACACCGAGATGCTAAGGCTGAGTTCCGGCATCGAACTGCAGCCCATTGCGTACAAGGGCGTGCCGCCGGGCATGCCCGATCTTCTGACGGGGCGCCTCGCGTTCGCCATGTCCCCCATGTCCGTCGCCCGCGGCCACGTCGCGAGCGGATCGCTGCGCGCCCTAGCGGTTGCTTCGCCGACCCGCGTGAAAGATCTGCCCGACGTGCCCACCTTCGCCGAAGCGGGTTTCCCCGATGCGCAGGTCGTGTCTTGGTACGCTCTCGTCGCGCCGTCGAAGACGCCAGCAGCCGTTCGGCAGCGGCTGAATGAGGAATTCACGAAGGCACTCGCGGATCCAGGCGTGCGCGATCGTCTCGCGCAAGCCGGCGCCATGATCTCCGACCGGAGCACCCCGGAGCAGGTGGACACCATGCTCAAGCAGCAAACGGTTCGTTGGGAACAAGCGCTGAAGAAAATCAAGATCGACAAGGAATGAACGCGGCGTCGCGCCCGAGTGGGAAAACGATGAAAGCGGAAGAGAACGACCTGCTCACGCGGACTGACGCGGGCACGGCCATGGGCGAACTGATGCGGGAGTTCTGGATGCCCGCGCTGCTCTCCAAGGAGCTGCCGGCGCCTGACGCCCCCCCAGCGCGCGTGCGGCTGCTTGGCGAGGATCTCGTCGCGTTTCGCGACAGCAGCGGGCGGGTCGGCCTACTCGACGCCTTTTGCCCGCATCGCAGGGCGGAGCTTTACTTCGGCCGCAACGAGGCGGGGGGCCTGCGCTGCATCTACCACGGCTGGAAGTTCGATGCCGGCGGAAGGTGCGTGGATGTCCCGACCGACAGCTGCACCCCGGCGCAGATGCAACGACTCTCCACCACGGCTTACCCGACGCAGGAGCGGGGCGGCATCGTATGGGCATGGATGGGAAAAGGCGAGCCGCATGCGCTGCCCCCGGCCCTGGCGTTCACTTTGGTTCCTGGCGAGCACACGTATGTCTCCAAGTGCCTGATGCGCTGCAACTACCTGCAGGCGCTCGAAGGCAGCATCGACTACTCGCACATCTCCTTCCTGCACAAGGAAGGAGAGACCAGCTCCGACGTATTCGGCATCGGCGACATGATCCGTTATTCGGACGAGGACGGACGTCCAACGCTGTTCGCCGAGCGCACCGACTACGGTTTGCAGATCGGCGCGCGCCGTGACGCCGGTGCGGAGAACGCGTACTGGCGTGTCGCGCGGTGGCTGTTGCCGTGCTTCGTGATCGTGCCCACGGCGCCGGGCAACGTGAGCCGCATCAACCTGTTCATTCCGATCGACGACGAGAACTGCTGGTGGTACCGGATTCGCTGGCACCAGGACCGGCCGCTGACCGCTGCCGAACTGGATAGCTACAGGGATGTCGGCGAGGACTATGCACCGCTGGTGCCCGGTTCCTACCTTCCGCGCGGGTCGCGCGAGAACGATTACCTGCAGGACCGTGCTTTGCAGCGGCGTGCGTCCTTCACCGGTATTCGCAGCGCGCAGCTGCAAGATCTGGCGGTGCAGGAGAGCCAGGGACGCGTGCATGATCGCTCCCGCGAGAAGCTGATGCCTTCCGACATGCCCATGGCGCAATGCCGCCGTATGCTGCTGGAGGCGGTGCGCAGCCATCAAAGCGAGCGGCAGTTGCCGCCGTCCGCCAGCCGCCCTGAGTTGTTCGGCGGCTATGCATCTGCGGTCACCAGACCGCGCCGCATGACGTTCGACGAAGTGCGTTCAAGCCTCTGACGCACTTGGGGGACACGGGCCCAAGGCTACCTGTCGCGAGTGAGAAGAGCTGCCTGCCGCTCCAGCTTCGTCAGCAGTTCGAAGAGGAATGACGCCTCGTCGTGGGTCAGGCACTCTGCGAGCTAACGGTTGTAAGCCGCAGCCATCAGCTTGGCTTTGCCGTGGATCTGGACACCGTCGTCGGTCAGGCGCAGGCACACCAGGCGTTTGTTGCCCGGGGAGCGTCGCTTGTCCACCAGCCCACGCGAATGCATGTCGGCGACGGTCCGGCTCGCCACGACCACGTCGATGCCCGCGTCCGCCGCCAGGGCCTTCAGGCTCGCATCCGGCGTGCGGGCGAGGTACGCCAGGATCCTCCATTCGCGGCGGGAGATTCCGAGTTCCCGCTTGTACATGTCGTCCGTCCCACGCAGGCCGACGTGCGTGATACGAAAAAGCCGGTACAGCAGGAAATCCTCGATTTCCTGCGGGTCCTTCAGAGTTGGCTTGCCTTGTGCGCCGACAGGTGCCGGGCGCGAGGGTGGGATGCTCACAGGGGGATTTTCGCGCACGTTTCAGCCAGCGCACGAAGGGCAGCGCCGGCGTCACGACACGGCCTGGTAGTAGATGTTCTGCGGATGGCGCGCCTGGGCGAAGAAGAACCAGCGCTCGGCCAGCAGGCCGGCCGCCTGCGAGGCCAGCGCCAGCAGCCAGGCCAGCGCCGAGCCCGACAGCAGCGCCCAGGCGAGCAGCAGGAGGGGAAGCCCGAAGCCCAGCACCTGGAAGCCCACCCGGGCCATGCGCACTGCGCGGGCCGAGGCGCCGTGGACGAACTCGCGCGTTTTGAACGAGCCGCCGGTCATGCCCATCGACTTCTGCACCACCCGCGCCGCATTGATGCCGGTGGCGGTCTGCGTGGTGGACTTCAGGCCGGCAGTGGTGACCAGCTCTCAAGTGCACGTTCGAGTGCAAACCTCCTTCACACTCGATCCCGGCCGCAGCGCAGGAAGACTCGGATGGCGTGTGCCTGTAGCCTCTATTGATACGGACCGTTCCCGGCCCGTGCCCTCCAGCAGCTCGCCACGGACGAGCGCCCCCTTTTGAAAGCGCAAAGGGAATCGCGCGGGAACCGCTGCTAGGAGGAGTGCAGTTCGCCAGCCGCACTGCAGGAGCTCCGCATGGCTTGCCTCGGCTGCGACGAGCTGCGGCTGAGGCAGCCCGGCACGACTCGTGGTCCAATTACGCTATGGACAAATCCGAACTCAAGCTGGGAGAGGAAACCCTTGACCGCGACCACGAAGAGTTGCACGCGCTCATCACGCGCCTGCTGGGCGCATCCGCGGACGACATGGTGCCTGCCCTCGACGCATTGCGCGCGCACGCGGCGCAGCACTTCGCCATGGAGGACGAGCACCTGCGCGACATGAAGGATGGCAACTCGAAGTGCCACTTGGACGAACATGCCAACGTGCTGAAGTCCTTCGATGAAGTCCGGGAGGTGCTGGTCGGCGCCGCCCATCCGCCCGAAATGAAGCAGCGGGTGGTGCAGAGCCTATCCGTGGAACTGCTCGATTGGCTGCCGCACCACGTCCAGGAGATGGATGCCGGCGTTGCAACCTATCGTTCGAAGCAGCGCTTCGGCGGAGCGCCCGTTCAGATCAGCCGCCGCCCAAAGGCCTGAGCTCGCGCGCCCGCGGCGCGAATTCCTTCGGCGGGCCAGCCTGCTTGGGAAGAACGGGTACGGTGGCAAGAGCCGGGTTCCTTGGTCGCTGACTATCGCAAGCAGCAAGTGGACCGGACACGCGGCACCTCAGATCCACGGGAATCTTATGTTGCTGCAGAACTGCCGCAGCGTGCATGCACAGGCTAAGGGTTGCTGTGATCTGACGGGCGGCCAGCAGGTCGGCCTGCAGCACGTCCTTCCGTTGCCAATGCGGTAGCCAGCGCCCGAAGGGCAGCGGGTCACGACACGCTCTGGTAGTAGATGTTCTGCGGATTGCGCGCCTGGGCGAAGAAGAACCAGCGCTCGGCCAGCAGGCCGGCCGCCTGCGAGGCCAGCGCCAGCAGCCTGGCCAGCGCCGAGCCGGACAGCAGCGCCCAGGCGAGCAGCCCTGGAAGCCCACCCGGGCCACGCGCACTGCGGGGGCCGGGGCGCCGTGGAAGAACTCGCGCGTGTTGAACGAGCCGCCGGTCATGCCCATCGACTTCTGCACCACCCGCGCCGCATTGATGCCGGTGGCGGTCCGCGTGGTGGACTTGGGCTTGAGCCGCGCATTGCGGCGCAGCGACAGCGTGCGGGTGAACCACGCCGGTGCTCTCGTTGGCCGAAGTTGCATCTGACGCGCATCTCGTTGCGCGCGGCAATTTCACGGTTGCTGGTGGTGCTCTCCAGCTACAGACCGCGCCTCGGTTTTAGCCGGTAAATCGCAAAACCGGACGCGTCTAGATGAACAAAGCCCCGGTCGGCTGTTCAGCGTTTTACTGCCGGACGCGGTACTGGATAAGCCGCAGGGCCATGCGATGCGGGACGCCGGGCTGCGGGAATCAAGCAGCTCCTGCCGGCGGCCGTGAAGTACGTGTCCGCGGCCGAGTTGCCTCCCCCCTACAAGCTCCCACTCCCCGTCTCCGGGCCCGCCAGCCGCCGCGACACCCAGGCCGTCGCCAGTCCGAGGAGGATCGCCCACTCCAGCGACAGCGTCACCGTCCCGGCGAAGGTCACGACCATCGGCAGCCGGTCGACCGGCTCATGCTTCCATAGGTGCCGGATCTCGCGCGGGTTCACCAGCCCCCACGCCACGACCACCAGCAGCCCCCCGATTACCGCCAGCGGAAGCCAGCGCGCCCAGGGCGCGACAAAGGACAGGATCACGATCAGCAGCACGGCGGCGCTGACCGCCGCCAGCGGCGTGCGGGCGCCGGCCGCCACGTTCACGCCGGAGCGGTTGAATGAACCGCTGGCTGGATACGATGAGAAGAAGGAGCCGGTCAGGTTGGCCAGCCCCTGGCCGACCAGTTCCTGGTTGCCGTCGAAAGGCTCGTTGGCGCGCCGCGCGAACGCCTTGGCGATCGCCATCGCCTCGGTCACCGCCAGCAGCGTCATCACCAGCGCCGGCAGCACCAGGTTCGGCACCTGGCGCAAGTCGGGCAGCGACAGCGGCGGCAGCGCCCCCGGCAGCGCCTCCACGGTGGCCGGCTGCGCGCCCAGCAGGCCGGCGGCGAGCCAGGTGATGGCGGTGCCGCCGATCACTGCCATCAGGATCGGCGGTATCCAGCGGCTGCGCCGCAGCGCCGCCAAATTGATCAGGATGGTGGCCATGGCGGCGATCACCGGTAGCGCCTGGATGGACTGCCCGGTCGTGAATACCACCCGCAGCGTCTGCGCCACCGATAGCCCGCGCGGCAGGTCGAGTCCGAGCAGCGTGCCGACTTGGCTGTTGACGATCAGCACGGCGGCGCCGGCGGTGAAGCCGGCGATCACCGCATGCGGCACCAGCTCAACCCACTTGCCGACGCGCGCCATCCCCAGCAGCAACTGCAGCGCCCCCACCACGAACGTGAGCGTGAGCACCAGGCCCACGTACTGCGAACTGCCCACCGCCGCCAGCGGTGCCACCAGCGCCATGGTGGTGAGCGAGATGGCATTGGCCGGCCCCGTCACCATCAGGCGGCTGCTGCCGAACAGCGCGGCGATCACGCACGGCATCATCGCCGCATAGAGGCCGTAGGCGGGCGGCATGCCCGCCAGCGTGGCGAAGGCCACGCCCTGGGGCAGCACCACGATGGCCCCGGTCAGGCCGGCCAGCAGGTCCGCCCGCAGCACGTCCTTCTGCCGCCACTGCGGCAGCCAGCGCAAGAAGGGCAGCGCCGGCGTCACGACACTGCCTGGTAGTAGATATTCTGCGGATGCCGTGCCTGCGCAAAGAAGAACCAGCGTTCCGCCAGCAGGCCTGCCGCCTGAGATCCCAGCGCCAGCAGCCACGCCAGCGCCGAGCCGCTCAGCAGTGCCCAGGCAAGCAGCAGGATCGGCAGTGCGAAGGCCAGCACCTGAAAGCCTGTCCGCGCCATGCGCATTCCGTGTGCCGAAGCCCCATGGAAGAACTCGCGCGTATTGAAGGAGCCTCCCGTCATGCCCATGGACTTCTGCACCACCCGCGCCGCCTGGATGCCGGTCGCCGTCTGGGTGGTGGACTTCGGCTTCAGCCGCGCATTGCGGCGCAGCGACAGCGCGCGGGTGAACCACGCCAGCGCCGTGGCCGCCAGCGCCCAGGGGGCGATGTCGGAGGCGAACCCGGGTTCCCCGGCCATTACCGCCAGCGCGCCGGCGGTGACAAAGCCGGAGGCGAGGCCGAGCGTCGTGTAGTTCACCACCGTGAGCGGATGCGCCCATTCCTGGATGAAGCGGATGCAGGCATAGATCATCGCGGTGCAGTACCACAGGAGCACGGCGCCCACGATCGCCATTCCGGCGAGCCAGTGCGGCGCCACCGCGTCGCGCTGCGCCAGTGTGGCCAGCAGGGCCCAGCCGCCTACCAGCGCGATGAACGCCGGCAGCACGATCACCTCGCGCGACATCCAGGAGGTGCGCCACATCAGCACCGTACGCCAGGCGCGCAGCGGATGCCCCAGATGGAAGAAGGAGGCGACCAGGGCCACCAGCAACATGCCGGTGGCCGCCCAAAGCATGGGGGCGAGCGCCGTAGCCGGCGCGATCCCGGCCAGAGTGGCCAACGCCAGTGCCACCACCATCCCCTGGGCGGCGCCGGCGATCGTGGTGAAAAGGATGATCGAGAGGGCTGGCTTCATCGGGCGTCTTTTTCCATTGCACCGCTGCCTGGCTTGTGCTTGCCGGACGCCGGCTCGCCGTTCAGGAAATCGCCCAGCCGGAAATTCGGCTGCGCCTGCGGCACCGTGCTTAGGGTGATCTGGCGCGGAAGGTAGTGGTTGGCCGGCTGGGTCTCCCACTCAGGCATCAACTGGTAGCCGCCACGCTCGCGGATCGCCTGCGAAACCTCGGAGTCCGGATCCTTGACGTCGCCGAACAGGCGGGCGCCAGTCGGACAGGCCTTCACGCAGGCCGGCTTGCGGTCCTGCGGCGGCAGCAGCTCGTCGTAGATGCGGTCCACACACAGGGTGCACTTGGTCATCACCTTGCGTTCCTCGTCGAACTCACGGGCGCCGTAGGGGCAGGCCCAGCTGCAATATTTGCAGCCGATGCACTTGTCGTAGTCCACCAGCACGATACCGTCGCTCTTGCGCTTGTAGCTGGCACCGGTAGGGCAGACAGGCACGCAGGGTGGGTCCTCGCAGTGCAGGCAGCTCTTGGGGAAGTGGATGGTCTGCGTATCCGGGTAGCTATCGGCCTCGAAGGTCTGGACCCGGTTGAAGAAGGTGCCGGTGGGCCGCTCGCCGTAAGCATTCAGGTCCGTCAGCGGGCCGGCCGCGCCCGAGGTGTTCCACTCCTTGCACGAGGTGACGCAGGCATGGCAGCCGACGCAGACATTCAGGTCGATGACCAGAGCAAGCTGCTTGGCCAGTGTTTCGGGGGCTGGCTGGACTGGGTTGTTCATGGCTTCCTGGGAACGAGGTAGGCAAGCACCTTGCGGGCGCCCCCGAGCACGCCTGGGGCGCTCGGCACGGTTGCAATCTGGGGGAAGGTTTCCGCTGGTTCTTCGGGCGCCGCCGGGCGCAGGTTCACCCGCACGTCGTACCAGCCGGCTTGGCCGGTGACCGGGTCGGAGTTGCTGATGTGTCCACCGGCAAAGGGCAGCTCCTCGGTGATCAGGTGATTGAGCAGGAAGCCCTTGCGCGACTCGTCGGCGGCAGGCGCCAACTGCCAGGCGCCGGAACCCTTGCCGATCGCGTTCCAGGTCCAGACCGTGCCCGGCTCCACCGCATCGCTGTAGCGCAGCATGCAGCGCAGCTCTCCCCAGGCGCTGGTCACCCAGGCCCAGCCGCCGTCCTCGATGCCAGCTTCCTGCGCGGTGCGCGGGTTCACGTACAGGTAGTTGTGGCTGTGGATCTGGCGCAGCCAGGCGTTCTGCGAATCCCAGGAGTGGTACATCGCCATCGGCCGCTGGGTGATCGCCGCCAGGGGGTAGCGGTCGGCGTCGATGCAGGCGGTCTCCAGCGGCGCATACCAGAACGGCAGCGGATCGAAGTAGGTGGCGATGCGCTCGCGCAGGTGCTCCGGCGGCTGGCGGCCCTTGCTCTTGCCCTGCGCGGCCAGCCGGAAGGCCTGCAGCGTGTCCGAGTAGATGGCCAGCTGCACCGGGTCGTTGCGCTGCCGCCAACCCTTGTCCTTGGCGAAGTCCAGGTAAGGCTGGTTCCAGTTGCGCATGTACTGCTGGTCTTCCGGCATGTGGTACTGGAAGACGCAGTTGTTCCTGGCGTACATCTCCCACTGCCGGGGGTTGGGATCGCCACGCAGGTGCTCAGTGCCGTCCTTGCCGCGCCAGCCCATGAGAAAGCCCACGCCCGGCTGGGCCTGGAAGTTGACGACGAAGTCGGGATAGTCCTTGAACTTGCGCGTGCCGTCCTCTCGGGTGAAGGCGGGGAATTTCAGGCGCGAGGCCAGCTCGATCAGCACCTCCTGGAACGGCTTGCAGTTCCCGGTGGGCTCCACCACGGGGACGCGCACGGAATCCACCGGACCGTCGTACTCCGAGATCGGCCGGTCCAGCATGCTCATGACGTCGTGCCGCTCGAGATAGGTAGTGTCCGGCAGCACCAGGTCGGCGAAGGCGACCATCTCGCTCTGGAAGGCATCGCACACCACCAGGAACGGAATCTTGTAGTTGCCGTCCTCCCCGCGCGCGTTGAGCTTCTTGCGCACCTCCATGGTGTTCATGGTGGAGTTCCACGCCATGTTCGCCATGAAGATCAACAGTGTGTCGATCTCGTAGGGGTCACCGCGCACCGCGTTGGTGATGACGTTGTGCATCATCCCGTGGGCCGACAGCGGGTGCTCCCAGGAGAACGCGTGATCGATGCGCAGCGGCGTTCCGTCCTCGTGCACCGCCAATTCGTCGGGGCCGGCGGGAAAACCCAATGGCGCCGCGTTCAGCGGCGTGTTGGGCTTGATCATGGACGGGTCGTTGAAGGCCCGGTAGTTCGGCACGATGTGGCGCGGGTACGGCGCCTTGTGGCGGAAGCCGCCGGGCGCGTCGATGGTGCCCAGCACGCTCATGAGCACCGCCAGCGCGCGCACCGTCTGGAACCCGTTGGAATGCGCCGCCAGCCCGCGCATGGCGTGGAAGGCCACCGGCCGCCCTTGGGTGGTGGGGTGCCGCTTCCCCCACGCATCGGTCCACGGAATGGGAAGTTCGAAGGCCTGGTGCAGCGCCGTCTCCCCCACTTCGCGCGCCAGCTGGCGGATGCGCTCGGACGGGATGCCAGTGATGTCCTCTGCCCACTCGGGCGTGGTGTCGGCAACGCGGTCTCGCAACAGCTGGAAGGCTGGCGCCACACGCGTCCCGTCCGCCAGCTTGTAGTGGCCCTCCAGCGCCAGTTGGCGCCCTTCCTCCACGCCTTCCGGATAGGCCTGCACCACCCGGCCGCTGGCCAGGTCCCATGCCAGCTTGTTGTGCGGGTGGCGGCCGTCGCCGGGCGGGCCGGCGGCGGGATCGAAGGCGAACAGGCCTTCGCGCTCGCCCTCGTCCAGCACCACCAGTTGCGGCGCATTGGTGAACCGCTGCAGGAAGGACCGGTCGACCAGGCCTTGCGCGAGCAGTTCGTGCAGCAGCGCCATGAACAGTGCGCCGTCGGTGCCGGGGCGGATCGGAATCCACTCGTCGGCGATCGCCGAATAGCCGGTGCGCACGGGGTTGATCGAGATGAAGCGGCCGCCCTTGCGCTTGAAGTCGCCCAAGGCGATCTTCATCGGGTTGCTGTGGTGGTCTTCCGCGGTGCCTATCATCACGAACAGCTTGGCGCGATCCAGGTCCGGGCCGCCGAACTCCCAGAAGCTGCCGCCGACCGAATAGATCATGCCGGCAGCCATGTTCACCGAACAGAAGCCGCCGTGCGCCGCATAGTTCGGTGTGCCGAACTGGCGCGCGAACAGGCCGGTGAGGGCCTGCATCTGGTCGCGCCCGGTGAACAGGGCGAACTTCTTCGGATCGGTGGCGCGGATACGGCCCAGGCGCTCGGTGAGCAGCTCGTAGGCGCGCTCCCAGGAGATCGGCTCGAACTCACCCTCGCCCCGCTCGCTGCCTGGCCTGCGCAGAAGCGGCTGCGTCAGGCGCGCAGGCGATACCTGCTTCATGATTCCCGCGCTGCCCTTGGCGCAGATCACGCCCTTGTTGATCGGGTGGTCGGGATTGCCGTCGATGTACCGGACCTGCCCGTCGCGCAGGTGCACGCGTATGCCGCAGCGGCAGGCACACATGTAGCACGTAGTCGTCTTGACCTCGGTGTCCGCGGTGCTGCTCGCGGTTGCATCGTGCACCGGCTCGCTGGAGAGGAACTTGAACATAAGCTTATGCTAGACAGCGCACAGATTCGTGTGCCGCATAATTCCGGTTGCAGTGAATCAGAAAATCGATCAGAGACTGAAGCTCACGCTGCGCCAGCTGGAGGTGTTCGCGGCGGTGGCGCGCGGCGGCACGACGCGGGCCGCGGCTGACGAGATCTCGCGCTCGCAGTCGGCCGCGAGTAACGCGCTCGGCGAGCTGGAGGCCGTGCTTGGTGCGCAGCTCTTCGACCGGGTGGGCAAGAAGCTGGTCATCAACGAGAATGGGCGGGCCCTGCTGCCGCGCGCGGCCGGAATCCTGGAGCAGGCGGTGGAGACGGAAGCCCTGTTCACCGCGGCCCATGCGGCGTCGCTGCGGCTGGCCGCCAGCTACACGATCGGCGAGTACCTGCTCCCGGTGCTGATCGCCAGGTGGAAGCAGGCGAACCCGCGCAGCCACGTGCTGCTGGATATCGCCAACACGCATGACGTGTTCGAGCGGGTCGCCTCGTTCCGCTCCGACATCGGTTTCATCGAGGGGACCCACAGCCACCCGGAGCTCTCGGTCAGCAAGTGGCGCAGCGATGAGATCGTCGTGGTCGCCGCCGCTGGCCACCCGTTGGCGGAACGCCGCGCCGGCGCACGCCAGCTGAACCATGCCACCTGGGTCCTGCGCGAACCCGGCTCTGGCACTCGGGAAGCCTCGGACCGCTGGCTGATCCCGCATCTGACACAGATGGAGGTGGAGCTCGAGCTGGGGAGCAACGAGGCGGTCAAGCGCGTCGTGGCCGCAGGACTGGGCCTGGGGTGCCTGTCCCGGCTGGCGGTGAAGGAGGCGATCGCCGAGGGGTGGCTGGTGGAGCTTGCCACCACCCTGCCCCCGATGCAGCGCACCCTTTCCATCGTGCTGCACCGGGCGAAGAAGCTGGGCGCCGCAGCCGAAGGGTTCCTGCGCCACTGCACGACGGACTGACACGGCCCGAGGACGATCGATTATTCAGGTCAATGCGACCTGAATATTGCGTTCTCGAACTTCAGGCGGGCGCTATGCTGTCCGTATGCGACCCGACGTGGGGCCCACCGCCTGCCTCTCCTTCGAACCCGACGAAGCTCGCCGCCTGCTGTGGCTGCCGCTCGCTGTGCGCCACAAGCTGGACGGCTGCGGACTGCGGCTGTCGCTGCTCGAGTGGCAAGCGCTGCCGCTGGACACGCGTGCGGAACTGCTGCACCTGCCTGCCGGGGCGGACTTCGCGCTGTGCGCGCTCCACGCCGGCGCCAGCCGCGACACGCGCCTGCGGCAACCGGTGCGCCTGGAGGCTTACGAGGTCGCCCAGGCGCTGGACTGCGATGCCGCCGCAGCCGGTGCTTGGCTCGCGGCTGCGACGCCGTTTGCGCACTATGTTCTCAGCAGGCGGAATCGGGCTGAAACTTGGGTGGCCGCCGGCGGAGTGGGGCTCGCTGCGCGGTGAAGGGGACGCGTACAAGCGCGAATCAGTGCGGCGGCCGATCCCAAGCAACGCGAACGCGAGCTGGAGGCGGAACTGAGCGAGCTCACCTCCTCGTTCCTCACTGCAGAAGCCTTCAGCGTGGAGGACAATCATCGACCCGCGTGACACGCGGCGGTAGTGTGCCGCCTCATCGATGCACGCGCAGTCGCGCATGCACAGGTTCCTCATGCGTGCGGACTCAACGTCCCAGCAGGGCTGAGGCGGCGATGCTGACGCCGGTGGCGAGAAGCAACACGCACACGATCCTGAGCACCGTCTCGCGTCGCCAGCGGGGGGGATAGCGTCGCAGCAGCCAGGACGTCCCCAGCACCGCAGGGGCGGCGAGCAGGATCATCTTCAGCGCAAGCAGGCTGAACTGTCCCGTTGCCAGGACGACGACAATCCGCATCACGCTCATCGTGGTCAGCGCGGCGACCAAGGTGGCCCGCAGGGCTTCCATTGCCATGGGCTGTCGGTAGAAGTGGTACACAAGCGGGGGGCCGCCGGCCGAAAACAGGCCGCCCAGCAGTCCCGAGAGCAGGCCGAAGCCGCCGAACCAGATGCCGCTGGACCGTACTGGCAGCACGTTTCCCGGCCGCAACATGGTGATCGCGCACGCGAAGATGGTCACGCCGAGCAGCACGCCCAATACGGTCATGACGTTTGCGCTCAGCCACTGTAGCAACAGCACACCGGCGAGAACCCCCGGCGCGGATCCAGCCACCGCCTCGCGATAGGCAGTACGGTCGACGTGTCTCAGCGAGGTGCGCAGCATTGCCGCCGCGCCCAGCACGGCCAGCGTGGTTGCCACGTTCGCCAGGTCCGTCACGGGCGCAAGCTGGAACAGGCCGGCGAGCCCAAGCAGTACCAGCACGAACGCGAAGCCTGTCAGCCCCTGCGCCAGGGTCGCGACCACCACGAAAGCGATGAACAGTGCGACCTGGGCGCCGCTCATGCGCCCCTCTCGCCAGGAAAGTGCAACCCCGGGCGACCGGAAATGATCTGGAGTGNNGAGTGTCCTCAGCACCTGAATGGCTTGCCGAACCAGCGGGGTGTGCATTCGTTGCATGTCCAGCGTTCAAAGGTGTTCACCATTGGACAGCATTCGATCTCGAGGCTTATCGCGTGCCGAACGCTCGCGGAAGGCATCTAGCCCTCGCTCAATGTTCAGTCGGCAGCGTGGCTCAAGCTTCGCTCCGCGACGATACCTGGGCATTCGTCACGTACGAACTCGCCGTTTGGCCAACACTCCGCGACATTGCAAGCCGCCCATCAGGAGCATTCGCGTTGTGAGCAACCTCTTGGCTGCGCCATCTACAGCGGCAGATGCGTAAATGCATCGAGGACGCGTGTCTCCAGTTGCACCCGATGGACGCTGAAGCGCCAGCCGCTCCCGACCCGCACCAGCTCGTCAAGGTAGCGGCCCACCACGAAGAGGCTGGTCTCCCCTGTTGGCAGGGTGCGAAATACCGAGAAGGCCGTTTGCCCTCGCGCCGCGTCACCCGTCACGCTCACCAGCGGCGGCCCCAGCACGTGCAGACGCTTGGCCGGATCACGCACGTGTCTCGGCACCTCCGAGATGGTTTTTTGCAGCAGCGGCAATTCCTGCTTCCACCATGCCAGCTCCTTGCCAAGCTCAGTGCTGTACGCGGTGATCTCGTACAAGCCATCCGAATGGAACTGCTCCAGCCATTCGGAAAGCTTCTCGGCGTTCAACAGCGCGGCCGTGCGCTGGATGAACTGCTGCACCTCGAACGCGTCCAGAAGATTCTCGTAGCTCACAGCGTCACCTCTTGTGCGTGCGCTTCGAACGGTGCCGACGCGCTTCGCCCCATCAGCCGGCTCCACTCTTGATAGTAGGCTCGCAGGTTCGCGTCGTCCGTCGGATTGAGGTCTTCCTAATCACCGGGTCATTCTGCGCATGTCGCGCAAGAAGTTGAGGTCTTCTATCGCTGGCACCCGCTGTACGAGCGTCGCGTAAGGCGCCAGTACAGCGAGCAGCGAGCCAACGGCGACGTGGTTCACGTCGAGGCGTCGCCCGGCATCGTCATCGTCGTGCCGGCATGGATGCTCGACGCCGTCGCGTGCACGGCCATGGAACTCGGCGCACCGAGAGCGTCGGTACAGGCGCTCGCGGAGTTACACCTGCAGCTGTCCGAGCTTGGACTTCGACGAAGCTTCGCCGGTGTTCAACCCACAGGCGAGCAATCCCATGACCCAGTCCCTCCGCACGACGCGCAAGCCGTCGATCGCAGTGCCGTCACGTCCGCCAGCGCCGCAGCAACTGAGCATGTCGTTCGAGTCCGCCGTGCTGCAGGAACTGAGATCGATCGAGCGAACCAGCGCGGTCGCACACTGGCGCTCCTGCTGCTGCAAGCGGCCGGCCTGGACGCAGGGGGTGACGATGGCGAACTCTGAATTGTTGCCGGCCGCCGTTCTGCGGCGCAAGGCGGTCGTTTACGTGCGCCAATCCACTCAGACGCAAGTCCAGACCAATCTGGAGAGCCAGCGCCGCCAGTACGACCTGGTGGAGGAAGCGCGACGCCGGGGGTTCGCGCAGATCGAAGTCATCGACGACGACCTCGGGCGCTCTGCCAGTGGCATGGTGGCGCGCCCCGGTTTCGATCGGTTGGTTGCATGGCTGTGCGCCGGCGAAGTCGGCGCGGTTCTTTGCTTCGATGCATCACGGCTGGCGCGCAACGGACGCGACTGGCACCACCTGCTGGAGCTGTGTGGCTTGGTCGAGGCCCGGGTGATCGATCTGGACGGCGTGTATGACCCGTGTCGGCCCAACGAGCGGCTGCTGCTGGGAATGAAGGGCAGCATCAGCGAATTCGAGTTGGGCGTTCTCAAGGCACGCATGTATGACGCTGCGCGGGCCAAGGCCCATCGCGGCGAACTGCGCATCAGCGTGCCAGTCGGCTACGTCTGGCACCGAGAGGTCGGCCTCGGGTTCGATCCCGACGCGCGGCTGCAGGAGGCGATCCGATTAATCTTCGAGCGCGTTCGCAAGCTGGGCAGCGCTCGCCAGGTGCTGCTGTCGCTGGCAGCTGATGGCGTGCACTTCCCGCGGCCCTCAGACGGCAAGAAGATGGTCAGCTTCGACTGGACGCCGATCCGCTACCGCAAGCGATCAGGCGCAGACCTCGGCACCTGCACCGGATCTGGCCGGCCTAGCTGACGATCTCGCCGCAGCGTGGAATTCGCCGCATGTCACGATGCGAACGCGCCAGCAGCTGCTGCGCACCCTCGTGAAGGACCTTGAGCATCACCTCCCATTGCATGGCTGCCGCACGCCCGAAGAGGCGCTGGCCGTCATGCGCAGCATGGCCGGCAAGTGGGCGAGCACATCGCCGCGTCGCTCAACCGCATGACGCTTCCGACGGGTCAGGGCAAGACCTGGACCGCGCATCGCGTTGCCTCGGTGCGAATGGTCAATGACATTCGTGCCTACCGCTCCGCGCATCAGGATGGCGAATGGTTGACGATGTCGGAGGCTGCAGCCAAGCTCGGTGTCACGAATCACTGCATCCGGCGCCTGATCAAGGCAGGGCTGCTGCCCGCCGAACAGGTCGTCGCGAGAGCGCCGTACCAGATCCGCGCCGACGATCTGCTCGATCAGCGCGTCATCGAGGCTGCCGCGCGAACAGCTCGCCCGTGTCGCATCGATGGCGGGAATCAGATTCCAATGTTTTCAAGCACTTAACGAAAGCGGGCACTATGAGCAGGCCATCACCACCGGCTTCAAGGCGCGTTCGCCCCAGTTGTTGTCGGCCTCCAGGATGCCGTGCTCCACGAAGGTGTTCAACGCCACCCAGTTGCTCAGCGCGTAGCCGAACGCCTCTCCCAGCGGAGACTTCGGCAACACCGTCGGTGCGTGCGCGGCCGAATGCCTGCATCTTCAACGAATGCGGAGCAGGCGAACTGGAAGGCATCAAGCGACGGCGTTTGGGCAGCCAAGCATGGCAGGAACTGTTTCGGCGGCATGCGGAAAGCGGAGAGCCGATCGGCACGTTCTGCCGGCGCGAGGGGGTGAGCGCGCAAGCTATCGGCGCTGGAAGGCCCGTTTGGACGAGCAAGCGTCGACGGCGGCGACCAAGTCGCCGAGGGGGGGACGCGCCGAAGCCGGGCGCAGTGACGGCGGCGCCGTTTGTCGATCGGGCGCGCTCGGCACGATGCCCACTGCCGCGGGCCGACTCGAGGTGCGACTGGATCTCGGTGGGGGCGCTCGCCGACCCGGACCGCCGGCTCAAAGTGCGGCAGGCGCAGACCAAGCCGCTGACGCAACAACTGCACGACTGGCCACGCGGCCAATGGTCGATTACAAGATATAGTCAGGAAGGCTGCTTTGCTTCACCCCCGACCCGGAGATCGCGTGGATGCTCCCCGGCATCCCGCCAGCCGACCGTCACGCGAGGTGGCACTGATCCGCATTATCACCTTCCGCGTCGGCAAGATCGCACATGGACATATCTACTGGGATCAGCCCTCGTTTCTGGTGCAGATCGGGCTGCTCGATCCGGACAAACTGCCTGTGGTCTGCATCAATGCGGTGCGCAAGGTGCTCCACCCGAAGCTGCCTTCCAGCCACCTCCTGTCGAGGGGACGTCAGCGCTGACGACCTACGCAGCGCGTGCAAACGAGATTCAGGCCGCCAATGCCAGCAGGCGCAGCGGGTTGTGGACCAGGATAGCTTCCCGCTCCGGCGCCTCGGGAACGAAGGTGGCCAAGGCATCCACCAGCGCGGTGTCCTCCGGCACCCTGGCGGCATCGAAGTAGCCCGTGTGCGGCCAATCTGTTCCCCACAACAAGCGGTCGGGACGGGCGCTCACCAGCGCCTGCGCCAACGGCGCTACATCGGCATACGGCGCCCCCTGCCGCGAGATGCGGTCTGCGCCGCTGAGCTTGATCCAGAAGTTGCCGCGCGCAAGCAGCGCGAGCAGGATCTGGAACGGCTCCTGTGCGACACCTCCTGCTGGGTCCACCCGGCCCAAATGGTCAATGACAACCTGCACCGGAATGGCCTCGAGCCACTCTTGCAGGCGCGCGATGTCGGCACCATCGAAATGAAGCTCGACGAACCAGCCCAGGGGCGCAATGCAGCGCACCACATGATTGAATACGGTCAGGTCCAACGAGCCGCCGTGCTGCGGGTTGAAGGCGAAGCGCACGCCGCGTGCGCCGCGCGCGTGCAGCTCGGCGCACGACGCGGGTGAGGCGGACGCATCCAGGCGGACCACGGCTACATAACGGCCGTCGGAGCGCGCCACGGCATCCAGGTCGACCGCGTTGTCGAACCCGTGCGTGTTCGCGTGCACCACCCAGCCGCGTGCGAATCCAAGGGCCTCGTGCAGGCGAAGGCACTGCTCCACCGGTGCGTCGGGCGGCGTGTACTTGCGCTTCGCTCCATACGGAAAGCGAAGTTGCGGCCCCAGGGCGTGAAAGTGCGTGTCCCATGATCCGTGAGGCACATGCCATGCAGGGCGCGCCGTCACAGGCCGCGGACCCAGGCAATCAGGGATCGGTTGCTCACTCATGGGCTGCCTCCGGAATGACCGAACTGGCCTGCTGCAGCACCGCGGCACACATGGCGTCGGCGCTGCCCAGATAGGTGGCCGGATCCGCCAGCGCCTGCAGTTCAGCGTTCGAAAGCACCTCTACTACCGCTGGAATTTCCGCCAGGACGGATTCGAGCGGGACATCTCGCTCTATCGCTGCGCGGCAGGCCTCGTGCACCAGGTCGTGCGCCTGCAAGCGACCGAGCCGCGGCGCAAGCGCCATCATGAAGCGTTCGCCCAGCATGACGCCCCGCGTGCCGTCCAGGTTGCGCCGCATGCGGCTAGGGAATACCTGCAGATCCTCCAGCAGCAGGACGGCCAAGTCCAGGCATCGCTCGGCTGCGATGAACGCGGGCCCGACCACCTGCAGCTCGAGCAGGGCCTCGCCGCTGCGTTCCTGCCGCTGTCGGCCGGCCAGCAGGACACTCATCGCATTCTGGCCGACCAGCGTCGCCGCGGCGACGGTGTGCGCGCACAGAATGGGATTCGCCTTCAGTGGCAGCGTGCTGCTGGTGTCCTTGCCACCGGCGTGGGGCTCCGCCACTTCTCCGATCTCGGTGCTGCCAAGTTCCGCAATATCCTGCGCGATCTTTGCCAGGCTGTTGGTCAATCCCGCAAGGGCTGCCACCCGAACGAACACCTCGTCGCGCATCGCGGCCCAGGTGATCGTCGGTTCGGGCAGGCGCAGACGCCGCATGAACGCGCGCCTCACGGCCAAGCCTTGCTCCTGCAGCGACGCCAGCGTTCCCGCCGCGCCTGCAAACTCCCCCGGGATGGGGCGCGCGACGGCCGCGCGGACGCGCTCCGCATGGCGCAGCACGGACGACAGCCACACCGCCGCCTTGAAGCCGAATGTGATGGGCAGTGCGTGGCCGCCGAAAGTCCGCCCGGCCATCACACTGTGACGATGCGACCGCACCAGCGCAGCCAGCGCTCGCGCCAGCCGCTCCACCCGCTCCAGCACGCCTCTGAATGCCTCGTCGACTTGCAGTGCAAGTGCGGTGTTGACGATGTCCTGTGTCGTGGCGCCCCAGTGCACGAACCGGCCCGCATCTCCGCACGCCTCCGTGAGCTGCCGCACCAGGGGAGCTACAGCGTAGCCGGTGCGCTGAGCCTCCTGCCGCACGCGCGGAACGTCGATGGCGTCCAGTGTCGCACCCCGCTCGATTTCGCGCGCCGCATCTTCGGGGATGACGCCGACTTCGGCTTGCGCATGCGCGAGCGCCACCTCGATTCCGAGGTACAGGGCCAGAGTCTCGGCCTCGCCGAAGATCTCGCCCGCCGATCGCACACTCATTTTCCTTCCACGAAGAACGGCGTTTCCTGGCTACCGCGCAGCACGATGTCGAACTGGTACACCTGTGTGCCCTCCGGCTCGTCGGGCATCCGGCGCGCGATCAGCGAGGCACGCGCGCGCAGGTCCTCCACCCCGTTAAGGATTGGATCAATATCGTTGTACTCCTCGCCGGGGAAGTACATCTGCGTAATGAGGCGCTGCATCAGCCCGGCCGCGAACAGGGAGAAATGCACGTGCGGCGGTCGCATCCAGTTGTCGTAGCCCGGGTTGGGATACGCACCCGGCTTGATGGAGCGGAAGGTATAGCGCCCCTGCGAGTCTGTCAGCGCGCGACCCCACCCCTTGAAGTTCGGGTCCAGCGGCGCCTGCGTCGTGTCGTCCGGGTGCTCGTACTTGCCCCACCGGTTCGCCTGCCAGACCTCGATTAACGCCTTGCGCACCGGCTTGCCGTTCTCGTCCATCACCTGCCCCTGGATAATGATGGGCGTTCCTTCAGCGCGCGCGCCTCTGGGCTGCTTGCATGCCAGGTCCTCGTCACCCGGGCGGACCAAGCCGACCCCGAAGAACGGGCCAATTGTTTGCGAAGGTGTGATCACATGAATGTCTTGGCTCGGCGTGCGCTGCTCGTGGACACGGTAACCGCGGATCACCTTCAGCCGTTGTTGGCCCAGGAACACTGACGGATGAGGCAGAGGAGCTTCGGTCATATGGTTTTCGCAGAGAGGTGGAGTGGTGAGAATGCGCGAGCACTGAGTAATAATTGCGAAACGCAATATTTGCAGTCTCGGAGGATCATAGATCGAGACAGGCAAGGAAGTCAACATGCTTGCTGCTTAGGTGCGGATCGCTGACCATAATTTTTGCGGGTACCGGGGGGGCGGCACAACGGCTGCTTACACATTCGTAGTGCGCAACAGTAAAATTTCGCGATCCCATCCTTGCGCGTTCGCCGCGAGCTTGGTGTGTGTACGAGAGACGCGCAAGCTTCTTTTTCCCGCCAAAGTGCGCAGCTCGGCCAGAGGGTCACTGCGTGTGCGAGGTGGGGCTTATGGCGTCCGAGGGGTCGCGTGCCTTACTTTCCGCGGGTCAGCAGAC